>PMYJ01000084.1:0-5918 GCA_003170875.1 Candidatus Dormiibacterota bacterium | reverse complement strand
CCGGAGCCGCTGGAGGTCACGAAGGTCTCCACGATGTGGATGCTGGAGCTGGAGAACGGCATGAAGAGGAACTGGACCGGGGTCTCGGCGACGGTCACGCTCTGGACGTTCGGGATCGCCTGCTCGACGATCCCCTGCACGCTGCCGGGACTGCGCCCGCTGATCTGGCTCTTGAGCTGGCTCAGGTCGACCTGTCCGTGGTAGTAGTCGACGCCCGACACCGATAAGGCGAAGCTGCCGTCGCTCCCCGCCTGGATGATCTGGAGGTTGTTGAGCTGGAGCTGGCTGGGTACCAGGCTGTCCCCGGCGGGGAGGTTGGAGGAGGCCTGAAGGTCCTTGAGCACCACCGCATCGAGGTCGGCCGGGTTGTAGACGGTCTCCTGGGCGGTCATGGTCACCGTCACCGTCTCAGCGGTCATCACGGTGCCCGCGGTGGCCGGGGGGAAGCTGGAGGGGCTGACCACGTAGGTGATGCTCTTACCCCCGCCGCTCGGGTCGAGGGCGACCTTGTCCTGGCCGGCCTTGGTGGCCAGGTCGGCAGTGGCCGTCTGACCGAGCTGGGTCTCGACCTGACCGAGCTGCTCCTGCCAGTTGGCGATGTCGGAGGCGCTGGCCACGGTCTCATTTTTAGCATCCACGCCACCCGTCGTCGGGGCAGGATTGTCGGCCTGGAGTGCGTCGGTCGTGCACCAATCCTCCGCGGCGGAGGTGCAGACAGTGATCGCCCCTTGTGGAACATTGCCGACAGCTCCCGTCGTCAGGGCGGTTACGGGGATCTGGTTACTCGCATCGCCGCCCCCGGGGATGATGACCGGGGTTGGACTCGTAACCCCGAAGAGGACCGTCGGCGAAGTGCCGGTGGTCTCGAACTCGTAGGCTGGCGTGAGCGTGAAGGAACATCCGTTGGAGCACGGACCGGCTCCGGTCGTGGTCAGCACCACGTATCCGGTGGCCGCCACCCCGGGCACCGCCTGAGTCCCCGTCGGGGTGACCTGGAAGGTCTGGCTCGCGGGGTCGGTGAGCTGCTTGCTCAGGATGTAGTTGGGCTGGGTGGCCTGGGCCGTCGAGGTCGTCCCCTGGATGGTCGGGGTGACCGTCAGCGTAGGCTCGGCGACCGTGATGGTGACCGTGGCCGAACTGCCGAGCAGCAGGAAGAGGATGACTCCGAGCGCCAGGACGCCCACCACCACGCCGTAGATCACCGTGCGCGGGGGCACGCGGAGGCGTCCCGCCGTGGAGGTCGGGGGCGGGGTGGGCGGCTGCTGGCGGATCTGGGACCCATGCCGCGGCGGCGGGGGCGGTGTCACCACCGGGGGCGAGGGTGGCGCCGCGGGCGTGGCGATCACCCCGGCGGCCGCCGCGGGAGCGAACGCGGCCCGTGCACCGGCCCAGGGCGACACCGGTTCCTCCTCGTCGGGGATCTCGGAGAGGGAGCTCCACGGGCTCCCCGGTCGGGGCCGCGGTCCCGCCGGCGACGCGGGCAGAAACGGGGCATAGGGCGGCGAGGCCGGGGAGATCTGGCCGGCCGGGTTCGACAACGGGTAGCCCGGTACCGGCGTGCCCGGGGTCGCCAGGAAGCCGGAGGGCGGCTCCGACGCCGGGAGGGCATGTTCGGGTAGAGCCGGCGGCCGGGGCGGGACGATCGGCGCGCCCCAGGGCCCCGTCCGGGGAGCTGGGACGGCTCCGGGAACGTCGGCCCCCGCCAGCGCAAAGCTCGCGCCCCCCGCCACCGGGGCCGCGGGCAGATCGGCCCCTGCGGGCGCCGAGGATGGAAGCGGTCGGGGCACGTACTCGAACGGCAGCGCGGCCGGCGCCCTCGCCCCGCCCGGCGTGGCCGCCGTCGCCGCGGGCGGCTCCGGCAGGAAGGGGGCCTGAGGACGGGGCGAGGGCGCCCCGGGGCGGAAGCCGGGACGGGGGGATTCGACAGGAATCCCACCCTCGAGCGCGGCCACGGAGCTGTAGACGGGGAGTCCGGCGCTCTGCGCCACCTCCTGGATGCGGGGATCCGGACTCACGATCGTCGTGGTCAGCCCCCGCTTCATGGCCACGCTGCGCAGCAGGCGGACGTTGAGCGGGGTCTGGAAGGCCTGAGCGCCGGGCGGCACGGTGAGCGCGACCTGATCGCCGGGATCGGCAGCCTGCAACTTCCCGGCCAGATCCGAGATGTCGTCGTCGGGGCCGACGTAGATCAGTCGCTTGGCCATTCAGCAGGCCTCATCACACCTTCATCGCCTTCATGACGCGGCGCATCAGACCGCCCAGAGGCTGGTCCGCGTCATCTTCCAGGGACACCGCATGATACGCAAGCCCCATCGGGGTCACATCCTGACTCCCGACCAGCAGGCCGGTGGAATCGTGGATCCCCTGGACGTCGCTGGGGCCGAGCACCCTGACCGTCGGCTGGCGGCTCATCGGCAGCATCTCGGGCCAGTCGACGGCCGAGAGCTGCTCGGCGACCTCGGGCAGGCCCGCCCCACCGCCGGCGACATACAGCGCGGGAGGTAGCGGCTCCTTGCCCGACAGCTCCTCGAGGGTCAGCGCGACCCCCTGAGCGAGCACTTCCGCGGTCGGCTCCAGGGTGGCGTGAGCGAGGGCGTCCTGCTCGGCTGGGAGACGCCCCTCGGCGTGGGCCAGCTTGAAACGCTCGGCCTCCTCCAGGCTCATCCCCATCTCGTTGGCGAGCCGGCGGGTGAAGGAGCGGCCTCCCAGGGCAAACATCCGGATGGCCTCGATGCCACGGCGGACGACGGCGATGTCGGTGGTGCCACCGCCGACGTCGATGTAGATGCCCCCTAATTCGTACACATCCTCGGTGGCGCAGCCGCGGGTGAGCGCATAGGGCTCGGCGACGGTCGCCACCAGCTCCAGGTCCAGCTCCTGAGCGATGGTCTGGAGGGCTCCGATGTGGGTGAGCGGGGCGAAGGTGTTGAAGACGGAGATCTCCAGGACCTGGCCCTGGAAGTCGAGCGGGTTGGTCACCGCGTAGCCGTCGATGTGCACCGAGGTGATGCTGCTGTGGACGAGCTTGACGTTGACCTCGGCCACGCCCAGCTCGTGGGACATCTGGCGCACCGCCTCCTTGAGAGCGCGGCGCTGGACGGTCTGGAGCGCCGTGGCGACGTCGGCCTGGGTGATCCGGGCCTGGGGCTGGGAGCGGGGCATGGTCATGGTGGTGCTGAAGCCACGCACCTGCTCCCCGGCGATGCCCATCACCACCTGGCCGGGGATCGCCCCGCACATGTCCTCGGCCTCGGTGAGCGCCCGATCGCAGTTGTCGATGACGCCCTGGATGTCGGCGACCGCTCCCGACTGCATGTCGGAGAGGGACTGGCGCACCTTGCCGACGCCGATGACGATGCCGGTCCCGTCCTCCCGTTTCACCACCAGCGCCTTGACGAACTCGGTGCCGATGTCGAGCACGGTGTAGTGGCTGTGGAACTCGTTGCGGCGCCGCAGCATGGTGAACTTCTTGCGTCCGATCACCGCGCCAGCTCCTCCAGCGCGGACCGGAGGGCGGCCACCGCCTCGGCGCGCCGGCCCGGGTCTCCGAGCCCCCCGCGGCCGAAGCCCGGCTGGCCACCGCCCTTGCCCCCGGACGCCTGCGTGGCGGTGCGGACCAGGCGTCCGGCGTCGACCCCGGCAGCGAGAGCCGCTCCACCCGCCTTGGCACAGACCGTCCCCTCCCCGAACACGACGGCGATCCCGTCGCCTCCGAGGCGATCGGCGAAGATCCGATCCACCAGGGCGGCGGCATCGTCCCCGCTGAGCGCCGGATCATCGGCGACGGCAAGAGCCACCGTGCCAGCCTGAGCCACCTCGACGGAGCGGAGAGCGGCGCTCACCGCATCTCCCCCGCCCTCGCGGGGCCTCCGCTGCAGCTCGCGGTTCTGCTCGAGCAGGCGCGCCACCCGATCCGGGACCTCGTCGAGGCGCGCCCTCAGGGATCGGGCGGTCTCGCGGAGGAGCGCTTCCGACTCCTCCCAACGCCCCACCGCGGCGCCGCCGGCGACCATCTCGATGCGCCGCGTGCCCTGCCCGATCGAGGTCTCGGAGACCACGATCACCGCCCCGATGTCGCCGCTGCGCCCGACGTGGGTGCCGCCGCAGAGCTCTCGCGACCAGCCACCGAAGTCGACCACCCGCACCAGCTCGCCGTACTTCTCTCCGAAGAGCGCCATCGCCCCCGACGCCTGGGCCTCGGCGACCGGCATCTCCCGCACGTTGCGGACGAGATTGTCGCGAACAGCGGCGTTGACGCGGCGCTCGACGATCTGATTCTCCTCGGGGGTCAATCCGCGGGGGAAGCTGAAGTCGAAGGTGGCGTGATCGGGCCCGACGAATGAGCCTCGCTGCACCACGGTCTCCCCGAGGGTATCGCGGAGCGCCCGGTGGAGCAGGTGGGTGGCGCTGTGGTGCCGAGCCGTCGCGGCGCGGCGCTCCGGGTCGACCTCGGCGCTGACCGTCTCGCCCCGGCGCAGGGTGCCGGCCTCCACCCGGGCCCGGTGAGCCCTTCCCCGGACCGGCCCGTCCACCAGCTGGAGGCAGTCGAGCACGCGGGCACGGCCGCCCTCCCAGCTCAGCGTGCCCGCGTCGCCGACCTGACCGCCGGATTCGGCATAGAAGGGGGAGGCGTCGAGGAAGACGACGTCCTCCTCCCCCACCGCTAGGGATTCGCGCTCGCCGGCGGCGCCGATGTGGATGACGCGCGCCTCAGCAGTGGTCGTCTCGTAGCCCACGAAGGTGGTGTCCAGGCTCACCGTCAGCGCAGCGGAGGCGCCTCCCCGGCCAGGAGCGATGGAGCTCAGGCTGGCGCTCGAAGTCAACTTGGCGGACATGCCGCCTTGCCCAGGGGCAACGGAGGTCCAGCCGCCCACCGGCCGGCGCGCCCGGCTGCGCTCACGCTGGGCCTGGAGGGCCGCGTCAAAGCCGGCCCGATCCACCGAGACGCCGCGTTCCCCTGCCATCTCGACGGTTAACTCCACCGGGAGCCCAAAGGTATCGTAGAGACGGAAAGCGTCCTCTCCCGAGATCGCGCTGGCCCCGCCGGCGAGGAGCTCCTCCAGCCGGTCGGTGCCCGCCTCGACGGTCCGGGCGAAGACCTCCTCCTCCCCCCGAATGGTCGCCGCGGCCAACTTCCGGTGCTGGACCAGCTCGGGATACGCGTCCTGCAGGGTCGCGACCACGTCGGCGACCGCGGCCGAGAGGCCGCCCTCCAGCTCGACCCTGCGGGCGTGGAGCGCCGCCCGCCGGATGACCCGCCGGAGGACGTAGCCGCGCCCCTCGTTACCGGGCAGGACGCCCTCGGCGATCAGGAAGGTCGCGCCTCGTGCATGGTCGGCGAGCACCCGGAGCGAACGCGCCCGCCGGGCCGGCTCACCGCCACCGGCGGCGCGACGGTCGAGCCCGGCGACGATAGGGGCGAAGAGGTCGCTCTCGTAGTTGCACCGGACCCCCTGGAGGACGGCGGCGATCCGCTCCAGCCCCATGCCGGTGTCCACGGTGCGCTTCGGGAGCAGTGTCCTGGAGCCATCCTCGGCCTGGTCGAACTCCATGAAGACCAGGTTCCAGATCTCGATCCATCGATCACCACCGCATTCGTCCTGGGGGGTGCATGCGGGCCGCCCGCAGGAGCAGGGCCCGCCGAAGTCGAAGTAGATCTCGCTGTCGTAACCGCACGGTCCGGTGGGCCCGGCCTGCCACCAGTTGTCCTTCAGACGGGCCACGCGGCGATCGGCGACGCCGATCTGATTGGTCCAGATGTCGAGGGAGTCGCCGTCGTCCGGGTAGATCGAGGGCCAGAGCCGGTCCGGCTCCAGACCGAAGCCCTGGGTGAGCAGCTCCCACGCCATCTCGATAGCGCCTTGCTTGAAGTAGTCGCCGATCGACCAGTTACCGAGCATCTCGAAGAAGGTGTGGTG
>PMYJ01000101.1 GCA_003170875.1 Candidatus Dormiibacterota bacterium | reverse complement strand
ACCTCTTCCCCGACCAGGTCGCGCGGCTGCTCGCCCATCGCCCGCTCGATCGCATCCTCGGGTCGATGCACTGCATCGAGGTCGAGGGAGAGCTGGTCGACATGAGCGTTCCCGAGATGCTCGCGCCCGAGCATGCGGCGCACCGATTCCGCCGCTATCTGATCGCCACCCGCGAGCTGGCGGAGAGCTCCGCCCCCTTCGCCATCCTCGCCCACCTCGACTATCCCAAGCGGTACTGGCCGCACGCGACACTCCGGTTCGACGAGCGCGACTTCGAGGAAGAGTACCGGGCCGTCCTGGTCGCGCTGGCCCGGAGCGGGCGGGCGCTCGAGGTCAACAGCAGCCGGGCCATGGGCCCGCCCCGTGGCCCCTGCCCCGGTCCGCTGCCGCTCCGCTGGTGGCACGAGGCGGGCGGCGAGGCGATCAGCTTCGGCAGCGACGCCCACCGCCCCGAGGACCTGGCCGCCGGGCTCGCCGACGCGGCCGCAATCGCCGAGGCAGCCGGCTTCCGCCCCGGGGACGACCCCATCGAGCTCTGGCTCCGGGCCTGAGCCCTCCGCGGGCCGTTCGCAGTCCGAACGCCCGGGCCGCCCGATGGCGTCCGGCCCTATCGCCCCGGAGACAGCGGAACATGATGAAGGGGGGAAACACGCTCGCTCTCAGGAGGGCTTGATCATGGTCACCGCCGACACCGAATTCGAGATGGGAATCTCCGCCGACGAGCGCTTGGCGGTCGCGCAAGGTCTTTCCCGGCTGCTCGCCGACACCTACACCCTTTACCTCAAGACCCACAACTACCACTGGAACGTGACGGGGCCCATGTTCTCGTCCCTGCACCTCATGTTCGAGACCGAGTACCTGGAGCTGGCCCTCGCGGTGGATGAGATCGCGGAGAGGATCCGCGCGCTGGGCGTTCGAACCCCCGCCTCGTACCGCGAGTTCTCGGCCCTGGCCGCCATCTCCGAGGACACCGACACCCCGGACGCCACGGCGATGATCCGGCGACTCCAGCAGGACCAGGAGGCTGTGGTCCGCAGCGCACGCGGGGTCTTCCCGGTCGCCGAAGCGGCCCGGGACCAGTCCACCCTGGACCTGCTCACGCGGCGGATGCAGATCCACGAGAAGACCGCCTGGATGCTCCGCAGCCTTCTCCAGTAACCCCCGGGAGAGCGCTCCGCCGGGCATCTCGGAGACCGGGGAACAGCGGGGAGGTCGCCGGGCCGCGGCCCCCGGCGGGGGCGTGACCGGATACGCTGCGGGTGCTCGATCCGTATTCCAGGAGGCCCGGTCATCAGCGTCACCATCCTCATCGGCGGCCAGTGGGGCGACGAGGGCAAGGGAAAGGTCATCGACCTTCTCGCCGGCTCCGTCGACATGGTCGTGCGCTCCCAGGGCGGCGACAACGCCGGTCACACCGTGGTCGTGGAGGGCCAGACCTTCAAGTTCCGGCTGGTCCCGAGCGGCATCCTCTCGCCGACCACCACCTGCGTCATCGGCCACGGGATGGTGGTCAACCCCAAGTCGTTCCTCGCCGAGCTCGACGAGCTGCACGCGCACGGGGTCAACACCGACAANNGACGACCGCCTCGGCACCACCCACCGGGGCATCGGGCCCGCCTACGAGGACAAGGTGCGCCGGGTGGGCTTCCGGGTCGGCGACCTCACCAAGCCGGTGTTCCTCGAGAAGAAGCTGCGCTTCGTGCTCCGGCTCAAGAACGAATCGCTGACCCGCCTCTACGACCACGAGCCGTTCGACGAACGGGCGATCCTGGACGAGTACCTCGAGTACGCCGAGCGCCTGGGGCCGCGCATCCGCGACATCTACCCGATCATCCAGGGGGCGCTCCGCGAGGATCGGCGGATCCTCTGCGAGGGCGCGCAGGGGGCGATGCTCGACCTGGACCTGGGCACCTATCCCTACGTCACCTCGTCGGCGCCGACCGCCGGAGGGGCGCTCACGGGGAGCGGCATCCCGCCCAACCGGGTCACCCGGACGATCGGCGTCTTCAAGGCCTACACCACCCGGGTCGGCTACGGCCCCTTCCCCACCGAGCTGCAGGGCACCCTGGGCGAGCTGATCCGCGAGGTCGGGAGCGAGTTCGGCACGGTGACCGGGAGGGCGCGCCGGGTGGGCTGGTTCGACGCCGCGGTCGCGCGCTACTCGGTCAACACCAGCGGCATCGACTCGATGGCGATCACCAAGGTGGACGTCCTGGACCAGATCGAGACCCTCCGGATCGCCACCGGCTACATGAGCAAGGGAGAGCACTGGGATCACCCCATGTCCAACATCTCCCACCTCAAGCACGCCGAACCGGTGTACGAGGAGATGCCCGGCTGGCTCACCTCCACCAAGGATTGCCGGCGGTTCGAGGACCTCCCCGCCGCCTGCCAGGCGTACGTGGAGCGCCTCGGCGAGCTGGCCGGCGCCCCGGTGGACGTGGTCTCGGTCGGTCCGGACCGGGAGCACACCCTGGTCCGACGCTCCATGGTCTGAGTTATCCTGGCCCGGCTCGCCGGCCGTCGCCGCCGGCCCGGGCGGGGATGCTCCCTGCGCCACATCTGTTCTGCCCGCCCTTTGGAAGCCATTCGGATCGCCACCGCCATCAGGAACCTGAACTCCCCACGCCACCGCCTGCGGCCGAGACGGCTCGCGGCACCCCTGGTGGCCGGAGCCGCCGCCGCGCTCCTCCTCACCGGCGCGCTCTCCGGGCCTGCCGGCGCGGCCGGCTGGGCGCCCGCGGGGAGCCTCCCGGGGCTCGAGAGCGGGGAGATCTGGCAGGTCGCCTTCGCACCGCACAACCCGCTGCTCGCCGCCGCCGCGACCGACAACGGCGTCTACATGAGCGCGGACGGGGGCAACACGTGGACCTCCTCCGGGCTCCGCGGCTCGCGGGCCTGGGCCGTCGCCTTCAGCGACCAGCCGGGCCAGGGGCTGGCCATCTACGCCGGTCTGGCGGGCTCCGGCATGCGGGTGTCGCTCGACAACGGCGCCTCCTGGTCGAACGACTCCGCCGGCCTCCCGAATCTGGACGTGAGAGACATCGCGGTGACCGCCGACGGGCTGGCCGCCGGCACCGACGACGGGATAGCTCTCTCCGCCGCCGGCGTCACCTGGTATTCGGGAGGGCTGACAGGCGACAGCATCAGCGCCCTGGCAGGTATCGCCGGCCCCTCGGGGCCCGTGTTCTTCGCCGGGGTCGACTATGCGAACTCCGGGTCGACCTTCCTCTACCGGCGCAATCCGACCGACGGCGTGTGGCAGCCGATCAGCTCGGGGCTGCCGTCCGGGGACGTCGTGAACTCGATCAGCATGGGCCCGACCTCCCAGACGGTCACGACCAATCCCGTTCTGATCACCACGGCGAGGGGAACGTTCCGCTCCAGGGACGGAGGCACGTCCTGGACCGCGAGCACCGGTATCCCCCAGAACACCTATCTCACCGACGCCACCTTCAGCCCGCTCGACCCCAACCTCGTCTATGCCGGAGCCGACGCCGGCGGGAGCAGCGGGGGCGGCCTCTTTCGCTCCACCGACGCGGGTCAGAGCTTCACCACCGCCAATCAGGGGCTGCCGTCGAATCACAGCTCCGGCGAGCCGGCCCGCCAGGAGGTGGAGAGCATCGCGGTGTCTCCCGGGGAGCCGTACGCGACCGTGATCGCCGCCCTCGACCCATACCAGAGTGACGCCTCCATCTACCGCGAGGTGGACACGACCGCGCCGTCGCCCCCGGTGCTGACCACCGCCTCGGCCGGCGTCGCCACCCTGCCGGCATCGGGGACGGGCACCCCGACGCCGTCCGGCCAGGCCTCTGGACCAAAGGCGACCCCGACCCCAGGTGCCAAAGCATCCCTGGTGGCCCAGGTCTTTGGCGCCGCCTTCCACTTCCCAACGCCGCTCGTCTTCGAGCTGGCATTGGTGCTGCTCGCGGCGGGCCTTTTCATCCGGTGGAGACGCCACTACTACGTGGACGGCCCGCCGTAGCCGAGCACTCCGCCCGCGAGCGGAAGCATCGTCGGACCGCGCTGTAGACTGCCGTCAACGTGGCTTCGAGACGCGCCCCTCCCCGTGGAGACGCGGCCGCTCGGGCGGATCGCGTGGATGCCGAGGATGTCGGGGCGCGCCGATGGTTTCAGCGGCAGGTCGCCAATCGGATCATCCGGCCGTTTGTCCTGACGCTACTTCGGATTGTCTTCAAGGTGCGCATCGAGGGCAGCGTCCCGCGCGAGGCGTGCGTCATCGCGGCCCATCACAGCTCGTACTTCGATGGCCCTCTCCTGGGCCTCGTCGACCGCCGGGTGCAGCCGATCTTCAACCGGCGCTTCCTCGAGTCCCGCAGCTTCGGCTGGTTCTTCCGGGCGGTGGGGGCCATCCCCACCCGGACCGACACGCTCACCCGCGCCTGCGAGGTGATCCGAGCGGGCGGCGTGGTGTGGATCGCGACGGCCGGGTTCACGCCCGGCGAGGCGCAGAAGCGCCCCCGGCGCGGAGCGGCGCGGATCGTCCAGGAGACGGGCGCTCCCCTGGTCCCGATGATCGTCCGGGGGCTCGAGGACATCGTGCACGTCGGCGACATCCGGCCGCGGCACTTCCGCCGCCTGGTACGGATCGTGCTCGGCCAACCGCTGACGTTTCCGGAGGGCGCGACGGTGGCGGAGATCACCGACGCCTGGTTGCAGAGCGTCACCCGCCTCATGGAGGCGTACCCGGCGGCGCCTCGCCCCTAACACGGCGTTGATCTTCGGTTCCGGGGGAGCGGGGGAGAACGGAGAGGTCACGCCGTGGGCAGGTGGGCCCAGTTTGGGGGCGGCGCCCCCACCTGTTTCAGAGCCGCTCGATGAGCTTGAAGCGCTCCAGCACAACCGGGGTCGTGAGTCGATCACCACTGCGCGTTGCCCCGGCTGGGGTAGGAACTCGCGCCCGATCGCGTAATCCAGCGCCAGGGCCATCGTCGACACCTTGCGACCCTCGATGATGGCGCTGACCAGCCGGTCTCGGAGCGGTCCCGGGAATGCGAACTCCACGACCCGCAGGCCGAGGACGCTCCGGGGATAGGCTGCGTCGTCCACATCCGCAAGCCTAAGGTCTTCCCTGGAGGCCCACCGCTCGACTAGCGGCCGCCTCGCGCCAGCGGCAGCCAGAAGGTGAGCGTGGTCCCCGCGCCCTCGGCGCTGGTGATGGTGACATCGCCGCCCTGGGCGCGCACCAGTCCCTGCACGATGGACAGCCCCAGCCCGCTCCCCCCCTCCTCGCGGGTGCGCGTCTTCTCCCCGCGGTAGAAGCGTTCGAAGACGTGGGGGAGGTCGGCGGCCGGGATGCCCGGCCCGTCGTCGTGCGCGTCGACGCGGGCCCGGTCGCCGTCCGCCCGCACCGACCACACCTGGCGTGCTCCCGGCGCGTACTTGCAGGCGTTGGTGAGGAGGTTGCGCACGACGGTGACGACGGCCGCGTGGTCGCAGTGCACCATCACCGGGGATCCCGAGAGGTCCCGGTCCACCTG
>PMYJ01000133.1 GCA_003170875.1 Candidatus Dormiibacterota bacterium | reverse complement strand
GGCGACGCCCGGGCGGCTATTCAGGTTAGTCGACGACCGCCCGGAGCAGGAGGGTTTGGCCCGCCGGTCTCCCCGCGCCGGATCGCCTCGAGCTGGCGGCGGACCTCGGGGTCGATGCGGCTCTCCAGCCGATCGGAGACCGCCCCCTTCTCGTCGCGCCGCCGGATCTCCCCGGAGCGCTCCCCCTCCGCCCGCTCGACCTCGGCGTGGAGGGCGCGGGAGCCCATGGTCGGGACGCCCATTCCCCGGACCAGGTCGCGCTGGAGATGGTCGTCGGTGGCGAGAATCATCTCCAGGACGGTGCCGCGGCGGGACGCCTCATACATGAGGCGCTCGATCACGTGGTCGGCGCTCTCGTGAGCGCTCCCGTAGCGGACCTCGACGCCCTCGACCATCTCCCGATCGACGCTGCTCGCCGAGCGCCGCCGCGCGTCGAAAACAACCAAGACCTCGTTGCCGGTGGTCGCCCGGTACTCGGCGAGCCGGGTGATCAGGCGCCGGCGTGCCTCCTCCAGGCTCTCGGTGCGCATGGCCCTGGCCAGGTCCGGCCAGGCGTGCAGGATGTTGTACCCGTCGACGACCAGACGGCTCACCGGGGCGCGAAGCCCCGCTGGCGGAATGCCTCATAGAGGATGGCCGCACCCGCCGCCGCGGCGTTGAGGGAGGCGACCTGACCCACCATGGGCAGCGAGACGAGGCGGTCGCAGCTCCGGCGGGTGAGCTGGCGCAGCCCCTCCCCCTCCCCGCCNNCGCCAGATCCCCGCCTCCCCGATCTTGGCAAGGGCCTGGGCCAGGTTGGGGACGCTCAGGAAGGCGAGATGCTCGCTGGCACCCGCCGACGCCTTGACCGCGGCCGGGGTGAGCCCGGCGGCCCGATGCGCCGGCGCGATGACGGCGTCGGCACCGACCGCCTCGGCGCTCCGGATGAGGGCCCCGAGGTTCTGGGGGTCCTGGACCCCGTCCAGGAGGAGCAACAGTGCCGGCGGGCGGCAGCTCTCCAGGACGTCTTCCAGCCGCTGCGGGGGGCGTCCGTGGAAGTAACCGGCCACCCCCTGGTGGTGCTCGGTATGGGCGATATCGTCCAGCCGGCTGCGCGCGGCCATCTCGATCGGGATGCCCCGCCCGCCCGCCAGCTCCAGGATCTCCCGCAGCCGGGCCTCGTCGGCGAGCCCTTCGGCGACGACCAGCTTGCGGGCGCCGCGCCCGGCCCGGAGTGCTTCGCGCACCGGGTTGCGCCCATAGAGGATGTCCACCTGAGAAGTGCCGCCTCGGAAAGGACTCTCAGGCGCGCTTCCAGCGCTGTCCCTGAGCGGTGTCCTCGACCATGATGCCCCGCTCGAGAAGCTGCGCGCGGATCCGGTCGGATTCGGCGAAGTCCCGGGCGGCACGCGCCGCGACCCTCCGCGCGAGCAGCCCCTCCTCCTCGGGGCTGAGAGCCGACCTGGCCCGCTCCCGATCGACGAGGGGCAGCACCCCGAGGACGTCATCTGCCTCGGCGACGAGGTCGATCAACTGCTGCCTCACCTCTGCCGACGGGGTGACCGCGTCGAGCAACCGGTTGAGGTCCCGGATCGCGCCGAAGAGATGGCCCACGGCCTCGGGCACGTTCAGGTCGTCATCCATGGCCTGGGCGAAAGCGTCGGCGGCGGCCGCGGCCCGTGCCCCGATCTCCTCGCCACCGCTGCCGGCCCCGAGGCCCAGTACCCGGTCGCGAAACTCGCTCAACCTCCCCACCGCCTCCTCGGCGGCGCGGAGGGGCTCCTCGTTCCAATCCAGAGTGCGGCGGTAGTGGGCCCCGGTGATCAGCAGGTAGCGGATCGCCGAGGGGCGGTACCCGGAGTCGAGAAGATCGGGGAGGGTGAGGAAGTTGCCGAAGCGCTTGGCCATCTTCTCCCTGTTCATGGTCAGGTGCTCGCCGTGGCACCAGATCCGGACGAAGGGCTTTCCGGTCGCCGCCTCGGACTGGGCGATCTCGTTCTCGTGGTGGGGGAAGATGTTGTCGACCCCGCCGCAGTGGATGTCCAGGCTCTCGCCGAGCAGGGACATGCTCATCGCCGAGCACTCGATGTGCCAGCCNNCCACCGTCTTCCAGAGGGCGAAGTCGCGGGCGTCCTCCTTGGTGTAGTCGTCGGCATCCACCCGGCCGCTCATCCCGGCCACCAGACCTGCGGCGGGGATCCCCGAGAGCCTCCCGTAGCGGGGAAAGCCGGCGATCCGGAAGTAGATGCCCCCGTCGCTGCGGTAGGTGACCCCCTTCGCCTCCAGCCGCTCGATCAGGGTCACCATCTCCTCGATGTACCCGGTGGCCCGCGGGTAGTGGTGGGCCCGGCGGATGCCGAGGGTGTCGACGTCGGCGAAGAAGCCCTCGATCCAGGGGGTGGTCTCCGCCGCCAGCCCCTGGTGATTCTTGGTGGCGTTGCCGATCAGCCGGTCGTCCACGTCGGTCAGGTTCATGACGTGGGTGACCCGCGGGAAGCTGCGCTCGAGCCAGCGGCGCAGGATGTCCTCGAAGAGGAAGGTCCGGAAGTTCCCGATGTGGGCTCGGTTCCAGACCGTCGGACCACAGGTGTAGAGGCGCAGGTGGCCGGGCTCCAGCGGCGCGACCGTCTGGAGCCGGCGGGTGAGGGTGTCGTGGAGGCGAAGGCTCACGGGCGATCAAGGATATCCGCGCGAGCGGGTGGCCGCGCCGATCCGCTACGTTGGCCCTGTGAGCGTCGACGATCCGGGAGGCGTGCTCAGCTCAACCAGCCTCGGACCGGGGCCGCGCAGTCGCGTCTTCGAGGCCAGCCGGCCGGTGCGGCTGGGGGACGCCGACGAGCACGGCCGGTTCCGTCTCGATGCTCTGGCCCGTCACCTCCAGGATGTGGCCACCGACGACAGCAACGACTCCGGGATGGGCGAGGAGCCGGTCTTCTGGGTGGTGCGGCGAGCCGCGATCACCATCGAGCGATGGCCCCGGTACCTGGACCGGATCGACTACCGCACCTTCTGTACCGGCGCCGGCCCGCGCTGGGCGGAGCGCCGGACCTCGGGGCGGGGCGGCGCCGGCGGCCATCTGGAGGCGGCGGTGCTGTGGGCTGCCGTGGATGCGACGAGCGGCCGTCTGGCGCTGCTCTCGGAGCGCTTCGACCAGATCTGGGGCAAGGACGTCCGCCAGGTGTCGGCGCGGCTCCTCCACCCCTCGCCTCCAGCCGGAGCCGCGAGCCGGCCGTGGGCCATCCGTGCGACCGACCTCGACGTGGTCGGCCACGTCAACAACGCGGCGTACTGGGAGGCGGTTGAGGACGAATTGGCCCGCTGCCTGCCTGGCCGCATCCCCGTGACGGCCGAGTGCGAGCACCGGCTCCCGATGGACCTCGGTGATCAGGTCAGGGTGGTGTCCAAGGCGGAGGGCGGGACGCTGCGGCTGTGGCTGGTCGGTGACGGCGGAGTGCACGCCTCGGCCGTCGTCACCACGGAGCCCCCGGACTAGCGAGGGGTCACGCCACCTCGAGAAGTGCGACCGCTGAGGCCAGGATCCCCTCGCCACGACCGGCTGCGCCGAGCCCATCGCCGCTCGTCGCGGTGACCGTGACGGTGCCTGGCGGGGTGCCGAGCGCCGCGGACATCGCCTCCCCCATGGCGGCGAAGAACGGCGCGAGCCGCGGCTGGGCACAGACCAGGGCCACCTCCGCACTCATCACCCGGGCGTCCGCCTGCGCCAACTTGGCCGCCACCAGCTCCAGGAACTTGCGGCCGCTGACCCCCCGCCAGCGCTCCTCCCCGGGGGGGAAGTGGTCGCCCATGGTCCCGAGCCCCGCCGCACCGAGGCAGGCGTCGGCGACGGCGTGGGCGGCGGCGTCACCGTCGGAGTGGCCGGCGAGCCCCAGATCCGACGGCACCGGCACGCAGCCGAGCATCAGCGGGCGTCCCGGCTCCAGGCGGTGGGAGTCCAGCCCGTGCCCGATGCGAAGCGTCATTGACTGTCACTCTCCTGCAGCTCACCGCGAAGCCAGACGAGATCCTCAGGGTGCGTGATCTTACGGTTGCCGATCTCGCCCGGCACGACCGCCACCGGCTCCCCCAGCCGCTCCACCAGCAGGCAGTCGTCCGAGGCATCCAGCTCGGGCGCGACGGCGTGAGCCCGGCGCAGCAGGGGGGCTGCGAAGGCCTGCGGCGTCTGGACCGCGACCAGGGCGGCACGGGGCAGGGTTTCAACGACCATCCCCCCCTCCACCCGCTTGATGGTGTCGACGCACGGGATGGCCGCGGTGGCGGCTCCATAGACGCGGGCGGCCGCGATGACGGCCTCCATCAGCGCCGGCGATACCAGGGGCCGCGCGGCGTCGTGGACCACCACGATCTCGGCGTCGCCGACCTCTGCCAGACCGGCCGCGACGGAGTCGCGGCGGCGCGGGCCGCCAGGGACGCACCGCACCCCGGAGAGGCCGAGAGCGCGGGCGGCGTCAAGGATCGCGGCGTGGCGTGCCTCGGGGCAGACGACGATCACGGTGTCGACCGAGCCCACGACGGCGATCCGCTCGAGGACGTGGACGATGAGAGGACGTCCTCCGGCGTCGGCCCAGACCTTGTCGGTCCCGGCTCTCTCGCCGCGCCCCGCCGCCGGTACGATGATCGCGACGCTCAGCGGCTGCCCGCCCGGGTCGGGCGCGGCGCCGGCCGGGGCCGCCCTTCCGCCGCCTGCCGTTGCTCGGTGGCGGCGGTCGCGAAGATCATCCGTCCGGCGGGGGTCTGCAGCACCGAGGTGACGGTCACGTGCACCTGGTGATCGAGGTGGTCGCGCCCCCCTTCGACGACCACCATGGTGCCGTCCTCCAGGTAACCGACGCCCTGGTGCAGCTCCTTCCCCTCCTTGACGATGGTGAGGTCGAGGCTCTCGCCCGAGCTGGCGATCGGCTTGAGAGCGTTGGCGAGGTCGTTGAGGTTGAGCACCCGAACCTCCTGGACAGAGGCGAGCCGGTTGAGATTGAAATCGTTGGTCATCAGCGCGGCGCCCCGGGCCTTGGCCAGCTTGACGAGTTTGGCGTCGACCTCCGGCGTGCCCGGGAAGTCCTGATCCACGAACTCGCAGGTGACGTGAACCTGGCGCTTCAACTCCTCCACCACGGCCAGCCCCCGGCGGCCGCGCGAGCGCCGCAGCGGGTCCCCCGAGTCCGCGACCCTCTGCAGCTCCTCCAGGACAAACCCAGCGACCAGCAGGCGGCCCTGGATGAAGCCGCTGGCGGCGACGTCGCCGATCCGCCCGTCGATGAGCACGGAGGTGTCCAGGACGATGGGAGCCCCGTCCTGCGCGACCGGATCGCCGGCCCCGGAGGCNNACGTACACGAGGCAGCACGCCGCGGAACCCGAGATGACGAAGCCGATCCCCCAGGGGAGTGGAAGGAGGATGACGCCGATCAGAGTGCTGATCAGGAGTCCGGCGGTGCCCCCGGCCAGGGCCGCGAGCAGCTCCCCAGCCGGTGCGTGGTCGAGGATGTTCTGCAACCAGAGGAAGGGCTCGACGGTGAGCAGAGGCGCCGCCAGCGCAAGCGCGGCCGCCCCCGCGACCCCGGTGCCGAGCAGCACCGCCAGCACCGCTCCGTCGCCACCGACGAGAGCCGTGTGGCCAAACGCCTGCTGGGCGATGTAGCCGCCGTACAGCACCCCGACGACCATCCCCACTACGGCCCCGACCAGACGGGCCAGGGCGCGGGCATGGCGGACCCCCGGGGTCTGCGGAACGATCATGGGCCGATTGAAACACAGGGCGGCGACGGCCGCCCAGGCTGAGCCCCCCTCGTCACGCGACGGTTTCAGGCGCCTCGAGCATCCAGCTTGGCATCGAGCGCACCGGTCGCGGGCGGCCCGGCAGGGCCACCAGAAGCCGGGCGGCTCCCTGGAGATCGCTCACCGGGTGGCACTCGATGGCAGGAGGAGCCTGCTCCTCCTGCCCGGCAGGGATGACGGCGCGGCGGATGCCCAGTGCCGCCGCCTCGGCGAGGCGCGCTTCGAGGCAGCGCACCCGGCGGACCTCCCCGCCCAGCCCCACCTCTCCGATGGCGACGGTGCCAGGGTCCCACCCCGCATTGGTCTCCGCGCCCCAGACGGCCAGAGCGGCGGCCAGGTCGACGCCCGGCTCCACCAGCCGCACCCCGCCGGCACAGTTGAGGAAGACGTCGCGCTGGCCGAGAGGCAGCCGCGCCCGCCTCTGGAGGACGGCGACCAGGAGGTTGAGCCGGGCCGGGTCAAATCCCCAGGCGGTGCGCCGGGTCATGGCGTGACCGACGGGCACGGTCAGCGCCTGCACCTCCACCACCAGGGCCCGGGAGCCCTCGGAGGTCACGGTGAGGACGTTGCCGGGGATGCTCAGGCTCTGCTCGTCGAGGAAGGCACGCCCAGCGCTGCCGATCTCCAGCATCCCGCCCTCGGCCAGCCGGAAGAGGCCGAGCTCGGAAGCGGGGCCGAAGCGGTTCTTGAGGCCGCGGAGGAGCCGGTTTTCCCCGTGGCGGTCGCCTTCCAGGAAGAGGACGACGTCGACCATGTGCTCCAGCGTCCGGGGGCCGGCGATAGCGCCGTCCTTGGTGACGTGTCCCACCAGGAGGATGGGCACGCCGCTCTCCTTTGCGCACTCCATCAGCCGGGCCACCGCCGCCCGAACCTGGGAGGGACTGCCCGGGTGCCCGGGGACGTCCTGATCGTGGAGGGTCTGGACCGAGTCGACGATGGCGAGGGGCGGGCGCAGGGTGGTGATCGCCTCCACGCACCCGGCGACGGTCGTTTCCCCGACGACAACTACGCGATCGTCGAGACAGCCCAGCCGCGCCGCGCGGAGGGCCAGCTGGCCGGGCGACTCCTCGCCCGCGCAGTAGAGGGCGGGGGCGTTCGCCGAGCCGACGCCGTGCCCGAGCTGGAGGGCCAGCGTGGACTTCCCGATGCCCGGGTCACCGCCGAGCAGGACCAGGGAGCCCTCGACCAGGCCACCCCCGAGCACCCTGTCCATCTCCCCCATCCCGGTGCTGCGGCGGGTTGCGTGGCCGGTCCCGATCTCGCCGAGCGGGACCGCCCGGAGCGGTGGGCTCGTCCCCCCTCCGGCCCGGGGACGTGCGGTCGCCTCCGCCAGGGTGTTCCACTCCTCGCACCCTCCGCAGCGACCCTGCCACTTGGGGCTGGTCCAGCCGCACGACCGGCAGGCGAAGACCCGGGACGGCTGACCACGGGTGGCAGAGCTCATCGCCCGATAGTATAGCGAACGGATGTGCGCTGATACTCTGCCCGCGGGCGGCGCCGCGGCTCAGCAGCGGCGGTACCCCCGGGAGCTGGAGGGCGCGTGCCAGACCAGGCCGCGAAGGCTCGTGTCCTGCTCCAGATTGCCGATGTTGTCCCGGCGCCACTCGGCGATGCCGCGAACCAGGGCGGAGAGCAGGCGCTCCCGGAAGTTGAGGACCGCCGCGCTGGCGGCCGCGGCGGTCGCCGGCCTCTCGCCGAAACCGTGGCTCTCGTGCCAGGGCACGAGCAACCGGAGCACCGGCCGCGCGTTGATGCGCGCCTCGACGATGCCGGGCTCGGCCTCCTCGATGACGATCCCCACCCGGAGCGTCGGCCCCAGGTTTTCACAGATCTTCCAGGCCCGCTCCCAGGTGCGCACCCGGTGCACACCCACGAGGCCGAAGTGCACGGGGTCGAGCACCAGGGCCTGGTGCCACTCCAGGGCGAGCTCGAGCATGGCCGACGAGATCTCGGCATCGACCTCCTGGGTGATCCAGGCGAGGACCACCGGCACCACATTGCCGAGGTCCACCCGCACGCTCTCGCGGAATTCGTCGGCGGTGCCGTCGAGGAGACGCCCGTGCGAGGGGCAGAAGACCGCCCCCTGGGTGATGTAGCGGTGCTCGGGGCACCAGCCGGTGGGGCAGGGTCGCTCCCGGCGGTCGATGTAGCTGCAGGCGAGCCCGGTCTTCTGGGTGCAACCGCGCGCCGAGCAGTACTGGTCGCCGAGGTCCCAAACCAAGCTCGTCGTCAAGGGAGGGGTCGCGTGAACGGGGATCACGCTGGCGGCCGCCGCCGAGCGTCTCCAGATCTTCACACCTTCTCCTTGCACCTTTGTAACCGGGATGTTTCTCAGTCTAGCCACGGTCGTCGCCGCCAAATGGCGGAATCGTGACGAGGCGCGGGGCTGGGAGATCGGGCCACTGTCACAGTTCGGTTGCTTCAACCATGCGCACGTCCGCGAGTCCGGAACGCCCGCCGGGAGGCCGCTAGCGACGCCCGCGACGGCCTCCGCCACGCGAGCCGGGACGGTCACCGCCGGCACCCGAGCGGGGGCGGTCCCCGCCGGCGCCCGACCTCACCCCAACGGGCATGACCGTCCCCTCCCCCGCCGCGCCCGGGTCACGCTCGCCGCTCTCCTCCAGCCGCCGACGGATCTCGGTGAGCCGGTCTCGAAGCTCTGCCGCGCGCTCGAACTCCAGGTCGCGAGCGGCTCGCTTCATCTCCTTCTCGACGTCCTTGGCCAGGCGGAGCAGCTCGTCGGGCGGCAGGCCGGCCTGCTCCTGGAAGGTCGCGGCGACCGTGCTGAGCTCCTCGCGGTGGGTCTCCATCTGGTACACGGCCTTGACGATGGTCTGCGGGGTGATCCCGTGGGCGTCGTTGAAGGCCACCTGGATGGCGCGGCGCCGATCGGTCTCGGCGATCGCCCGGCGCATCGCATCGCTGACGCCGTCGGCGTACATGACGACGTGGCCGTCGAGGTTCCGCGACGCCCGGCCGATGGTCTGGATCAGGGACCGAAAGCCCCGGAGGTAGCCCTCCTTGTCGGCGTCGAGGATGCCGATGAAGGCGACCTCGGGGAGGTCCAGACCCTCGCGCAGCAGGTTGACCCCGACCAGGACGTCGAAGACTCCGAGGCGGAGGTCGCGGATGATCTCGATCCGCTCCATGGTCTCGATGTCGCTGTGAAGATAGCGAGTCCTCACCCCCGCCTCGCGAAGGTAGTCGGTGAGGTCCTCGGCCATCTTCTTGGTGAGGGTCGTGATCAGCGAGCGGTGACCGCGCTCGATCCGGCGCCGGACCTGAGCCAGCAGATCGTCGATCTGGCCCTCGCTGGGCTTGATCTCCAGGGTGGGGTCCACCAGACCGGTGGGACGGTTGATCTGCTCCACCGTCCGGCGCGAATGCTGCTCCTCGTACAGCCCCGGCGTGGCGCTGACGTAGATGACCTGGCCAACCTTCTGATCCCATTCGGCGAAGGTGAGCGGCCGGTTGTCCAGTGCCGAGGGGAGGCGGAACCCGTACTCGACCAGGGGGATCTTGCGAGCGCGGTCGCCCTTGGACATGCCGTCGATCTGGGGCACGGCGACATGGGACTCGTCGACGACGATCATCGCGTCCTCGGGGAGGAAGTCGAGCAGGCAGAAGGGCGCCTCGCCCTCGGCACGGCCGGTCAGGTGGCGCGAGTAGTTCTCGATGCCGGCGCACGTGCCCGTCTCTCGCATCATCTCGACGTCGAAGCCGGTCCGCTGGCGCAGCCGCTGGGCCTCCAGCAACCGCCCCTGCTCGTCCAGCACCGCCACCCGCTCCTCCAGCTCGGCCTCGATCCTCTCCACCGC
>PMYJ01000173.1:3243-7484 GCA_003170875.1 Candidatus Dormiibacterota bacterium | reverse complement strand
ACGTCGTTGGCGACGCTGAAGGTGGTGAGCGCACCCCGGGTGATCAGCATCTGCTTGCCGGTCTCAACGATCTCGATCAGCTTGGTCGGGTCGCTGTCGAGGTCGACCAGGTTGCCCGCCTCCTTGGCGGCCTGGGTGCCACTCTGCATGGCCACGCCGACATCGGCCTGGGCCAGCGCCGGCGCGTCATTGGTCCCGTCACCGGTCATCGCCACCAGCTTGCCGCCCGCCTGCTCGGCGCGGATCAGCTCCAGCTTGTTCTCGGGTGTCGCCTCGGCGAGGAAGTCGTCCACGCCCGCCTCCTCGGCGATCGCCTTGGCGGTGAGCGGGTTGTCACCGGTGATCATCACCGTGCGCAGGCCCATCCGGCGCAGGTCCTCGAACCGCTCCCGGATGCCGGGCTTGACGATGTCCTTGAGGTGGATGGTGCCCAGCACGGCCCGGTTCTCGGCGACCAGGAGCGGAGTGCCGCCACTGCGGGCGATCGTCTCGACCTGATCCCGCACGGTCGGAGGCAGCTCGCGGCTCGTCTCTGCCGAGCACCAGAAGGCGATGGCGTCGCCGGCGCCCTTGCGGATGCTGAGGGTGCCCCGGTCGACGCCGCTCATCCGGGTCGTGGCCGTGAAAGGGACGAACTGCCAGGAGTGGATGTCCGGCTCCTCGGCGATGCCGATGCGCCGGGCCAGGGCCACGATGGAGCGCCCCTCGGGGGTCTCGTCGGCGACGCTCGCCAGGTCCGCCGCCTTCACCAGGCGCTGCATCTCCACGCCCGGCGCAGGGATGAACTCGGTGGCCTGGCGATTGCCCAGGGTGATGGTCCCGGTCTTGTCGAGGAGTAGCACGTCCACATCGCCGGCGGCCTCCACCGCGCGGCCCGACATGGCCAGGACGTTCTTCTGGAGGAGGCGGTCGATGCCCGCGATGCCGATGGCGGAGAGCAGCGCGCCGATGGTGGTCGGGATCAGGCAGACGAGCAGCGCGATCAGCACCACGACCGACACCGATGCTCCGGCGAAGAGAGCAAAGGGCTGCAGGGTGACGACGGCGATGATGAAGATGACGGTGAGGCTGGCGAGGAGGATGTTGAGCGCGATCTCGTTGGGCGTCTTCTGCCGCGAGGCCGACTCGACCAGGCCGATGATGCGGTCCATGAAGGTCTCGCCCGGGTTCTGGGTGATCTCGATGACGATGCGGTCGCTGAGCACCCTCGTGCCGCCGGTGACCGCGCTCCGGTCGCCGCCGGCCTCGCGGATGACCGGGGCCGACTCGCCGGTGATCGCGGACTCGTCGACGGACGCGATCCCCGCGATGATGGTCCCGTCGCTCGGGATGATGTCCCCGACCTCGCAGACGACGATGTCGCCCTTGCGCAGCTCAGGAGCGGCGACGCGCTCCTCAGTGCCACCCGCGCCGCCCACCAGACGGCGGGCAATCGTGTCCGAACGCGTGCGCCGGAGGCTCGCCGCCTGGGCCTTGCCCCGGCCCTCGGCGACCGCCTCGGCGAAGTTGGCGAAGAGCACCGTGAACCAGAGCCAGAGGCAGACCTGCCCGACGAAACCCTGGTCCCCGTTGTTGAAGAAGCCGGTGATGAAGACGTAGGTGGTGATCACGGCACCGACCTCGACCACGAACATGACCGGGTTGCGGGCCATCACGCGGGGGTTGAGCTTCCGAAAGCTCGCCCCGACGGCGGGAACCAGGATGGCGGGGTCGTACAGGCTGCTCTGCCGGCGCCGCTTGCGCGGCTGGGGAAGCCCACCTGTGCTGGCGATGACTGTCATGACCGGTGTTTCCTTAAGGGTGAGAGAGGATGCCGGCGTGGAGCTGGAGCTGCTCGAGAATCGGACCGAGAGCCAGCGCCGGGAAGAAGGTCAGGGCACCGACGATCAGGATGGTGCCGATCAGCAGTAGGGTGAAGAGAGGCGTGTCGGTGGGGAAGGTGCCCGCGCCGGCGGGGATGATCTTCTTCTTGGCGAGCGATCCGGCCAGGGCCAGCACCGGGATCACGAAGATGATCCGGCCCAGCCACATGGCGGCGGCCAGGGTGGTGTTGTAGAAGAGGGTGTTGCCGGAGAGCCCGGCGAAGGCGCTGCCGTTGTTGCCGGTGGTCGAGCTGTAGGCGTAGAGGATCTCGCTGAAGCCGTGGGGGCCAGGGTTTAACGGACCGGCCTGACCCGCCGGGGTCAGCACCGCCAGCGCCGCGAAGCCGAGGATGGAGAGGGGCAGGATGAGGATGGCGAGCGCCGCGTACTTGATGTCGCGCGCCTCGATCTTCTTGCCGAGGTACTCGGGCGTCCGTCCGACCATCAGCCCCGCCAGGAAGACGGCGACGATGGCGAAGGCGACGATGCCGTAGAGGCCGGAGCCGACACCACCGGGGGTGATCTCACCCAGCTGGATGAGCACCATCGGGACCATGCCGCCCAGGGGCGTGTAGCTGTCGGTGGCGCCATCGACCGACCCGGTGCTGGTCCCGGTGGCGACGGTGTTGAACTGCGCCGACTGGATGGAGCCCAGGCGCACCTCCTTCCCCTCCAGGTTGCCGCCCGACTGGTTGCCGGTCGCGACCTGGCTCACCGCCGTCGAGCTGTAGGCGGGGTTGCCGGCCTGCTCCTGGCTGGCGGCGAAGGCCCCGCCGCCCACCAGGATGATGGCCATGGCGGCGAAGAGCGCGATGCCCTGCTTGACGTTGCCCACCCACTTGCCGAAGGTCACCGCCAGGCCGAAGGGGATGACCAGCATGAGGAAGATCTCCAGGGCGTTGGTGAGCCCGGTCGGGTTCTCGAAGGGCGTCGCGGAGTTGCCGTTGAAGAAGCCGCCGCCGTTGGTCCCCAGGTCCTTGATCGCCTCCATGGCCGCCACCGGGCCCTGGGCGATGGTCTGACCGACACCCTCCAGCGTCGTGACCGGCGTGTAGCCGTTCAGGTTCTGGATGGAGCCGCTTGCGACCAGGATGATGGTCGCGACCACGGCGATGGGGATGAGAACGTAGAGGGTGCAGCGGACGATGTCGACGTAGAAGTTGCCGATCGTCTTGGCGCTGTGCCGCGCCACGCCCCGGATCACCGCGATGGCAAGCGCGATGCCGGTCGCCGCCGAGAGGAACTGGTGGAAGGTGAGGCCGAGCATCTGGGAGAGGTAGCTCATCGTCTGCTCGCCCGTGTAGTTCTGCCAGTTGGTGTTGGTGGTGAAGCTCACCGCGGTGTTGAAGGCGAGCGCGGGCGACAAGCCCTGGAAGCCCTCGGGGTTGAGCGGCAGGCTGCCCTGGATGCGCAGGATCACGTAGGTGAAGACCAGGCCGATCACCGACACGAGGAGCATGGCGACCAGGTAGCCCTTCCAGCCCTGCTCGTGCTCCTCGTCGATCCCGGTCACCTTGTAGATGCCGCGCTCCACCGGACGTAGCGCAAAGTGCAGGAAGGTGCGCTCGCCCTGGAACACCTTGACCATGTAGTGGCCGACGAACCAGGCGCCCACGAAGACCGCGCCGTAGGTGACGATGAAAGCGATGATGTCGAGCGCCACGGGTCAGAACCTCTCGGGGAAGAGCATGGCGGCGACCAGGTAGCCGGTCACCAGGACCGCGATCACGAAGGCGACGATGTATCCGACGGTCTCGCTCATCAGAGCTTCCCCAGGCCGTGAACGTAGAAGAAGCTCATCGCCACCAGGATGGCGAGAATCGCGAGCATCAGCAGGTCGAGCATCAGCGGGCCCGCCGAAGGTTGGGGACGCAGAGGTTCATGCGCAAAGTCTCGTCATCCGAGGGTCAACGTTCGGTCAACGACTCGGCCGCAGCCGGCACGGCAACCCGGTAGACGCGCCAGCCGCGCCGCCTCCAGAGCCGTCCGAGCTCGTCGATCTCGACGTCGTCCAGGGCCACCCGGAAAACCCGTCCCCTCGGGGTATCCTCGGCGATCAGGATGTCGACGGCACCATCCAGCCCTGGCAGCACGGCGCCGACGCTCCCCAGCAGTGCGCCGTCGGCGTCGAGGACGGCCGTCCCCCTGAGGTCGCGCACGTCCAGGAACCGCAGGCCCGCGAACTGCCACTCAGTGTCCACGGCACCGATCCTGAGCGCCGCAGCGTCAACGTTCGGTCAACGACCGCGGCCGGCCAATGGCCCCTCATGGTGCGGGCGGCGCGCCGGGCTCGGTCTGGCTGCAGAAGCGATACCCCCGCCGGCCGGCGGTGACGATGATCTCCGGTTCGGCCGGGTCGAACTCGAGCTTGCGCCGGAG
>PMYJ01000173.1:690-3221 GCA_003170875.1 Candidatus Dormiibacterota bacterium | reverse complement strand
GCCCCCGAGCGGGTGACCACGCGCGCGCCGAGGTCGACCACCACCTCGCCGCAGCGGACCACCAGGGCGGCCTCCGCGGTGCCGCGCACCCTGCGGAGGACGGCGCGCACCCGGGCCAGCAGCTCGTCGGCTCCGAAGGGCTTGGTGAGGTAGTCGTCGGCACCCAGGTCGAGGGCCCGCACCTTGTCCCGCTCGTCGCCCCGGGCGCTGATCACGATCACGGCGGGCTGGGGGCGCCCCTCCAGGGTGTCGAGCAGCCGCCAGCCGTCGATGAAGGGGAGCCCGATGTCCAGGAGGACCACCTCGTAGCCGCCCCTGCCCAGCTTCTCGGCGCCCACCAGGCCGTCCGGGGCATCGTCGACCCGGTGCCCGGCGCGCTCCAGAGCCGAGCGGAGGATGCGCCGCAGGGAGGCGTCGTCCTCGATGACGAGCAGTCGCCCAGAGGGACCCGCGGCGGGGGACGGCTCAGTCATGTGTGCGGAGTCTGGCGCACTGAGCCGGTCAATGGTGGGAGGCGGCGATCCACGATCTTCGAGAGCCCCAACTCAACGGACGGCCATGGATGCGATGGCACGTGCCGCGGCTCAGCTCTTGGAGAGGGCCTCTCCGACCGCCGCGATGTCGAGCAGCTTCGAGTAGACGACCAGCTCGTCACCGGCCTCGACGATCGTCTCGGGTGCCGGCACCACCGGTTTGCTGTCGCGGACGATGCAGACGATGATCCCGCCCTTGGGGATGGTGATCTCGGCGATGCGCTTGCCGACGTAGCCGGAAAGCGCGGGCAGCGCGAGGTCGACCAGGCAGGTGCCGGAGGCCTTGACGGCGACGCCGCGGACCATCTCCGACCCCAGCTCGGCCTCGATCAGCCCCATCAGCAGCTCAGTGGCGGAGACGGGCGCATCGACGCCGAGCGCCTTGAAGACGGCGACGTTGTGCGGGTTGCTGACCCGGGCGATGGTGCGGGGGACATTGAACTTCACCTTGGCCAGCTGGCAGACGATGAGGTTGTCCTCGTCATCACCGGTCGCGCCGATGACGACGCTCGCGCGTTCGATCCCGGTGGTGGCGAGGAAGGACATCTCGTCCCCGTCGCCGACCATGATGCTGACGGTGCCGAGCTGATGCTCGATCCACTCGGCGCGGGCGGCATCCTTCTCGACCAGGGTGATCTCGTAATCGCGCTCGATGAGGTGCTTGGCCAGGTGGTATCCGACCTTGCCGCCGCCGACGATGATGACGTAGGGCGTGTCGGCCGAGCCGCTCATGATGCGCGCACCGCGGTGCCGTCGACGCCGGAGGCGTCACGCCCGCGGTTGACCCCGTGGAGGAAGTAGTCGCGGACGAGGTCAGCCCCGAGGGTGGTGGGGCAGAAGGTCTCCAGGCCCATCTCCCGGAAGACGGACTCCCGGATCGGGTCGTAGAGGCGGGTGATCACGCGCTTGACCTTGAAGATCCGCTGGGCGATCTGGGCCGCCATCAGGTTGCGGTTGTCCCCGTTGGTGACCGAGACGAAGCAGTCGGCGCCCTCGATCCCGGCGCGGCGGAGCACCGCCTCGTCGACGCAGTTGCCGACGACCATCGCGCCGCGGAAGTCGCGGCCCAGGCGATCGAAGGCGGCCACCTGCTGATCGACCACCGCGACGCTGTGACCTTCGGCGTCGAGCTGGCGGGCCAGCCGGGCCCCGACCCGGCCGCAGCCCACGATGATCACCTTCATTCGGGTCGATTGTAACGTTCACCCGGCGCCGCCGGCCGCCCCGGCCAGGCTAGGATTCCCCCGATGCCGGGATTCACTCCGCACCACATCCTCGTGCCGGTGAACGGCGCGGCGACCGACGAGGAGGCCATCCGCTTCGCCTGCCGCCTAGCGCTCCGCCCCCGCTCCTCGGTGCTTGCGGTCACCGTGGTGGAGGTCCCCCGGGGGCTCGCCCTCGGCACGGTCGAGAACGCCGAGGTCGCCGCCGCGGAGCAGATTCTCAACCGCGCCGAGGAGATCGGCAAGGACTACGACGTCGAGGTCAAGGGGGAGATCCTCCAGGCTCGCGAGGCGGCCCACGCCATCGTGGACGAGATCGCCGCCCGCGAGATCGACCTGGCCGTGGTCGGCCTGACCTACCGGGAGCGCTTCGGCGAGTTCTACATGGGCAAGACGGTGCCCCACATCCTCCAGCACGCACCCTGCCGCGTCTTCCTCCTCCGCCTCGCCGCACCGCACTGACCCCCTCCCCCGCCCCGTGCGCTCACAGATAGACAGACGTCGCGGCAGGCTGGCGGTCGCCCCGGCCGCCGAGCTGGGGACCACGCCGCTGGGGAGCGCACCGCCACAGCACCCGGGGTCCGCGTGCCGGCGGCACGCCCTACACTGCCCACGCCATGGCTGACGCCTCGGCCCCCGAGCCGCCGAAACCACCGCCGACGCTCCCGGACGCCGAGCTCGCCGCCCTCCGCGAGGCCGGCCGCGCCTGGTCAGGGGCACCCGGCCGCCCCCGGGGGGGTGCCGCGGTCGTGCCCGATCTCGAGGTCACCGAGAC
>PMYJ01000173.1:0-676 GCA_003170875.1 Candidatus Dormiibacterota bacterium | reverse complement strand
GGCGGCTGCGGACACTGATCCTGGGACCACCCCTCTCCAGCAGCAGGGTGCTCCAGGAGCGGCTCAACAAGGTGCGGGCGCTCCCCGTCCTCTCCTCGGACGCCCTCTCGTCGGTCGCCTACGCCACCGAGCAGATCGTGCTGGTGCTGGCGGTCGCCGGGGCGACGGCGGTGAGCACCGACCTGCTGCCGATCATGGGGGTGATCGCCGCCCTCATCGTCATCGTCTGCCTCAGCTACCGGCAGACCATCAAGGCGTACCCCCAGGGCGGCGGCTCCTACATCGTCGCCAAGGACAACCTCGGGCCGGTCGCCGGCCTGGTCGCCGGCTCGGCGCTGATGACCGACTACATCCTCACCGTGGCCGTCTCGGTGGCGAGCGGATACGACCAGATCCAGAGCGTCTTCCCGGCCGCCGCCAACTACCGCGTCTTTGCCTGCATCGCGGTGGTCGTGCTCATCGCGGTGGCCAACCTGCGCGGTCTGCGCCAGGCGGGCAACATCTTCGCGGCGCCGACCTACCTCTTCATCTTCGCGATCATCCTCACCGTCGTGGTCAACGTCTTCCGGTTGATCACCGGCAGCATCCACCCCACCGGCACCTCGATCCACATCCCGATCACGGAGAGCTTCACCGACCTGGGAGGCATGCTGCTCGTCCTCCTCTTCCTCAAGGG
>PMYJ01000088.1:11395-14577 GCA_003170875.1 Candidatus Dormiibacterota bacterium | reverse complement strand
CAGCTACACCAAGCTGACCAGAAACCCGGTGGCCATCACCCCAGCGGTGGGAGATCTGGCGGTGTGGGACGGTCCTGGGCCGTATGCCGACGGTTCAGCCGGCCACATCGCCGTGGTCACCGCGGTCGCCGCCGATGGCAGCTTCTACACCGTCAGTCAGATGAATTGGGACGATCTGAGTTGGGATATCTCAACCATGAACGTGCCCTTCAGTGCCAGCCTCGCAGTCAGCCAGCACCTGCTGGGCTTCCTGCCGCCCGGCTGACGTCGCCGGACAGAGCGCCACGCCGAGGGCAGGGGCAATCTCTCGTTCCGCGACCGGCCCCGTGTTTTTAGCGGTAGGTACCACCGCCGGCACTCGCCGCGGGCCCGTCTACCTGGTGGTGACAGGCTGCCAAATCCGTCAAGGGGGTTGAAACCCCCAAAATTGGTGATCCCGAGCGCTCGCGTACAACCCGGTGCCACGGAGGACGACCTCCCGCCGGAGGTGGATGAGGCTTCTCACCCCGGCTGGTCAGGCCGGCTGAGATTCCGTCGCGGGTACCGCCGTCCGGTCGATGGTGAGCTCGCCACCGGCGGCGTCCACCTCCACGGTGTCGCCCTCGCTGTAGCGGCCCTCGAGGATGCCCATCGCGATGGGGTCCTGGAGGCGGCGCTGGATCACCCGCTTGAGCGGCCGCGCCCCGTAGGTGGGGTCGTAGCCCTCCTGCGCAAGCAGGTCCACCGCAGCCGGTGAGACGTCGAGATCGAGCTTGCGCGCCGCCAGACGATCGCTGAGACCGCGGAGCTGAATCAGGACGATCTGGCGGAGCTGGGCCTGATCGAGACGGGAGAAGACGATCACCTCGTCGACCCGGTTGAGGAACTCAGGCCGGAAATGGAGCCGGAGCGTCTCCATCACCTGCTCGCGCACCTTGGCGACCGCGGCGGCAGAGGCGTCGTGGGGGAGCTCGGCGATGAGGTCGGAGCCGAGGTTGCTGGTCATGATCACGACCGCGTTCTTGAAGTCCACGGTCCGTCCCTGGCCGTCGGTGAGCCGTCCGTCCTCGAGGAGCTGGAGCAGGACGTTGAAGACGTCGTGGTGCGCCTTCTCGATCTCGTCGAGGAGGAGCACGCAGTAGGGGCGGCGGCGCACCGCCTCGGTGAGCTGGCCGCCCTCCTCGTAGCCGACGTAGCCCGGAGGCGCGCCGACCAGGCGGGAGACGGTGTGCTTCTCCATGTATTCCGACATGTCGAGACGGACCATCGCCTGCTCGTCGTCGAACAGGAACTGTGCGAGAGCCCTTGCCAGCTCGGTCTTGCCCACCCCGGTGGGGCCCAGGAAGATGAAGGACCCGATGGGCCGATTGGGGTCGGCGAGGCCGGCCCGCCCGCGCCGCACCGCGTTGGCGACGGCGCTGATGGCATCGTCCTGCCCGATCACGCGATCGTGGAGGCGCTCCTCGATGTGGAGCAGCTTCTGGACCTCACCCTCCAGCATCTTGGTGACCGGGACGTGCGTCCAGTTGGCGACGACCTCGGCGATGTCCTCGGCATCGACCTCCTCCTTGAGCAGCGGATGCTCGCCGCGCACCTCACCGAGTCGCGCCTCTTCGGCGGTGAGACCCCGCTGCAGCTCGCCGAGCTGCCCGTAGCGGAGCTCGGCGGCCCGCGCGAAGTCCGCTGAGCGCTCGGCGCGCTCCGCCTCCTGCTTGACCTGGTCGATCCGCTCCTTGATGTCGCGGATGGCGTTCATGGCGCCCTTCTCCTGCTCCCAGCGCTGGCGCAGGCCACGGGCCTGCTCCTGGAGGTTGGCCAGATCCCTCTCCAGGGCGGCCAGCCGCTCTCGAGAGGGAGCGTCGGACTCCTTGCGGAGTGCCTCGCGCTCGATCTCCAGCTGGCGGATCTCGCGCTCCACGACGTCCAGCGCGGTGGGCAGGGAGTCGATCTCGATGCGCAGCCGCGAGGCCGCTTCGTCGATGAGGTCGATCGCCTTGTCGGGGAGGAAGCGGTCGGTGATGTAGCGCTGCGAGAGGGTCGCGGCGGCGACGATCGCCGAATCCGTGATGCGCACCCCGTGGTGCACCTCGTACCGCTCCTTGAGCCCGCGGAGGATGGAGATGGTGTCGGCGACCGACGGCTGGTCGACCATCACCGGCTGGAATCTGCGTTCCAGCGCCGCATCCTTCTCGATGTGCTTGCGGTACTCGTCCAGGGTGGTCGCGCCGATGCAGCGCAGCTCACCGCGGGCGAGCGCCGGCTTGAGCATGTTGCCGGCATCCATGGCGCCCTCGGCNNCGGTACTTGGACCCCGCGACCATGGCGCCGAGGTCGAGGGCCACGAGCCGGCGGTCCTTCAGTCCCTCCGGCACGTCACCGCTCGCCATCCGCTGGGCCAGTCCCTCGGCGATGGCCGTCTTGCCGACCCCGGGCTCGCCGATGAGGACGGGATTGTTCTTGGTCCGGCGGGAGAGCACCTGGATCACCCGGCGGATCTCGTCATCACGGCCGATGACCGGGTCCAGCTTGCCCCGGCGGGCGGCGTCGGTGAGATCGCGGCCGTACTTGGCCAGGGCGTCGTACTTCTCCTCGGGGTTGGCGTCGGTCACGCGCTGGCTGCCGCGGACCGCCTCCAGGGTCGAGTAGACCTTCTCCGAGGTGACCCCGGCCTGCTGGAGCATCCGGGCCGCCTCGCCCTTCTCCTGGCGGGCGATCGCGAGCAGGAGGTGCTCGGTCGAGACGTATTCGTCCTTGAGCCGCGCCATCTCGTCGAAGGCGGCCATGAGGACGTCGCGGAGCGCGGTGCCGACGGGCGGCTCGGTCCCGCCGATCTGCTTGGGTCGTGCCTCGAGCACCGACTGGAGGCGCGCGGCGAGCGGCTCGGGCTGAACCTCCATCCGCCTCAGGAACGAGGGGACCAGGCCGTCGTCCTGGTGGAGGAGGGCGAGCAGAAGGTGCTCGGGCTCGACGGTCGGATGCTGGAGGCTGGTGGCCGCGGTCTGGGCGGCCTGGAGGGCCTCCTGGGAACGTTCGGTGAATCGATCAAGACGCATCTCTTCTCCATACCACGCCGCCCCCCGGGCCAACCGCCGAAGCGCGGAGTGCGCACCTCGGAGGTGTCGGCGCGCTGCTCCGGCTGCCGACAGCTAGGCTTCTCACGTGGCGGTGCGGCTCTCCATCCTCGGCAGCGGCAGCGCCTTCAG
>PMYJ01000088.1:0-11271 GCA_003170875.1 Candidatus Dormiibacterota bacterium | reverse complement strand
ACCCGCGAGCTGGTCCGGCGCCTCACCGTCGCCGGCTTCGGCGGATCCACCCAGCGCCGGGTCGAGGAGGTGGTGGCGCCGCGCTACCTGGTCCTCCAGGACGGCAGCGACGTCGAGATCGGTGGCAGCCGGGTGCGCAGCCACGCGGTCGTGCACAGCACCTGCCCCTCGCTCGCGTACTCGGTGACCCGGGGCGGGCTCCGCGTCGGCTTCACCGGCGACACCACGCTCTGCGCCGGGCTGCGCCGTCTGGCCGGTGAGGTCGACGTATTGGTCTGCGAGTGCTCCGGGGTGGACGGCCCGGTGGGCGGCGGTCACCTCTGGCGCGACGAGGTGGCGGAGCTGATCCGCGAGCACCCGAAGGTCCGATTCGTCCTCAATCACCTCTCGGGGCGCGTGTCGGTCCCCGGGGCATTGATCGCCCACGACCTGCTGACGCTGGAGCTGAGCGCGTAGGACGGTCGGCGAGCGGCTCAGACCGCGAGGGTATGGCCAACCTCGTGGGAGACGTCGCTCAGACCGCCGCCCGGCGGCGCAACAGCCGGCGACGCAGCAGCCGGGTCAGGGCGGGGGCGAGCGACGCCCAGGTGTCCCGCCAGAGGCGGTGATCGGGGTCGGCCAGGCCGTCCGGGGAGAACTCCGCCTTGCCGCTGACCGCGGCAACCGTCCCCAGCTCCGTTCCGAGCAGGGGTGGACCGCTCCCGCCGAGAGCGCGCGACAGCCGGCCGGCGAAAGCGCTCCGGGTTTCGGCTTCGTCGTGCCGGACCCCTGACATGCGCGCGGCCAGGGCGAGGCGGCGCCAGACGCCGGCCAGGGAGCGGGGTCGCCGCCACCATCGGAGCGCGACGAGGGCCAGGACGGCCACCAGCACCAGCGCGGCGGGGAAGCCGAGGAGCCAGGCGGGGGGGCCGCCGGCAGAGGTGGAGGCGGTCGAGGAGGTGACCGGTGGCGGGGTGGGCCGGGCGGCACGCGGGGTCGCGCTCGGGACGCCCGCGGAACTCGGGGTCGCGGTCGGGCCGCCGCGGGCGAAGGGGAGGTAGCCGCCGAACGACGACTGCGGGGTGGGCTCGAAGGGGATCCAGCCGTAGCCGGGGAAATACGCCTCTACCCAGACGTGGGCGTCGGTGCTGGTCACCTGGAAGATGGGCTGGTGCGCGGCGGCGGTACGGCCGGTCGCGGTACCCGGTCCGTAGCCGCTCACCAGCATGGTGGGGATGCCGAGGCTGCGCAGCATCGCGCCCATCGCGCTCGCGTAGTACTGGCAGTAGCCCTCGTGACTTTTGTCGAGGAAGTAGACGATCGGCCACTCACCACTCGGGGTCTTCGGGGGATCCAGGCTGTAGGCGAATTCGCCGCTGCGGAGGTGGGTCTCGATCGCGGTCGCCGCGTCGTACGGGCTGGTCGTCCCCTGGGTCCACTGGCGGGCGAGGGCCAAGATGGCGTCGGCCTGGGAGACGTCCTCGGCGGAGGCTCCCTTGTCCAGGATCGCCTCGGCGTCGCTCCGCACCCAGGACGGATAGTCCGTCCCGGCACTCTCGAGCTCGGCGACGGTCGCGGTGCTCACCGAGCCCGACGTCTCGAGACTGTCGATCGTCCCCGACCTGATGTCGACCTCGTCGACGTCCAGGAAGGTGGGGAGGAGGGTCGAGCCGGAGACGCAGGTGTTCCCGACGCACTGGTACCCGGGTGGCGGCGGCGCCGTGGGCGCTGGAGTCGCCGCACCGAGTGCGACATCGCCGATGACGGTACCGGCGAGGCTGATCGAGGTCGGGTCGCCGGGGAAGAGGCCGAGGCTCCCGCCGGGCTCCCCGGTCGCGGCGCCGGCGGAGTTCGAGAAGCCGATGTGGGCGGTGGCCGTGGAGCGGGACCCTCCCAGCGCGCTGGGGTCGCGGGGGATCGATCCGGCGGAGATCGTCTGCTCGATGGCGGTGTCGAACTGCGGAATCCAATTGCCCTCGCTGAAGACGGTGTCGTCGACCACCTGGAGGTAGGCCTCGGGGCCCTGATCGGTGTAGTAGGTGAGGACGGGTGTGGGCCTGTTGACCAGGTCACCACCCGGCTCCACCACCGGGTTGAACCCGACCGTGGCGAGCCCGCCCGCGTCGCTGCCTCCCAGGCCCCTGCCCGACCCGTGGAAGAGCGAGTCCGCGATGTCGGTGGAGGTGAGCGGCGGGATCAGGAGGCCGGCGGCGACCACGCCGACGGAGGCCACGGCCAGGGAGGTGATGAAGCGTCCCTGCAAGCCCTGCAGGGTCGGGATCCGCCGGCCCCGCCACTGGAACGCCAGCGAGCTGAGCTGTGCGAGGCCGATGACGAGGAGGGCGGCGAGCAACGCCAGGGTCTCGGCCAGCCCGATCGACGACCCCGGCCCCGCGCTGATGGTGATCGACGGTGCGTTGAGCACGTTCACCCCGAGGATCACGACGGCGGGCAGGACGGCGAGGACCCCGCGCCGCTCCCGGAACGCCACCCAGCCCAACCAGTACCCGCAGGCCCAGATGATCGTCGAGAGCCCGACCATGAAGGCCCACTGGATGTAGTAGTCGGGGCCGGTGGCCAGCAGCCCGCCGAAGGCCTGGACGATGTATTCGCCGACGGTGTGCTGGAACCCGAGGTGGCTCACCGAGGCCGGCAGCAGTCCGATCGTCGTGGGGACGACGACGGCGGCGCAGAGGGGGATCGCGAGCCCAAGCGCGGCGAGCCGGCCGATGCCCGAGCGCCCCAGGAGGACGGCCTCGAGGACGGCCACGACAGCAACCAGCAGGGTTGCCTGGGCGCTCCCGATCCAGCCGCCGGCGAGCACCGCGGCGGTGGTCGCGAGGATGAGACCGATGGCGATGACGTAGGCACCGATCCCGGCGAGCGCCACCGGCGCGGTCGTCGCCGGGACGAGCACCTCGGGGCGGCCGTGGGACCCGTCCCTCGCGCCCCTCCGGTCACGGACAAGATCGGGCCGCGCCCCGGCCGGCTGCGCGGCCGGACCGGCCACGGCCTCGATCAGGCGCCCGCCGGGAGCGGTACCGGACCCGAAGCTCTTCATGGGGCCGTCAGCTCAGCTCCGCCGCCGCTCGCTCACATCCCCGCCGCGCGGGAGCGACGGGATGCCGAGAGGGCGTCACCTCGACGCACGATCCACCAGTCGAGGGCCAGCCGCCAGGCGGCGCCGACCCGCATGGGCGGACCCGATGCTCCGAAGCTGGTCGGATCGACCAAGACGGCGAGGTGCCGCTGCCCGCGGGCTCCCACCTCGACCAGGGCCTCCACCCAGTCGGACTCCCTGTCGCTGGTCACCACGATGAGCCCACCCCGACCCTGCCAGCCGCGGCCGTGGGCGGCGATCGTGGCCGCGATCCCGCGACGCCCCGAGTCCTGAGCGGTGGCGAGGAACTCGAGGATCCGCAGCCGCTGGGTATCGCCCCGACCGGGCCCGATGGCGGTGCCCAGCCGGTCGTTGGTGACCAATCCCACCGCCTGGCCGCGTGCGAGAGCCGCGTGGCAGATCGAGGCGGTCAATGACACGGCGTATTCGAGCGTCGACTCGGGGGCCTCCCCGAAATGGATGCCGCGGCTCAGGTCGAGGATGACCATCACGTCCGAACTCTGCTGCGATTCGTAGAGGCGGCTGATCAGCCGCCCGGCCCGCGCGGTGGACGGCCAGTGGATGCGGCTCAGGCCGTCGTCCGGAGAGTGATCACGGACCGAGGAGATGTCGGGGGGAACGTCGAGCCCGCGGCCGTGGGGGACGTCGCCGAAGGAGCCGCCCGTCCAGACGGGGCGGAGCACCGCGTCGACCTGGTGGATGGCCGGGTAGACGGTCACGCTGCCGCCTTCGGCGACTCGCACCGTCTTGGGGAAGAGGCCAAAGGGGTCGCCGAGGCGGATCTCCAGGGGCCCGAAGGCCAGCTTCCCGCGCTGGGTGAAGACCCCTCGAGCCGTCCAGGCCACGGCCCCGCCCGGATTGAGGGCGCAGGCACGACCCGGTGTGTACCCCGGCATCCGGGTCCGGTCGTGGACCTCGCAGTAGGGGAGGGTCAGGACACTCCGGTTGCGGAGGGTGAATCGCTCGGTGAACGCCTCCCCCACCATGTGCGCCCCCTCGGGGGTCTGCCGGTGGACCTCCAGGCGCCGAGCGAGGATCTGGGACCACACCCAGGCAACGACGAGGAGCAGCAGCAAGACGTAGGCGAGGGTGTAGGCGAGCTGGACCCCGGTGATGCCGGCGAAGAAGCTGAGGACGACGAGAACGGCGAGGAGGGGCGCCCGGCTGCTCATGCCAACCGCTGTTTCGCCGTGGGGACGACCTCAGCGGCGAGGATCTCATCGATGACGCTGGAGGCGGTAACTCCACGGAGCTCCGCGTTCGGCGTGAGGATCACCCGGTGGGTGAGCACCCCCGCCGCCAGTCCCTTGAGGTCGTCGGGAAGGACGAAGTCGCGACCCTCCGATGCGGCTCTGGCCTGGGCCGAATGGAGCAGACCGAGGCTGCCCCGGGGCGATGCCCCGAGAGCGACGTCAGGGTGCTGGCGGGTCCGCTGGACGAGCCGCACGCAGTACTCCTTGAGTCCCGGGTCGCAGTACACCTCGGCGCAGGCGACCTGGCACTCGGCGAGCTCCGCAGGGCTGGTGACGGCGAGCAGATCGTCGAGCGGCGAGGAGGTCTGGAAGCGGTCCAGCATCGCCACCTCGTCGTCGAGGGGCAGGTAACCGAGGTCCACCTTGAAGAGGAAGCGGTCCACCTGGGCCTCGGGGAGCGGGAAGGTGCCCCCCAGCTCGATGGGATTCTGGGTGGCGAGGACGATGAAGGGCTCGGGAAGACGGTGGGTCTGACCGTCCACCGTGACCTGGTCCTCCTCCATCGCCTCAAGCAACGCCGACTGGGTCTTCGGGGAGGCCCGGTTGATCTCGTCGGCGAGCAGCACCTGGGTGAACACCGGGCCCCGGCGGAACTCGAAGCCGGTCGTGCGCGGGTCGTAGATCGAGACCCCGGTAACGTCGCCGGGGAGGAGATCGGGAGTGAACTGCACCCGTTCGAAGGAGCAGCCGCTGGCCCGGGCGAGTGCCTTGGCGAGCATGGTCTTGCCCACGCCGGGGACGTCCTCGATGAGGATGTGGCCCCGGCAGAGAAGCGCGAGGACGCACAGCTCGATCTCGGCATCCTTGCCGACTATCACGGTGCCGACGCACTCGACCAGCCGGTTGACGAGGTCGCGCACCCGTGCCGACATCCAGACTTCCTCCCATTCGCCGTGTAGCGAGGCACGACGTTTGGCCAGTATACGAGCCGGTCTTCCGGACCCCAGAAGGCGTGTTGCGCCGCCACAGGCCCTCATTCGACCCGGCGCTCAGACCCTCCCGAAGATGGGTGGGAGGCAAGAACCGAGGGGAACGAGACAAGCGCGCCAAAGTCCCTGTACACTGGTAAACGTCCGACGAGGTCAAGGCGTCGGGTCAGCGCAAGCGCTGACGGAAAGGGAGGAAACGACGATGGCTCAGAACGAGGACCAGATCCTGACGACCGGGGAAGCGGCCGCCCTCTGTGGCGTCTCGCGGTCGACACTCCGGCGCGCGGTGGCTCAGGGCCACCTGCAGGCCTGGCACACCCCGGGAAAGCATCTCCGCTTCACCCGGTCGGCATGCCTGGACTTCGCCAGGTCCCTGGGTCGGGTCGACCTGGTGGGCCAGGCGTATGCCGGGGCCGTCCAGGAGCCGATCGCCCGCTGACCTGCGGCTGGGACTCTGGGGGGCGGGGAGCGGCGGCGGCAAGCGCGCCGGCGGGGAGGTTTGCCCGTGTGCTTGCGCCGCGAGGGATGATCCGCGGGTGCGGATCATCGGGCTGACCGGCGGCATCGCGACCGGCAAGTCGACGGTGGCGGCGATGCTCGCCCACCGCGGCGCGGCGGTGGTCGATGCGGATCGGATCGCCCGTGAGGTGGTGGAGCCGGGAACGGCCGGGCTGGAAGCCGTGGTCGGCGCCTTTGGACCCGAGGTGGTCACCGCCTCCGGGGGGCTCGACCGCGCGCGGCTCGCGGGCATCGTCTTCGCCGACGCGGAGAGCCGCCACCGTCTCGAGGCGCTCACCCATCCCCTGATCCTGGCCCGGATCGCCGACCAGGTCGCCGACCTCCTGCTCTCCGAACCGCCGCTCATCGCCGTCGACGTCCCCCTCCTCTTCGAGGGCGGCCGCCAGTCCGACTTCCCGGGCGGGGTACTGCTCGTCTACGCCGATGCCCCGACCCAGCTCCGGCGCCTGCGCGAGCGCGACGGACTCGGCGACGAGGCGGGCCGCCAGCGGCTCGCCGCCCAGCTTTCCATCGACCAAAAAACCAAGCTCGCCACCTGGGTGATCGACAATGGGGGCAGTCGAGCGGACACAGAAGCCGCTGTCGACCTCTGGTGGCGGGACAACGTCACAGTGGAGGGTCCCCTTTGAGCTCGCGTCCGCGCTCCGGGAAGCTTCCGCCCGTCCGCGTGGAGGAGCCGCAGGACGACCTCTACGCCGGGGCGGCGCGGGGCGCCGGGGCCGGCGCATGGTTTCTCCTCGGTGCGGCGGTGGTCGGGCTCGGCATCTCGACCTACCTGACCACGCTCCACTACGCGGGCGTCGCGCCCATCTGCACCACGAACGGCTTCATCAACTGCGGGTCGGTCCTGAAGAGCAGCTACTCGGTGGTACCGGGAACCTCGATCCCGGTGACGGTCCCCGGGATGATCTGGTTCATCGTGAGCGGAGCGTTTGCCCTGGTGTCGGTGCTGAGCGCACGGCGCAGGCTCGACGAGCCGGAGTGGCTGCGGCCCGCCCACCTCATCTGGTCCGTGCTGGGGCTCGTCTCCGTCCTCTACTTCGTCTTCGCCGAGCTCGTCAAGCTCCACGAGCTCTGCGAGTGGTGTACCGGCGTCCACATCCTGGTCTTCCTCTGCCTGCTGGTGACGATTGCGCGCGTCCAGCCGGCGAGGGCTCCATCAAGAGGTTAGCAATGGCCCGACCCTCCAAGCGCCGGCGTCAGGACGTGCCCGCCGACGGCTCCACCCCATCGAGACCCCCGGGCAGCCCCCGGCCGGCCCCGTCGACGCCGTCTCGCTACCGCACCCAGCGCGTCGAGGTGTCGCGCCCCTGGTGGCAGAACCCCTGGGCCTGGGGCGGCGGGGTCATCGTGGTGGTGGTCGCGGTGGTCGTCGTCTTCATCGTCCTGGGGATGCGTCCAGCCGCAAAGAGCACCTCCTCGTCGAGCTCGAGCCTCGCGCCGGCCTCCGTCCTTGCCGCGGTCACCGGGGTCAGCCCCACCGTCTCCAGCTCGATCGGTGGGGGCGGGGTGACCAACCCCCTCGAGGCCGTGTCCGGTTCCCCGGCTGCTCTCACCGGTCCGGACGCCAAGCCCGAGGTCCTCTACTACGGCGCCGACTTCTGCCCCTACTGCGCCGCCGAGCGCTGGAGCCTGGTGGTCGCGCTCAGCCGGTTCGGGACCTTCAGCAACCTCCACACCACCACCTCGTCGAGCTCGGACGTCTACCCCAACACCAACACCTTCTCCTTCTACGGCTCGAGCTACTCCAGCCCCTACCTGGACTTCGCCTCGGTGGAGGCCGCCGATCGGAGCGACAATCCGCTGCAGACGCCGACCGCCGCTGAACAGGCGGTCTTCACCACCTACGACACCTCCCCCTACTCAACCTCCACCGGTGGCATCCCGTTCCTGGACCTCGGCAACCGATACATCGCGAGCGGCAGCGGCGTCCCCCCACAGGTCCTGCAGGGGTTGAGCTGGGAGCAGATCGCGACCACCCTGACCGACGCCACGAGCACGGTCGCCCAGCCGATCATCGGCAACGCCAACTGGGTCACCGCCGGGATCTGCAAGCTGACCGGCAACCAGCCGGGCTCGGTGTGCAGCGCCGGTCCGATCGCCTCCCTGGAGAGCCAGCTCGGCTCCTCCTGAGCGCACGCGTCAGCAGGCTCGAGGCAGGTTTCCGGTTCGGGCGGAACGGAGCGCTCGCATGTGCGGCGCCAGGTCAGGGACGGACTCCGGCCAGGGCGGCGGCGTCTAGCTCGGAGTGGGCGTCGGGCTCGCCTTCGCCGAGGCCGACGCGGAGGCGGAAGCGGATGCGGATGCGGATGCCGAGGCGGAGGCGGACGCGGATGCGGAGGCCGAGGGGCTCGGCGTGGCGGTCGGGCTCGGGGTGGGGGTCGGGCTGGCGCTCGGGATCGGCTCGGTGGGCGGTGGCGCGCAGTTGGCGAAGGCAAAGGGCGTCGCGGTGGGGGTCGCCCCCGCCAGGGGTGTCTGCCAGGGCGTGTAGGAGGGGCAGGGCTGTGGGGTGGGGGCGGTGGTGCCATGGTTGGTGCCGATCGCGAACGAGATGACGACGACGACCGCCCCGATGAGGACGGTGGCGACGAAGGTGATGGCGCCCCACTCGCGGCGGAATAGCCCAATCATCCGAGTGCTCCCCGAAGCGCGGGCGCCCGCCCCAACTCCCGAGCCAGGCGCACATTGGTGGTAAGCCAGCCGTCGAGAGTGCCCACGTCGAGCAGCTCGCCCTCGAACTCTAGCCCCCAGACCTCCTCGCCCCCCTTGAGCAGGGTGGAGATGCCGTCGGTCAACTGGATCTCCCCGCCCTCGCCGGCCGGGGTGCGACGAAGGGCGCCGAAGATCCCGGGAGAGAGCACGTAGCGGCCCATGATGGCAAGGTCTGATTGAGCCTCTTCAGGCCTGGGCTTCTCCACGACGCCGGTGACCCGGTGGAGGCGGCCCCTGCTCTCGCCCACGGTGGCGCAGCCGTAGCGGGAGATCTCGTCGCCAGAGACCCGCATCAGCGCGAGCACAGTCGACTGGACCCCGTTCCAGGCCTCGCGAAGCTGGGCAAGGATCGGGATGGGGGCGTGCGAGAGGTCGTCGGGGAGCATGCAGAGGAAGGGATTGTCGCCCACCACATCGGCCGCGCAGAGTACCGCGTGGCCCAGCCCGAGTGGCTTCTCCTGGAGCACGTAGCGGATGTGGGCCATGTCCTGCGAGTGGCGGATCGCGGCCAGCTCAGCCTTCTTGCCGCGCATCTCGAGCACCCTCTCCAGTTCCGGCTGGCGCTCGAAGTGGGCCTGGATCAGCTCCTTGCCATTGGCGATGACCAGGACCATCTCCTCGGCGCCGGCGGCCATGGCCTCCTCGATCGCCCATTCGATGACCGGGCGGTCGACCACGGGAAGCATCTCCTTGGGGAGAACCTTGGTCGCGGGGAGGAAGCGGGTGCCCAGTCCGGCGGCGGGAACCACGCAGTGGCGAATTGTGCCCATCGGCCGGGCATTGTCTCCATTTGAGGCTACCGCGCGCTGCGCGCCGTTCGCGGGGCCCCTCGGGAGGCACCGGCCGAGCAGCCTCGCGCACCTCTCCGAGTACGATCCGAGCCCATGCTCGACGTTCGCACCGAGCTGATCCGAGCGGTCCGCGCCGTCCTCACCGCGTCAGGTGTCGACGACCAGGTCGAGGCGGTTGTCGACCGCTCCGCTCGGCCCGAGTTTGGCGACTTCTCGACCCCGGCGCCGCTGCGCGCCGCCCGGGTGCTGCGCCGGCGTCCGATGGAGATCGCGGAGGAGCTGCGCGATCGGCTGGAGGCGCTCCACCTCCCCTACGTGACCGGCTGGTCGGTGAGCCCGCCCGGGTACGTGAACTGCCGGCTGGACGATCGGATGTGGGCGACCGCGGTGATCGACCAGGCATTGGAGCTGGACCGGGGGGCGCCGCTCCTCCTCCCCGGGGAGACGCCGTCGCCGGGCCGGACACTGGTCGAGCACACCGCGACCAACCCCAACAAGGCCGCCCACGTCGGCCACCTGCGCAACGCCTGCATCGGCGACAGCGTGGCGCGCATCCTCCGGCGCCTCGGCCAGGAGGTCGAGGTCCAGAACTACATCGACGACACCGGGGTCCAGGTCGCCGACGTCGCCGTGGGACTGCGCCACCTGGGGGCCGTGCAGGGGGCGGAGGAGCCATTCGACCAGTACTGCTCCCGGGTCTATGTGGAGGTCGGCCGCCGCTATGAGGCCGACCCCGTGCTGGTCGAGGAGCGGCGCCGGACGCTCCGGGAGATCGAGGGTGGGGGCAACGAGACCGCCAAGTTCGTCAAGGAGCTGGCCTCCCGGGTGGTCGACTGTCACCTGGCGACCATGCGCCGCTTCGACATCGGCTATGACCTGCTCACCTGGGAGTCGGACATCATCGCTCTCGGCTTCTGGAGCCGGGCGTTCGAGCTGCTGCGGGAGACCAGATCGATCGTCCACGTGACCGAGGGCCGCCACGCCGGCTGCTGGGTGATGCCGTCGGACGGCGACGAGGCCGACGACGACGACGCCAAGGTGCTCGTCAAGTCCGACGGGGTCGCGACCTACACGGCCAAGGACATCGCCTACCAGCTCTGGAAGTTCGGTCTGCTCGGCCGCGACTTCCGCTACCGACGCTGGCACGCCGGCGATCCGGACTCCCCGGCCACCACCACGACCGGGCAGGCGGAACTGCCCGCCGAGGGATTCGGCCGGGCCGCTCGGGTGATCAACGTCATCGACGCCCGCCAGGCCTACCCACAGCAGGTGGTCAAGCGCGGTCTCGCCCGCACCGGCCACGCCGAGCAGGCCGAGAAGTCGATCCACCTCGCCTATGAGGTCGTCGCCCTCTCCCCGGCCGCCGCCGAGGCCCTCGGCATCCCCCTCGAGGAGGGTCGGAAGGAGTACGCGCTGTCAGGGCGGAAGGGCATCGAGGTGCGCGCCGATGACCTCCTCGACAAGGCCCTCGAGCGGGTCGGGGAGAAGGCGGCCGATGCGGAGACGGCGACCATGCTGGCCGCCGGCGCAGTGCGCTACTACCTGGAGAAGTTCACCCTCAGCCAGATCATCGCCTTCGACTTTGACGACGCCCTCCGGGTGACCGGCGACACCGGGATCTACCTCATGTACAGCCACGCCCGTGCCGCCGGGATCATGCGCAAGGTCGAGGCAATGTCGGGGCCGGTCGAGGTGCCCGCGCTCGAGGGGGCGGAGCGGGCGCTGCTGCATGGGCTGGACGGCTACCGCCACGCCCTCGGAGAGGCAGGTGCGGCACTCTCACCCTCGTCCCTCTGCACCTACGCCTTCGAGCTGGCCTCGACCCTCACCGACTTCTACGAGCACACCGAGGCGATCGTGCGCGAGCAGGACCCGATCCGCCGGGCCTTCCGGCGCCGTCTGGTGGCGGCCACCCGGGCCACCCTCGCCGACTGCCTCTGGTGCCTGGGGATGCCGGCGCCGGAGCG
>PMYJ01000258.1 GCA_003170875.1 Candidatus Dormiibacterota bacterium | reverse complement strand
CCGACAGGAGCGGATTCTCGGGGAGCGCCGGCTCCTTGGTGAAGACGTCGATCGCGGCGCCACCGATGTGCCCCTCCTGGACGGCGTCGGCGAGAGCCTGCTCGTCGATGATGCCGCCGCGGGCGACGTTGATCAGCCGGGCGCCCTTCTTCATCCGGGCCAGCTCGGCCGCTCCGATCACGCCGCGGGTCTTGTCGTTGAGGGGGACGTGAACGCTGAGGAAATCGGACTGAGTCAGGAGCGTGTCGAAGTCGACCAGTTCAGCGCCCGCCTGCTCGGCCCGCTCCGCGGTCACCAGCGGGTCGTCGGCGATGACTCGCATCTTGAGCCCCTGGGAGGCAATCCGCGCCACCTCGAATCCGATCTTGCCGAGCCCGAGCAGCCCCAGGGTCTTTTCCCGGAGCTCGGTGCCCATGAAGGACTTGCGGTCCCACCGTCCTGCGTGCATCGACGCGTCGGCCCGCGAGAGGTTGCGCGCCATGGCCAGCATCATCCCGACGGTGTGCTCCGCTGCCGCGATGGTGTTGCCGGTCGGGGCGTTCAGGACCAGCACGCCGTGCCGTGTCGCGGCCTCGAGATCGATGTTGTCCACCCCGACCCCGGCTCGCCCGACGACCCGGAGTCGCGGAGCTGCCTCGAAGACCTCGGCAGTCACCTTGGTCTCACTGCGGACCACCAGCGCGTCGACGTCAGCGATCCGGGTCTTCAGCTCCTCCAGGGACAGCCCGGTCGCGACCACCACCTCGCCGGCAGCGCGAAGCCGCTCCACCCCATCGGCGGCGATGGGGTCGGCGACCAGGATGCGGACGGTGGCGACCCCCGTCGTGGCCGCGACGGACATCAGTGGACCCCCGCCGGCTCTGCGCTCGCGACTCCCTCGCGGGCGACCGCCTGGGCGGCCGGCACCATCAGGCCCACCCGGCTGAGCAGTCCCAACTCGCTGAGGGCCAGCTCCAGGGAGGCCAGGATCATGTAGACGTGGCCGACGTCGATGGCGCCGAGGTGGCCGATCCGGAAGATCTTGCCCTTGAGATCGCCCTGCCCGCCGGCGAGCACCAGACCGTGCTTGGTGCGCAGCAGGGTGAGCAGCTTCGAGAGCTCCTCCGGCGTCCCCGCCGGGTTGTGGATCGGGGTCACCGTGTTGCTGCGGTACGGCTTGGCGGCGAAGAGGCGCAGCCCCGCGGCCTCGACCCCACCGCGGATCATCGAGCCGACCAGGGTGTGGCGTGCCCAGACGTTCTCCACGCCCTCCTCGAGAATCATCCGGAGCCCCTCCTGGACCGCGTACATGACGCTGATCGGGGGGGTGGTGTAGGTCTGATTCCGCTCCTGGAACTTCTTCTCGCGGGCGAAGTCGAAGTACCAGCGGGGCAGCTTGGCGCGCTCCGCGGCGGCGTAGGCGTCCTTGGAGACGGCGATCATGGCGAGGCCAGGAGGTGCCATCCAGCCCTTCTGCGAGCCGGTGACGACCACGTCCAGGCCGAGGCCATCGGTGTCGAGCGGCAGGCAGCTCGCACCGCTCACCGAGTCCACCGCGATCAGCTTGCCCCGGCCCTTGACCACCGCCGCGATCGGCGGCATGTCGTTGGTCACCCCGGTGGAGGTCTCGTTGTGGGTGACGAAGACCTTCTCGATCGCCGGGTTCTCGGCGAGGAGGCGCTCAACGTCCTCGGGGTCGATCGCCTCTCCCTCGGGCATCTTGAGCCGGACCACGTCGACCCCATAGGCGACGGCGATGTCGGCCCAGCGGTCGCCGAAGGAGCCGACGGAGCAGAAGAGCGCCTTCTCTCCGGGGCTCAGCAGATTGGCGACGGCGGCCTCGAGGCCGCCCGTCCCGCTCGACGGGAAGAGGAGCACGTCGTTGCGGGTGCGCAGGACCTCCTGGATGCCGCCGCAGACGTCCGCCATCAGCGCCGCAAACTCGGGGCCCCGATGATTGATCATGGGCCGCGACTGGGAGCGCACGACGCGCTCGGGGAGGGGGGTCGGTCCGGGTACGCGTAGCTGCTGCTCGAGGGCCATGGCACTCCTCGTGGGCACGGGCGGGCGCTGACCCTGAGTGTACCAATCGCCCTTTGGCGAGCCGAAGGGCCGGAGGCCAGCAGAGAGACCGAGCCGGAGAGCAGGGGCGCAGCCCCGAACTCAGAGCGGGAGCTCGTCCAGGGACGGGTGGCGGGCGGGCTTCACGGGCCGACCGCGCACCTCGAAGGACGCTGAGAGCAGATCCTCCGGCACCGCACCATGCCCGGGCGGCAGGGCCCGATCCCAGACGCCCCGACTCTCCGAGAGGAGATCGTCGTACGCGGTGCGGCTGCGCGTCTCGCCTCCGCCGGTGGCGGCGAGGCCGCGCTCGCGGGTCCGCCGCCGCCGCCTCTGCAGGGTTCGGTGGTGGAGGCCGCTGCCGCGGACCCACGTCGAAGCCAGGGCCAGGCCGGAGCCGGCCAGGCCGACGAGGCGGCGCCGGTAGCGGACGGCAAGCAGTACGGCTGCGAGGAGCACCAGCACCTCGAAGACCCGCAGCATCGCGGGGGTGCCACCGTGCGTCGCCGGCGTCGTCGGCGTCGCCGTGGCTGCCGGCGCTCTCTCACCGCTGGCGGAGCTCGTCGCATGGTTAGCGGGCGCAGCCGCCAGCGGACCGCTCGCGGGCAGGAGCTTGGCCGGGGTGACAGCCCGCACCTCCTGCTGGCGCAGGAGTATCCCGGGAAGGAAGGCCTCGACGCCGCTCCGGAGCGCTTCGGCGAGCCCCTGACGGAAGCTGGCCTTGGTGAGCAGCGCGGCGTCGTGGGGGTTGCTGATGAAGAGGCTCTCGACCGTCGCCGTGGGCATGGTCGGCTCGAGCCACCAGTCGTTGCGCAGCACGAGGCCGCCGTCGTGGTCGCCGTAGGGGTTGAGGTAGTCGGTCACGGCCTGGCTGATGTCGCTGGCGAACGGGACGTCCGAGGCGTAGGGATAGAGGACGACGGAGCCATCGGGGATGGGCGTGGTCCAGGAGTTGAAGTAGATGGGGAGGAAGACGTCGGCGTGAGCAGCGTTGGCGATGTCCGAACGCTCCTGGATGCTCACGCTCGCGTCGGTCGTCCTGGTCATCACCACCGTGACCCCGTCGGCGCGCAGCAGCGCCGCCAGCCGGTTCGAGACGTCCAGGGTTAGGTTCTTCTCGACCAGGCCGTCCAGTCCGAGCGCACCCGGGTCGCTGCCCCCGTGGCCGGGGTCGATGGCGACGACGTACGGGGGCGGGATGCTCGCGGCTCCGACGGCAGCCGACGACAACGCTGGAGCGACCGTCAGGAGGACGGCGACCGGGGCGCTGGCAAGGACGTGGAGAAGACGAGCCCGGCACATGGGTTACGTGACCTTGGCCGGAGTATAGGCCACGCCTTCCGCGGTGGGGGGATCCGGTGCGGCCGCTGGTGCGGCCGGCTCCGAGGGCCGGCCCCCCGTAAGGATTCGGCAGGGTGCCGGGTAGAATCCGCGCCATGGCGCCACGGGCGGGCCGGCAGAATCCCAGATTCCGCAGTTGATGCGTTCTGGATTGCACGATGCCTCTCGCCCGCTCTGTCCGCGGTGTCGGGCCCAGGTCGCCCAGCAATGGAGTGGGAGGACCTCGTGATCGCGATATCTAGGCGCCGAGCATCTTTCGTCATCGCCTTCTTCGCGGTCGCCGTCGTGGCCACCGGGTGCGGCGGGACGCACCTGCCACACCGCTTCCCGAGGCCCAGGCGGGTCAGATGTACTTCAGCGACCTCGCGCCCGTGCATTCGGCGGTCGCCGCCTTCCTGACGGCCACGACCACGTGGAACCTGACCACGACCAGGGCCCAGGCCACCGCCGACGCGGCGCCGCTGATGGCCGCGATCCGGACCTTCGACTCGGAGCTCTCCTCGACGCCGTGGCCGGCGAACGCGTCGGCCGACGTTCAGACGCTCATCACCGAGGACAAGGTGATCATCGCGGACCTCACGGGGCTGGACGTGATCACCCATGCCACCGTTGGCGCCTGGGAGGTGAACATCGCGGCGGACACCGACGTGGACGCCTCGGATTCCAACCTGGTCCGCTCGGATCTCGGGCTGCCTCAGGCCACCCTGCCGGCAAAGCGCCAGGAGCACTCACGAGGGCCGGGATCGCTCGGATCACGACCCCCGTGGGCGCACCCTCAGCGCAGATCCGCGGTGTAGGGCAGGAGCGCTATGTGCCGGGCCCGCTTCAGGGCGACCGTGAGCCGGCGCTGGTGGCGGGAGCAGACCCCCGTCATCCGGCGCGGGAGGATCTTGCCCCGATCGGAGAGGTAGCGCCGCAGCCGGGCGACCTCCTTGTAGTCGATGACGTCCTGGTGCTCCAGGCAGAAGCTGCACACCTTGCGGCGGCGGCGGTCGAAATCAGGCATGGGAATCTAGCAGACCTCAGAAGGGGATGTCGTCGGGATCGATGTCGCCGGCCACCTCAGGGCTGGCGCCGGCCGGGGCCGCATTCGAGGGAGCCTCCGCGGGGGTGCCTCCATCCTGGCGGCTGTCGAGGAACTGCACGTCGTTCGCGTTGACCTCGGTCTTGTAGCGCTTCTGGCCGGACTGGGTGTCGTCCCAGGAGCGCGTCTGCAGGCGGCCCTCCACGTAGACCAGGCGGCCCTTCTGGAGGTACTGGCTGCAGAGCTCGGCGAGCTTGCGGTTGCCCTGGTTCCACACCACGATGTCGTGGTAGTCGGTGTACTCCTTCCGCTCGCCGCTCGCGTCGGACCCGTAGCGATTGGTGGCCAGGGCGAGGTTGCAGACCGCGGTGCCGCTCGGCGTGTAGCGCAGCTCCGGGTCGCGGGTCAGCCTTCCGATCAGCATGACTCTGTTGAGGGAACCGGCCATGGCTACTCCTCATCCCCCACGGCGATCTCCGCCGGGGGCGCGTCGTCGTCCTCATCGGCTGTGTCGTCAGCCGCGTTGTCCTCGTCGGCTGCGTCGTCAGCGTCAGCGGTGTTGTCCTCGTCGGCTGCGTCGTCCTCGCCGCCGGACAGCGCGGCCTCCGCGACAGCGCCCTCCTCGGCCGCCGGCACGGTCTCGTCGCCGCGGACAAGGAGATGGCGAAAGACGGTGTCGTGGATCTGGAGCGCGCGCTCCAGGTCTGCCACCCGGGTCCCGTCGAGCTGGAGCAGGGTGATCACATAGTGGCCGTCGCGGAGGCGATCGACCTCGTAGGCGAGCCGCCGCTTGCCCCACATGGTCGTCTTGCCGACCTTGCCTCCCAAGCCGCGGATCAGGGTGTCCACCGACTCGGTGGCAGTCCGGAGCGCCTCGTCGTCGAGTTCGGGCCGGACGATGTACATGAGCTCGTAGTCGCGCACCACGCGCGCACCTCCTTTCCTATGGGCTGAACGGCGCCCGGCGAGATTTCGGTTCGCCGCCGAGGTGGCCAAGGCGGTGACGCCGGACGCAGGAAAGCTGCGGAAGCGAGAGTGTACCAGTACCGGAGCCGCCGATCAGTCGAGGTGGCGCCGGAGCTGCATCTCCTGGCCGCGCAACCCCGCCATCCACCGCTCCAGCTCATCCGGATCCGTGGGAAGCCCTCGGCTGAGCACCCGGCAGCCGTCCTCGGTCACGAGGACGTCGTCTTCGATCCGGATGCCGATGCCCCGCAGCCCCTCGGGGACGGTGAGGTCGTCGGGCTGCAGATAGAGGCCGGGCTCGACGGTGAGCACGTGCCCCGGCTGGAGCCGGCCCCCGCGGTATTCCTCCTCCCGCGCCTGGGCGCAATCGTGGACGTCGAGGCCGAGCATGTGAGAGGTGCCGTGCAGGGTGTAGCGACGATGGGCCTGCACGTCCTCGGCCAGGGCCCTCTCGGAGCTGACCGGGAGGATGCCCAGCTCCTCGAGGCCCTCGGCCAGGACTCGCATCGCCGCCCGGTGGGGGTCGAGGAAGGCCGCCCCTGGCCGGACCTCGGCGATCGCCGCCTGCTGGGCCCGCTGTACCAGCTTGTAGAGGCGACGCTGGTCCGGCGTGAAACGCCCCGAGACCGGCAGCGTCCGGGTGACGTCGGCGGTGTACAGCTCGTCGCCCTCGACCCCGGCATCGAGGAGGAGGAGGTCGCCGCCACGGACCTCCCCGTCGTTGCGGCTCCAATGCAGGATGGTGGCGTGGGCGCCGCTCGCCGCGATGGTCTCGTAGCCGACGTCGTTGCCCTCGACCCGGGCGCGAAGGTTGAAGACCCCCTCCACGACCCGCTCCCCCTGCTCCATGGCCTCGGGAAGAGCCCGGACCACGTCCTCGAAGCCGCGGACGGTCGCCTCTACCGCCCGCTCCAGCATCCGGACCTCGTGGTCGTCCTTGACCAGGCGCAGATCGCTCAGCTCCTGCGCGAGCCGGCGCTCCTCCGAGGGGTCGTCGGGCGTCGCGACGAGAGAGTCGACCTCGGGGTCGAGCCCGCGCAGCAGCAGCACCGGCCCGTCGAGCCCCTGCATCTCGCCGGTCAGGCCATCCAGGGCGGCGCACTCGACGCCGAGCAGGTACGCCGTCTCCGGCACCCCGCGGCGAGGGCCCACCCAGAGCTCCCCGCTCCGGGCATTGGTGAAGAAGGCGGGGCTGGAACGGTCGGCTCGGGGCTCGATGTAGAGAGTTGCCCGGTGGCCTTCGGCCCCGGCGCGGAGGAGGAGCACGCCGCCCGGTTCCGTATGCCCGGTCAGCCAGTAGTGGTCGCTGCCCGGCCGGAAGCGGTAGTCGTTGTCGTTGGACCGCACCTTCGGGATGCCGGTCGGGATCACAAGGTGGATCCCGGGGAAGAGCGCGGAGAGGGCGCGGCGCCGCGATCCATACCGGGGAGCGGCAGGGTGGGGATGATCGGGGAAGGTGCTGGTCTGGGCCCAATCCCGAGACATCAGCTCGACCAGGGCGGCCGGGGTGCGGGGGTCGTGGGTCCGCGAGCCCGCGCCGGCGGGGGTCGTCTCCTCGTCCGCGGTCACCCCGTCCCGCGCATCCGGATCGGGGTCCACGCCACTGCCGGAGGCCGGGGCCCCGGGCCCCGGATGCTCTTGCACCATCCCTGCAGCGTACGCCGGAGCGGCTGGCGGCGCGGTCCGAGGGCGTGCCGCCCGGGCTCGTAACAGAAGCAGTGCATTTGAGCCACAAGCGGCTGATGCATCTAACCCACCAGGTCGCGCTGCTCCACACTTCACCGCGCCCATGAGCCCCGAGAACACCCCCCCAGCCAGCTGCCGCCTCTGCCAGCGGGGACCGACCGCAGTGGCCACGATCCACCAGCACCGCGGGCGCGGGTTGACCCTGAGCCACAAGGTTCTCCGCGGACCACTCTGCCGCGAGTGCGGCCTGGTCGCATGGCAGCACATGACCCTCGACACCGCACTGCTCGGCTGGTGGGGACTGGTCTCGGTGGTCGCCACCCCGGTGACCCTGGTCCTCAACTCGATCGCCCTGGTCAAGCTGCTCCGCACCCCCGTCGCCCCGGCGGTTCCGGTCTTCCCGGTGACCTGGGCGCAGCCGGCATCCCCCGCCGCCTGAGCCCCAATCGGGGGGCGTCGGTCGGGGTTATGCTTCGGCAGCGATGAATGTCCCTCGAGCTCCGTCACCGTCGCCTCTGCGGTTTGCCGTCGCTGTCGGCGGCTGGGTCGCTGCGATGGCGCTGCTGCTGATCGGGGGTATCGTCCACGGGACCGGGCAGGTCGCGCTGACCGCCGTCGCCATCGTTCTTCTTCTCCTCGCGGTGGCTTACGTGGTTCTCCAGGTCTGGTATCTCAACCGGCTTCAGAGAGGCGGCGACCCTCGGACCGCCGACCGCGACCCCGGCTCACGCCGGCCTCGCTGACCCGGCCTGCCCGGGGCGGCACGCCCCACCCCGGCCCGCGGGTCGGTTGTCGATTTCGCCTCCTCGCGTTCGACGTCAGGATGAAGAGGGCTCACCATGAGCCTTACCCACACCCCGCGTCAGGAGGGCCTCCCGTGCGTTTCATGCTTCTCATGCGCCCGAACATCGATCAGGACGACGCCAGCTGGGCTCCGCCCGCCGACGCGGTGGCGGTGATGGAGAAGTACAACGACGAGTTGCGCAGGGCAGGGGTGCTGCTCGCCCTGGACGGACTCCACGCCCCCAGTCGCGGGGCTCTGGTCACCTTCTCCGGGGGACGGGCCACGGTCATCGACGGTCCCTTCGCCGAGGCCAAGGAGGTGATCGGCGGCTACTGGATGATCCAGGTGAGATCAAAGGATGAGGCCATCGAGTGGGCCAAGCGCTGCCCGGTCTCCGGCGCGGAGGGCGCGGCCATCGAGGTGCGCCAGGTGGCCGAGATGTCCGACTTCCCCGCCGACGTCCAGGAGGCCTTCCGGGCGGCGAGCGAGGGCTGACGGCCGTGACCGGAGCCGATCCAGGCGGTGGCCCGGGGACGGACGAGCCGGCGCTCATCGAGGAGGCCCGCCGCAGCGTCGATGCGATCTGGCGGATCGAGTCCCCCCGGGTCATCGCCGGGCTCGCCCGCATCGTCGGAGACATCGGCCTCGCCGAGGATCTGGCTCAGGACGCGGTCGTGGCCGCGCTCGGGCAATGGCCCCGGTCAGGCGTCCCGGAGAGGCCGGGCGCCTGGCTGATGGCCGTCGGGAAGCGCCGAGCGATCGACCGGATGCGACGCGAGACCCTCCTGCGCCGCAAGCAGGAGGAGCTGCGGAGCATTTCGATGCCGGAAGCAGGCCCGGAGGTCGTGGGGGGCGGGGACGAGGAGGAGATCCAGGACGATCTCCTCCGGCTGCTCTTCATCGCCTGCCACCCCGTCCTCACCGGGGAGGCTCGGGTCGCTCTGACGCTGCGGCTGCTCGGGGGGTTGACGACCGAGGAGATAGCCCGTGCCTTCCTCGTCGGCGAGGCCACCGTGGCCCAGCGGATCGTCCGTGCCAAGCGGACCCTGGCCGCCGCACGTGTGCCCTTTGAGCTCCCGTCGCGCGACCAGTGGGACGAGCGGCTCGCATCTGTGCTGGAGGTCGTCTATCTGATCTTCAACGAGGGCTACGCCGCCACGGCCGGCGACAGCTGGACGCGGCCCGCGCTCTGCGAGAACGCCCTCCGGCTCGGACGGGTGCTGGCCGAGCTGCTCCCCGACGAGCCGGAGGTGCACGGGCTGGTGTCCCTCATGGAGCTGCAGGCTTCGCGGCTGCGCGCCCGGGTCGGCCCCACCGGTGAGGCCGTCCTCCTCCTCGACCAGGATCGCCGGCGCTGGGACCAGCTCCTCGTCCACCGCGGCATGGAGGCCCTCGGGCGGGCGGGCGCTCTCGGGCGCGGGCTCGGCCCGTACGGGCTGCAGGCGGCCATTGCCGCCTGCCACGCCGGCGCGCCCACCCCCGAGGAGACCGACTGGGAGAGGATCGCCGCCCTCTACGAGGCCCTGGCCCAGCTCGCCCCCTCGCCGGTTGTTCAGCTCAACCGCGCCGTCGCCCTGGCCATGGCCTTCGGGCCGGAGGCCGGGATGGAGGTCGTCGAGGCGCTGGAGTCCGACCCGGCGCTCCGCGACTACCACCTCCTGCCCAGCGTCCGTGGCGACCTGCTTCAGCGGCTGGGGCGGTGGGACGAGGCACGGGCCGAGCTGGAGCGGGCCGCCTCGCTCACCCGCAACCAGAGCGAACGCCGCCTGCTCTTGGGGCGTGCCGCGGCTCGGCCGTCCCATCCCTCATCCGCCACGCGCGGGGTGGGCGCCGCCCGCTGACCCGGCCTCCACCCTGGAGATGCTGGGCTGTCGCATCATTGCCGGCACCGTGATCACGTGGGCGCGCGGCCAGCTGCGGCGCGGCATCTTCGGCGAGAGTTGGGGGGTCGCGCTCGCCACCGTGGTCCTGCTCGTGGCCTGGTACGGGATGAGCCTCCTCTACACACCGCTGAACCACGGGCCGAACCGGATCTTCCTGCGCACGCCCCTGGATCAGGCGATCCCCGTGGTGCCTATCTTTGTCATCCCCTACATCTCCCTGACCCCGTACATCGCCGTCACCCTGGCGCTTCTCCTGCTGGCGAGGGTCAGGCTCTTCCGCTCCGCCGCGGTGGCGATGATCATCGCCTGGCTGGTGAGCTACGCCTTCTACTTCTTCCTCCAGTCGTACGTTGCTCGACCGGAGCTCATCGGCTCGGATCCGCTGACGGCGCTCATCCGCACGGTGTACGCGGGCGACCAGCCGTACAACGACTTCCCGAGCCTGCACACGTCGCTCTCGACCATCGTGGCCATCCATTGGTGGCGGGTCGACCGGCGCCTCGGCATCGCGGCCGGGGTGTGGACACTGCTCATCGTGGCCTCCACGGTGCTGGTCCACCAGCACTACCTCGCCGACCTGGCCGGAGGGCTCACTCTCGCCGCGGTCGCCTGCGTCGTGAGCATCCGCCTTTTCGCCCGCGACCCGGGTGCCGCACGCGGCTGACCCGGCGGCCCTCCTCAGCCCCGGGCGCAGACGGCGAGCCGCGCCGCCTCCTTCAGGACCGCATCACGGAGTTCCGGCGGATCGAGCACGGTGAAGGCGACACCGAGCAGGGAGAGCCGGCGCACGATCCAGTCCAGGTCGTCGGCGCCGATGCGCAGCCGGACGCCGCCGTCCATCGCCTCGACGGCGCCCACGCTCGGGTTGACGAGCCGGCGCGCCTCCTCCANNTGGATCTCATCCATGAGGTCAAATCCCTCCGGGGCCTCGAAGCTCTCCCGGGTCGGCTCGATGTCCAGTATTCGGTCGAGCCGGAAGGTGCGCATGGCCTCCCGGAGATGGTCCCAGCCCGCGACGTACCAGCGCCCGTTGTGAAACGCGATCCCGTACGGGTCCAGAAACCGTTCGCTCTCCTCGCCGCGGGAGGAGCGGTAACGGAAGCGGAGCCGGACCCCGTTGCGGGCGGCGGCGCTCAGGGTCAGCACCGTCTCTCCGTCCGCGTGCCCACGCTCGTGGTCGGGATCGCCCAGGCCGAGCTGCAGCGTCTCCTGGGCCGCCCGAAGCCGGTCTCGCAGGGTCTCGGGCAGCACCCGGTCGAGCTTGGCCAGGGCGCCCTCGACCGCGAGCCCCGAGGTGGCCAACCCGAGGCGCTCAGC
>PMYJ01000232.1 GCA_003170875.1 Candidatus Dormiibacterota bacterium | reverse complement strand
GCGCAGTCACCGACGTTGTCGCCGACGTTGTCGGCGATGACCGCAGGGTTGCGGGGATCGTCCTCGGGGATGCCCGCCTCGATCTTGCCGACCAGGTCAGCGCCGACGTCGGCGGCCTTGGTGTAGATGCCGCCTCCCAGGCGGGCGAAAACCGAGATCAGCGAGGCCCCGAACGCGAAGCCGATGATCGCGGTGAAGTCACCGAAGGACGCGTAGGCGATGGTNNACCCCGATCAGGCCAAAGCCGACCACGAACAACCCGGTGACGGAACCGGCGCGGAAGGCCATCTTGAGCGCCGGGTTGACACCGCCACGCGCCGCCTCGGCAGTGCGCAGGTTGGCCCGCACCGAGATGTTCATGCCGATGTAGCCGGCGGCGCCGGAGAGCACGGCCCCGATCAGAAAGAGGACGGCCGCCTTGAGGGAGACCACAAAGATCAGGGCGACGGCGATGACCACGCCAATGGCGGCGACGTAGCTGTACTGGCGGATCAGGTACGCCTGAGCGCCTTCCTGGATCGCCTTGGAGATCTCGCGCATCTTGTCGTTGCCCTGCGGCTGACGCAAGACCCAGAAGATGAGCGCGACCGCCCACAGGAGAGCGATGAGCCCGACGGCCGCCACCGGCCAGAGCACGTTTTCGGTCACCATTCCAAGCATCGATCCGTCCTGTGAACCCGGGCAGGACATCCGATCGCCCCGTCCGGAATTGGCGTGGTCGCTGGGATTGTAGCCAGACGGCCGGCGGGACCCGCCCGTTCTGACCAATGGCCACTCCAACTCGGGACGTCGGTCCCAGACGCGGGGGAACAATGGTCCCGGGGCGGGTGCGAACTCCTCACGACAGCGAGTCCCGGCGCGCGGGGCCGGTCTGGCACCATCGGGGGATGCCCCTCCCCGAGACCCTCCTGATCATCGTCGGCGACGAGCTCCTGGGCGGCTTCACGACCGACGTGAACGGAGCTCTGGCGGCGCGGCGCCTCTTTGAGGCCGGCTATCCCGTCCGCCGTATCGAGATGGTGGGCGACTCGGTCGACGACATCGCCACCACCGTGCGGAGAGCGGTCGAGGACCCGAGCGCGGCCAGGGTGATCGTCTCCGGAGGCATCGGTCCGACCCCGGACGATCGCACTCACGCGGCGGTTGCCAAGGCCCTGGGCCGCGAGCTGGTGGAGGACCCGGCAGCGCTTCGTCACATCGAGGCGATGGTGGCCCGCATGTACGCCGCCGGCTGGGTCGCGAGCCCGGTACCCACCGCGGCAAACCGGAGGATGGCCCGGATGGCGGCGGGAGGGCGGATCCTGGACAACCGCCGGGGCATGGCCCCCCCGCTCGTCATCGAGCTGGAGGCGCCCCGGGGTCGGTGGCTCTTCGTCCTCCCCGGGGTGCCGCGCGAGTTCCAGGCGGTGCTCGAGGAGGTGCTGATCCCCGGGTTCTTCTCCGGCAGCCGCGCTCTGACCGTGGTCGAGTCACGGTACCCGGGTGCCATCGAGGCCGACTTCGCCGAGCCGATGCGGCGGCTGGAGATGGAGTTCCCCGACGTGGCGGTCGGCTCCTACCCCCCGCAGCAGGGTCGCGACCTGGTCATCCGCCTGCGCGGGGAGGATCCGGAACGGGTGCGCGCCGCCGAGCAGCGGCTCGGTGAGATGAGGTCAGGACCCGACCGGCCGGCATCCCCCGGCGCGGTTCAGCGGCCCAGGTAGCCGATCGCGCTCCGGCTCTGCTCGACCTCGAGGACAATCTGCGCCGGCGCCGCCTGCCAGAGGGAGGCGTAGAAGAGCTCGCGGTCCTCGGCGTCCGCGGCCGCCCCCAACGGGGGGAGGCCCTGGCGCCGGCGCGCGATCCAGGGCGGGACCCCCTGGCCGACGGTGTTGCGCCCGACCTTGACGTCGACTTCGGGGTCGCGGGTCTCGTCCGCCTCGACCGTCACCTGGACGATGACGCCGGTATGGTCGTAGATCTTCCAGGTACGGTCCCATCGCCGGGAACCGCCGCCCGCCGGATGGACCACCCGCAGGGGCTCCGACCCAACCTGGTCATTGGTCCCCGGACGGCAGAGGCTCCAGAGGAACTGGAGCACCCGCGGCTCGAGGGCGTCGCCGACGTAGTCCGCCAGCGACGGCGAGCGATTGTCGAGATCGGGGAGCGACTGCCCCACCTGGAACTCGGCGGCGCCGGCGGAGGCGTAGAGGCGGGCATGGCGGCGGCAGAAGGCACGACCCTCCATCGCCACCTGATGGTCCGGGCACCATGCGGTCGGACACGGCCGGCCCCGCCGGTCGACGTAGCCGCACGAGGCCGCATCATGGCGAGCGCACGCGTACTCCGAGCAGGCGAGAACCCCGCGCACGGGACGAGGTCCGGCGGGCACAACTGGGTCAGAAGGGGAAGGCGGCTCGGCCTCCTTCTTCCAGAACGGCATCGCTGAATTCCGATCTTAGGTGCCGATGCCATGCGTTGCGTACGATCGTGTCGCAGTCCTGTCTCACCCGCAACAGCCCGGGTATGGCGGCCGCGAGCATGGGAGCCTCACGCGGCAGGGGCACGAGGTCAGGCCGGTATCGGCGCGGGTGGTCCATCCGCCGCCGGTCGGGGCCCGCAGCGGGCGGACCGCGCCCCGGGTCAGGAGCTCTTCTGGAGGTTGCGCACCCGCGGTCCCTTGGGGCTGTCGACGAGCTCGAAGGTGACCGCCTCTCCCTCCTCCAGCGAGTCGAAATCGACCAGGGTCACCTCGGTGCGGTGGAAGAAGGCCTCGGCACCGTCGTCGGCGCGGACAAAGCCAAAACCGCGGTCAGGGATGATCTTCTTGATTCGGCCAGCGGTCACTTCGCGAGTCCCTCCAAGGCAGACGCTGACGTGTGATCACATATTCAAACGATGGCGACCGCAGAACCTTCCCCGGGTCAGCGCCAGGGCTGCGGCCGCAGTGTCGAGCGAGGCGGGGGTTGGAAGCGTTCTCACGCCTCGCTGCGGGCGAGGATAGCAGGCCGATCCTCCTGCTCGCGGTGCCACGCGGCGGCAAGGTCGAGCACGCTGTCCGGGAGGTTTGCGTAGTACGCCTCGACGTCCAGGTGCGGAGGCCAGGGATTGGGCGGAGGCGCCTCCACGTCAGCTCGCACGAGCCGGGACCAGGGCTCGAGAGCCGGCTTCTCGGCGCCGTCCAGCCTCACCAGGCCGCAGCGGCGCTGCCAGTCGTCGCGATCAAAGGGAGCCCGCTCGCGGAGTCGCGGGTGGAGATCGCTCCATCCGGTCGCCCGGAGCGCGCAGACCCCGGCCTCGGTGCGGCGCTCGACCAGCTGATCGACGGCGGCCGCGGCGGCCGGCTCGTCCGTCCCCTCCAGGTCGTCGCCCGGCGACGGCATCGCCAGGGACAGGCCGACCTGGCCGACCTGGTCACCGGCGAGTGCCTGGGCCAGCTGCGCGACGAAGAGAAGCGCCTCCGGCTCGGACAGCTGGAGGCGGCGCACCTGGGCCGGGCGGACGGCGATGTCGATCCTGTCGACGAGACCGGAGAGGGATCCGAGCCTCACCCCGCGGCCGCGGAGGAGGTCGTCGGCACCGAGCGTGATCTGCACGCGGTCGCCCCGCTGCCGGAACGGCGCCCCCGCCAGTGCGACCCAGCTGGCCAGGTCAGGAACTCGCCGCGGTCGGAGGACACTCGCCGGATCGTCGCCGAGGTCCCAAGCGGCAAGCGCGGGATGATTGGCGAAGNNCCTCCGGGTTCGGGCATGCCCTCGCTCAGCACGCGGACCCCGCGCCGGCGGGCGTCCCGCCTCACCGCCCGGCTGGGCAGGAAGACGCAGTCGCCGTGAGTCTGGATGAAGAGCACCGGGACGATCCCCATGCCGTGGGTGCCGGCGACGCGGAGCAGCGTGTCGAGCTCGCCCATCCTTCGGGGGTCGACCCCGCGAGCATCGGGCATGAAGCTGTCCCAGGCCAGCCCGACGCGGACCTCCCGGAACCCCGCTCGCGCGATCGCCGCCAGGTCCGAGGTCACCGCCGCGATGTCGAACGCCTGCCAGAGGAAGGGCCCGGTGGCGGCGGGTTGGTAGTCGAGGCTGACGGTCAGTGCGGCGGTCAATAGACGAAGAGGTCGATCCCGCCTCCGACGTGGATGACCTGACCAGTGATGTAGCGGGCCTCGGGGGAGGCCAGGAAGACGACCAGAGCGGCCACATCCTCCGGCTCGCCCATGCTGCGCATCGCCGTACGCAGCACCATGCGCTCGTTCATCCGCGGGTTGCCGGCGGTGAACGCCTCGGTGGCGATGATGCCGGGGGCGATCATGTTGCTGGTGATGCCGAAGCGAGCCCCCTCCAGCGCCATCGACTTGCCCAGCCCGTTGAGGCCGGCCTTGGTCGTGGAATACGACGCCTGACCGAAACCTCCGAGAGTTCCTGCCACAGATGACATGAAGATGATGCGACCCCAGTTCTGCTGTCGCATGTAGGGCCACGCCGCCTTGGTGCAGTTGTAGGCGCCGGTGAGGTTGACGCGCAGGTCGCGCTCCCACAAATCGTCGCTCTGGTCCTCGATCTGACCCACGTGATCGAGGGTGCCGGCGTTGTTGACCAGAATGTCGATCGAGCCGAATTCGCGCTTGACCTCGGCGAAGACCGTGGCCACCTGGTCACGGTCGGTGACGTCCATCTTGATCGCCATCGAGCGCCGGCCCATGGCCCGGATCTCGTCGCTGGTGTGCTCCGCGTAGACCACGTTGTGGGACGTGAAGAGCTGGGCCAGAGCCGACTGCGAGGCCTCGGCCACCCGCTGGAGCTCGGGGTCGGACTCGAGGAGAATGTCGGTGACCACCACGTCGGCCCCGGCCTGGGCGAGGGCCAGGCAGTCGGCGCGCCCCAGCCCGCGGGAGCCGCCGGTCACCACCGCCACCTTGCCGCTCAGATCGAACATCGCTACCTCCAGGTCGGGTCGGCCCGCTCCGATTATGGTGATGGCGGCCTGCCTCGTGGGCAGCGGAGCTAGCGCGCCGACGCGGGGGGCGGGATCGGTGGCCGCTCGCCGAGGATGCAGCGCGAGATCACCAGCCGCTGGATCTCGGCCGTCCCCTCCCAGATCTGATAGATCTTGGCGTCGCGCATGAAACGCTCCACCGGGTATTCCTTGATGTAGCCGTACCCGCCGAGCACCTGGACGGCCTCGGTGGTGACGCGCATCGCCATGTCGCCGGCGTAGAGCTTGGCCATGGACCCCTCGCCGCGGCTTAGCGGGAGGCCCTCGGCGATCATCCACCCCGCCCGCCAGATCAGCATCCGGGCGGCGTCGATCTCGGTGGCCATATCGGCGAGCTTGAAGGCGATCGCCTCGTGCCGGGCGATCGGCCTGCCGAAGGCCTGGCGTTCGAGGGAGTAGTCGCGGGCGAACTCGAATGCCGCCCTGGCGATCCCGAGAGCCCCGGCGGCCACCTGGGGACGGGTGGCCTCGAGCGTTCTGAGGGCCCCGACCGCACCCGGCCCTGTCTCGGTGCCGTCCGCCTCGGTGCCGAGGCGCGCCTCCTCGGGGACAAGGCAATCCTCGAGGATCACCTGGGCGGTGTGGGAGGCCCGGACCCCCATCTTCTTCTCCTTGCGCCCCTGGCGCATCCCGGGGTTGCCCTTTTCGATGACGAAGCCGCCGATCGCCGCGGGGCCGAGGGAGCGGTCGGTGGTCGCGAAGACCACCTGCAGGTCGGCGATGCCGCCATTGGTGCAGAACTGCTTGGTTCCGTTGAGGACCCAGCCGCCGTCGACCTTGCGAGCGGTCATCTCCAGAGCCAGGGCATCAGAGCCGGAGTTCGGCTCGGTCAGACCCATCGCCCCGATCCTCAGGGTTTCGGGGTCGGCGAGCATGCCGATGTACCTCGTCTTCTGCGCCTCGGTGCCCATAGCGACGATGGCCGCTCCGCAGAGCCCGGTCCCCTGGATGGAGACGGCGATCCCCGCGTCACCCCAGGACAGCTCCTCGGTGAGGATCAGCTCGGTGATGAAGTCGACACCGCCACCGCCGTATTCCGCGGGGAAGGCGGCGGAGGCGTCAAGGCCCAGCTCGTGGGCCTTGTGCATGACCTCCCAGGGGGTCTCCTCGTCCTCGTCGTACTGGGCCGCGCGAGGGCGCATCTCTTTCACCGCGAACTGGTGGGCGAGACGGCGGATCTCCTCCTGCTCGGTGGTCAGGCTGAAATCCAGCGGCACGGCCGGGGACTCCCTCAGCCGGCCAGGCGAACCACCGCCCGGCCGTTGGTCAGGACCCGATCCCCCCGGCTGGAGGTGGCCTCGAGCTGCAGGGTCGCGGTGCCGGCCGCCGGGTCCACCGACACCACGCGCCCGGTGCAGGTGACGGTATCGCCCGGCAGAAGCGGCTTGGAGAACCGGCAGGCGAGCTCGGCGACCCGGTCGTAGGCGCCCGCCCAGCGGCCGACGGCCTCACCGAGGATGGCCATGTCGAGCATCCCATGAGCGATCGTCCCAGGCAGCCCGACCGAGCGGGCAAACTCCGGGTCGACGTGGATGGGGTTGTGATCTCCCGACGCGTCCGCATAGGCGTCGATCTGCGCCTGGCTGACGGTGCGGGAGAGGGGCGTCATCTCGTCGCCGGGCCGCGCCTCCTGCCCTGCTCCGGGGGCGGTCATCGCCCAGCACCGCGAAGGAGGAGCAGAGAGCGTCCCCGGCAGACGGTGTCGCCGGACTGGTTGGTCGCCGCGAGCTCCAGGGTCACGAAGGTCATCCCCCTCTTGCTCTCCACCGAGGCGACCTCGGCCGACGCCACGACCACATCACCCGGCCGCACCGGCACCGGCCACTCGAAGCTCTGCTCGGCGTGGATAAGACCGGCCAGCTCGATGCCGAGCTCCGCGTCCGCCAGCACCTCGGCGAGGGACGGGAGCAGGCAGTAGACGGCCGCGAACGTGGGCGGCACCGACCCGGGCAAGTACACCTCGCCGGCACCGCTGACGGCCGACGCGTAGTCCGCGACCCGCTCGGCGCTCACCACCTGACCGGGCGCAAGGTAGCGTCGACCCACGTGGGAAAGGTCAGGCACGACTGGAGGCTCCTTCCGCTCCACAGCTGACATCCGGGTCAACTTCGGTACCGAATATACCAGGACCCCAGCAGTTGGACGTGATAGCGGTACTATCAGGTTCCTTTGACGACTCCGCGGCGACTCTGTTAGCGTCCGCCCGCTGTCGCGGTGCCCCAAAACACCAAACCAGCCGCAAGGGGATATCCGGGGAGGATGGCCATCCGCGGGCTTCGCCATCGGTTGCTGCGGCATGCGTGGGTGCTCCTGATCGCCCTCCTGCTCCCTGTCATCGCACCGCGGCTGCCGGTGGGAGCGTCGCTGACCTCGGCGGCTCCGAGCGCTCAGGTCCTCAACGCCGTCATCGAGGGTGCCCCGGCGGATCAGACCGCGCCGGCCGGCCCAGCGCTGACCGTGATGGCCCCGGCGAGCGCGACCATCGATTCCCTGGCGGCGAGCTACGACCGCAACCCCGCGTCGATCGTCTGGGCAAATGGCTACGGCCCGGGCGTCGAGCCGCAGGCCGGCTCGCCGGTGCTGCTCCCGCCGGGGCCAGGAGCCCTGGTCCTGGTGCAGAGCGGTGAGTCGCCCAGCCAGTTCGCGGCGGGGCTGGGCATCGACCCCACAGTGCTCCTCGCCTACAACGTGCTCCAGGAGGACGCCCCCCTCGCGGGCGGGAGCTACCTGCAGGTCCCGCTCGCAGACGCCCCCCAGGGATCCCTGAACCCCGCAGCCTTCATCCCCACGGCCGTCGCCGGCATCCCCGAGGTACCGCCGAGCCACGGGGGAGACAGCTTCCCGTACGGCGAGTGCACCTACTACGTGGCGACGCGGCGCGCCATCACCTGGAGTGGCAACGCCGGCGAGTGGTGGCCGAACGCCCGCTGGTCGCGTCCCGAGGGCGAGGTCCCGGTCGCCGGTGCCGTGGTCGTCTTCGAGGGCGTCGGGTACTCGTTCGACGGTCACGTCGGCTTCGTCGACAGCGTCAACCCGGACGGTAGCTTCGCGATCTCGGAGATGAACTACGACGGGTGGGGGGTGATCGACCAGCGGACGATCCAGGCGAACGACCCCCGCATCGTCGGCTTCATATATTGAGATCCGTGCGCCCGTAGGGCGCACGCCTCTCCTCCCTCGCGATGCGGATGCCGCGAAGGAGGCGCGGGGGTGCATGCGAAGCGAGGCTCTGCGCAGGTGGCGGTTGCAACGCCGCCGAGCGGAGGGTGCGGCGCGGCAGTCAAGCCGCGCCGACAGCCGGGCCGAGCGCAGCACCACCCCCGCGCCTCCGTCTACTCCGGAGGCTACCCGCTGAAGCGGTATCCGATCCCCGGCACCGAGTGGATGTAGGTGGGCTTCTCCGCGTCGGGCTCGATCTTGCGGCGCAGCCGGTAGACGTGGGCGTCGACGGTGCGGGTCTCGATCTCGACCTCGTAGCCCCACACCCGGCGGAGCAACTCTCCCCGGCTCATCACCTGGCCCGGGCGAGATGCCAGCAGAGCGAGGAGGTTGAACTCGGTGAGGGTGAGGTTGACCTCCTCGCCGTCCCGGAACACCTGGCGCCTTCCCAGGTCGATGGTCAGGCCCGGGAACTCGAAGCGATCGCGGGGCTGCTCCTGGGAGGAGATCTCGCTGCGGCGGAGGTGGGCTCCGATGCGCGCCATCAGCTCCCGGACCTCGAAGGGTTTGGTGACGTAGTCGTCGGCACCAAGCTCCAGCCCCACCACCACGTCGATGGTGTCGGCCTTGGCGGTGAGCATGAGGATGGGGACCCGAGACCCCTCGGAGCGGAGCCTCCGGCAGACGTCGAGACCGCTCATCCCGGGCAGGTTCACGTCGAGGATGATCAGGTCGGGGTTCTGCTCCCGTGCTGCCTGCAGGCCCTCCAGGCCGGTGGCGGCCTCGATGAGGGTGTGGTTTTGGGCGCTCACGGCGAGGCGGACCACCTCCCGGCTGGGCGGGTCGTCCTCGACGATCAGGATGGTCTTGCCGCCGGCGGTCATGATGCTGCCGGCTCCAGGTACGTTGCGATGCGTTGCACGAAGCTCGCTACCTCGATGGGCTTGCTGATGTACCCCGAACAACCCGCGGCGAGCGCTTCCTGCTCGTCACCTTTCATGGCATTGGCGGTGAGAGCGACGACGGGGACGTCGGCGGTCTTGGGATCGGACTTTAGCATTCGCGTGACGGTGAGTCCGTCCATATCGGGGAGTTCGACGTCCATCAGGACGAGGTCGTAGAGGGTCGCCCGGGCCTTTTGGAGCCCCTCGGCCCCGTCGGAGGCCACATCCACGTCGAAACCGCTGCCGTTCAGGACCATCCTGGCCAGCTGACGGCTGCTCGCGTTGTCCTCCACGAGGAGGATGCGGTTGTGGGCCCGCCCGTTCTGGGGCTCCATCCCGAGGAGCGGGAGCTGGAAGGTGAAGACCGAGCCTCGACCGACCTCTGAATCGACCCGGATGTCCCCGCCGTGGAGCTCCACGAGGCGGCGCGTCAGCGAGAGACCGAGGCCGGTACCCTCGACCTGACGGGTGGTCGCGCTATCCAGCTGGTAGAACTCGTCGAAGATCCGCTCGTGGTACTCCTTCGGGATGCCCACCCCCGTGTCACCGACGTCGACCACCAGCCAGCCGTTCTCGGGCCGGGCGGAAACCCAGACCCTGCCGCCCTGGGCGGTGAACTTGATTGCATTGGAGAGGAGGTTGTAGAGGATCTGCTTGAACTTGCTCTTGTCGGCCCGAGCCTCCAGGTCCTCGGGCTCGACGGTGATCGCCAGGTCGATGTCCCGGCGCTCGCTCAGAGAGCGGATGACGTTGTGGACCTCGCGCACGGCGTTCACCACCCGGAAGCGGTCGTAGGCCAGCTCCATCCGTCCGGCCTCGATCTTGGAGAGGTCGAGGACGTCGTTGACCAGCTC
>PMYJ01000224.1:4268-5365 GCA_003170875.1 Candidatus Dormiibacterota bacterium | reverse complement strand
CACGTTCAGGTGGCCCCGGCCACGGCCGGAACGGGGAGGTGGGGTGCCCCGGGGTAGGGCTCCAGGTCGACCGCGACCTCGCCGTGGATCAGCTGGTCGCCCGCCTCGAGGTGGGCATCCGGTGCCCGCAGCGGCACCACCAGACCGATCAGCTTGACGATGATGAAGGTCGCCACCGCGTCGTACCCGATGATGAAGAGCAGGGCGTAGAACTGGACCAGGAGCTGGTGCGGGTTGCCGTACCAGAGCCCAGTGACCGCTGAGTTCGCGGTGCCCTTGATGCCCAGGTACTCGAGCATGTGCGGGTCGGCCATCACACCGGTGAAGAGGCCGCCCATCGCCCCGGCCACGCCGTGGGTGTGGATGACCCCCAGGGTGTCGTCCACCCGCCGGAAGAGCGCGAACCGGGGCGCGACGTTGATGGTGATCCAGGGCAGGGTGCCGGCCAGCACGCCCAGCACGAGCGCGGCGTAGCCGTCGATGAAACCGGCCGCCGGGGTGATCGCCACCAGGCCGGCCACCATCCCGTTGATGGCCCCGGCGACGCTCACCTTCTTGAACCGGAGGGCGTCCCACATCACCCAGGTGCAGAGCGCCGTGGCCGTGCAGAGGTGGGTGTTGAGGATGGCCGCCGCCGCGTCCATGTTGGCGAAATACGGGTCACCGCCGTTGAAGCCGCTCCAGCCCAGCCAGAGCAGGCCGCCGCCGGCCACCGCCATGATCAGGTTGCTGGGCGAGGTGTGCTGCCGGTCGCGGAGCAGCCGCGGACCGATCACCGCCGCCGCCGTGAAGCCGGAGACGGCCGCCGCCACGTGGATGACGTAGCCACCCGAGAAGTCCACCGCTCCCATCTGGGAGAGCCAGCCGCCGCCCCAGATGCTGAAGGCGCCGACCGAGTAGACCAGGGTGATCCAGAGCGGGACCAGCAGGGCCCAGGCCTTGAAGCTGATCCGGCCGAGCAGCGAGCCGCCCAGGATGATCACCGTGATCGCCGCAAAGACGAACTGGAAATAGACCATCGAGCTGAGCGGGAACCGGAGCGGCGGCATCAACCCGTTGAGGAGCGGGATCTGCGCCTGCATCTCCAGGCTGTTGGC
>PMYJ01000224.1:0-4180 GCA_003170875.1 Candidatus Dormiibacterota bacterium | reverse complement strand
AGCATCAGATCAGAACCTCCCCGTGCCGTCCGGTCTGGACGCTGATATGTGGTGCCATCGTATTAGCCATGGCTAACCCGCTTATATGTGCGTCTGGCACAAGCCCTCAACCACTCAGGTTGTGCGCGAGCTGGGCTGCCGGGGTGCGCGGTTATGCCCCGACGCTCGACCAGCCGCGACTCGACGGCAGGCGACGCCCCGCGCGCTCAGCGCTGGGGTGAGGAGAGGCGCAGCACCGGCATGCCCGGGAGCTGCCGCTCGGTCAGTGGCCCCAGTGCTCGGGCTCGAGGTGGTGGATGGTCACGTCGCCCCGCTCCCCGGTCCGGATGCGCACGGCCTCCTCGACGGGGAGGATGAAGATCTTGCCGTCGCCGATCTCGCCAGTGCGGGCGGCGGCGGCGATCGCCTCGACCACCGCCTCGACCCTGGAGTCGACCACGACCGCCTCGACCTTGACCTTCCGCTGCAGGGAGATGTGGATGCGGGTGCCCCGGTACATCTCGGTGTAGCCACGCTGGCGGCCGCAGCCCAGCACCTCCGTGATGGTCAGCCCGGACGTCCCCAGGGTATCGAGGGCGTCCTGGACCGCCTGGAGCCGGTCCGGCCGGATGATGGCCTCCACCTTCCTCATGTCGTCGTCTCTCCTGAGACCGGGGCGAGAAGCTGGCGCGTCGCCCCGGCAATAGCGTCAGGGTGAATATAGGCCCCTCCAGGCACCGGCATGAAGCTCTCCGGGTAACCCCACATGCCGTGCTCGCTGATGTCGAGGCCCTCGATCTCGTCGCGCTCGCTCACCCTCAACCCCACCGTCTTCTTGATCATCCAGAAGAGACCGAAGGAGAGGCAGAAGACGGTCGCGAAGATGGAGACCACCGCCACCGCCTGGGCGCCCAGCTGGGCCCAGTTCCCGGTGTAGAAGAGCCCGCCCCGGCCGGCGCCGTCGACCTTGGCGAGCAGGGGGTCGGCGAAGAGGCCACAGGAGAGGAGGCCCCAGACGCAGGCCAGCCCGTGGGCGGAGAGGGCGCCGAGGGGGTCGTCGATGAACTTGTCGATCAAGTAGACCCCGAAGACGACGATCACCCCAGCGACGGCACCGACGATGAGGGCCGCCCACGGCTGGATGAATCCCGAGGGAGCGGTGATGGCGGCCAGCCCGGCGATCGCGCCGTTGCCGATCATGCCGACGTCGAGGCTCTTCTGCCGGAAGTAGATGACGGTCATGGCGGACAGCGCCCCGGCGGCCGCCGCCAGGTTGGTGACGATGAGGACGTCGGCGAAGTGCAGGTTGAGGGCCTGGAAGGTGGAGCCGGGGTTGAAGCCCATCCACCCGAACCAGAGGATGAGCACGCCCAGTTGGGCGAGCGGCATGTTGTGCCCCGGGATGGCGTTGGGCTTGCCGTCGCGGCCGTACTTCCCGATGCGCGGCCCGAGGAGGAGCAGCCCGGCGAAGCCGGCGGTGGCGCCGGTGAGATGGACGACGCCCGATCCGGCGAAGTCCTGGACGCCGAGGCCGGCCCCCAGCCAGCCGCCGCCCCACACCCAGTGGGCGATCAGGGGGTAGATGAAGCCGGCGAAGGGGACGGCGAAGAGGATGTAGACGATGAACTTGGTCCGCTCCAGCATCGTCCCCCAGACGATCGCGAGGGAGATGGCGCAGAAGACGAACTCAAAGAAGAATTTGGCCGCGGCGGGGACGTCCGACCCGTGGAGGGCGGGGAGATCCAGCGTCGAACCCGGGGTGAACGAGGGGAAGAAACCGGCGCCGCCGCCGATCAGATGACCGAGGAAACCGCTCCCGGCGCCGAAGGCGAGGGCAAAGCCGACGCCCCACCACATGATCGAGCTGATCGAGAGGTTGACGATGATCTTGGCCACCACGGTGCCGACGTTCTTCATCCGGGAGAAGCCGACCTCGAGCATGGCGAAGCCGGCCTGCATGAAGAGGACCAGCATCCCGGCGAGGATCACCCAGACGGTGTCGACGGCGACACCCGCGCTCTGGCCCGCCGTCTGCGTGGCGGCGTGGGTGACGATCGGAAAGGTGGCTCCGGCGATGGCCAAGCTGCCGCCGGCGCGGACGCGCGCAATTAGTCGCAAAGAAAGATCTCCGTGCCAGACCTGATCCTGCGGCGCCCAACCTAGCCGAGTTGACCCGGCGAGGACAGGGTGCGCGGCGCACTAAAAGGGTGCCCCATTTCTTGTGCGAAACGCACAAGAAAACCACCCTCCGGCCCTCCCCCGATGAGCGGGGAGGGCCAGGAGAGCGGCCGTGTGGAGGAGAAGCGGTGGGCGCTCGCGCGCCCCTCGGGTTACGAGGCGATGGCCGACGGGTGGGGGTGCTGCACCCGGGCGGGCCGCCCGAGACGGCGGCTGTTCCAGGCGAACCAGGCCCGGCAGTCCCCGACATGGCCGAGCAGGGCTTCGCTGGAGGTGAGCACCCGGGCGGTGGCGGTGGACTGGAGGTTGAACGCCTCCGGATGGGTCTGCGAGTGATTCCAGATCGCCAGGTTGGCGGCGTTGAACGCCTGGCGAAGCCAGCGCTCGGGGCGATCAAGCCCCGGTTGCCCCTGGGCCAGGGTTTCGACGACCATCTGGCTGGCGACCTCCCCGGCTCGATGACCGCCCAGGCCGTCGGCGACCGCGAAGACGTGAAAACCGGAATCCGGTTCACTGCGGACGAGCACCGCGTCCTCGTTGTTCTCGCGGCAGGGCCCGGCGTCCGTCCGTCCCGCCACGCGAACACGAGGCATCGAGGCGTTGGTTTCCGCCGGCCTCGCCGATTCCGTGCCGGGAGCGAGCCGCATCCCGCCAACCCTAGGGACCGGCGGTCCGGGCCGGCTAGGGTCTTCGTGTCCCACCGGGGGATGTCCGGGGATGGGCGCGACGCCCAACACCCGTAGGGCGACGGGCTTACCCGCACCAGTCACGCCGAAGCCTGGAGGACGTCGCGAATGCGCAGGCAGAGCTGGAGATTGAGCCGGGTGTCGGGATCGTTGAGGCGGAGACGTCCCACCTCCTCGATGCGCCGGAGCCGGTAGAGGACGGTGTTGCGGTGCAGCTTGAGCCGCTGAGCGGTCTCGGTGGGAGAGCCGTGGCACCGGAAGAAGGCGTCGAGGGTGCGCAGCAGATCCCCTCCCCCCTTCTCGTCGTAGTCCATCAGGGCGCCGATGCTGTCCCGATAGAACTCGTGCACCTCGGGGTGCTGGGCCATCGAATAGAGGAGGCGGTGGAGGCCGAGGTCGGCGAAGGACACCACAGTCGCGGTGCCGTCGAGCTTCAGCCCCATGCCGAGTGCCTGTTCGGCCTCGCGGTGGGAGGTGCGGATGCCGCCGAGCCCGTGCTTGGGGCGGCCGATGCCGACCGCGACAGGGACACCCCCTACCGCCGAGCGGCAATCGGCGGCGAGCTCCGCGGCCGCCCGCCGAAGGTCAAGGAGGCCGGCGCCGGCGATCACGGCCACCGCGCCCTGATGAGCGGCGGCGAGCACCGGCAGCTCGCGCCGCTGGGCCCAGCGCTGGACCGAGCGGACCCCGCTCTCGGGCCAACCCTGGGGGGCGGGAGCCGCATGGCGGGCGGACGGCCGCACCACCATGACGACGGACTCGTCACCCAGCGAGGCGCCGGCCCGGCGCGCCCGCTCCAGCATCGACGCCTCGGAGCCGTAGGCGCCGGTGAGGAGCGCGGTGGCGAACTCGCCCTCCAGGTCGTCACGGGCGGCGAGGACGGCCCGCTCCCGGTCCAGCTCGATGGCGCAGGCCGATGCCGCCCGAGCGCAGCCGAGCCGGGCGAGCTGGCCCAGGTCCCCCTCTGCTCCCAGGACGGAGATGAAGCCGCCGATGCCGTCGCGGAGCGGGATGGGAGCCACCACCCGGGCAAACCCCGGAGCGCCCACCGAGAACTCGCGGACGGGAGGGTTGGCCGCGAGGACCACCGAGGAGTCCGCGAAGCGGCGCACCGCCGGCATCTCCGCGGTCCACGGATCGGCCGCCACGGTCGCGGGAATGGCTCCAGCTTCGTGGCGGAGCTCGCCCGACTCGTCCTGCCAGGCGGCGGCGAGCTCCAGCAGCTCGGAGAGACGGTCGACGATCCCGGCCGGGCCGGCGCCATTGAGCGCCAGCTCCATCAGCTCGGTCTGCAGCTCCTGGGCACGGTCGTGGAGGACGGTCCGCTGGTCCAGGAT
>PMYJ01000210.1 GCA_003170875.1 Candidatus Dormiibacterota bacterium | reverse complement strand
CGCGGTCGGGTAGCCCGGAGCGGCGTACGGGTACGCAGGCGGGCCGAAGGCCGTCACCCGAGGCAGCCCCTGCCTCACCGCCACGGCCCGGCCGAGCTTGTCGTGCAGCCCCTGCTTCCGGGGGTCCCAGGCCACCCAGAGCAGGGCGAGGAACGCCACCAGGCTCGCGATGTCCCGGAGGGCGAGAGACCAGAAGAGGAGAGCCGGTCCCCACCAGATGATCGCGCGCAGCACGGCCCGCCCCATGGGAAGGTTCTTGGTGGCATCCTCCTGGCAGACCACGCGCAGTCCGACCGCCCTCTGACCCAGGGTGCCCCCCCAGGCGGCCACCAGGATCGCGAAATACAGAACGCTGAAGACGGCGCCGACGATGGCGAAGGTCAGCAACTCGCCCGCCGGAAGCGCAGGCAACGGCGGGGCAGCAAGGCCTGCGTTGGCGTTGGCGGAGATCTGATTGAACCAGGGGGACAGCGTCGACCCGAAAACAACGAAGAAGGCCACCGTCGCGACGACGACCACGATGAGGATGTCGATCAGGAAGCCGCCGAAACGGCGCCCGAAGGAGGCGTACTCCAGGCCGGGGCCTGGGCCCGGGGTGCCGTAGGGGCCGGCGGGGTACTGCGGGTACCCGGGAGGCGGCGCATAGCTGCCCGGGGGCGGGCCATAGCCGCCCGGGGTCGGGGCGTAGCCGCCCGAGGGCGGCACCGAGGGAGGCTGCCAGCTCATCGCATCCACCACCACCATTGACAATCCAACCGGGGCGCACGATACGCGCCGGACGGAGGCCTTGTCACGACACCTTGACAAAGTGGCACGAGCGCGGGAACCGGGACCCGCGCGGGTTTGCGCCCTGCTGGGCGGTCGCCGCGACCCGATGGCCGGGTTCCTCAGGACTCCGCGTGCGCCCTCTTCGGCAGGCTGACCGCCAGCTCATCCCAGAGCCGGGTCAGCACCTGGATCCCGGCGTGGAACTGCCCGATGTCGAACTTCTCGTTGGGCGCGTGGATGCGGTCGTCGGGAAGGCCAAAGCCGACCAGCACCGAGGGCAGGCCGAGCAGCCGGTCAAACATCTCGACGGGGTGGATCGATCCCCCGGCCCTGGTGCGGTACGCGTCGGCGCCGAACACCTCCTTCATGGCGCGGGACGCCGCCATCACCCCGGGATGATGCATCGGGGTGAGCACCGGGCGGCTGCCATCCCCCACGGTGACCATGACTCGGACGGCGGCGGAGACCGCGGCCTCGATGGCCGCCCGCACGCGGCTCGCGATCACCTCCGGCTGCTGGCGCGGCACCAGGCGGCACGTGATCTTGGCCCCCGCCCGGGCCGGGATGATGGTCTTCGAGCCGGGGCCCTGGTAGCCGCCCCAGACGCCGTTGATCTCCAGGGTGGGACGGACCGTCCGGCGCTCGGTGGTGGTGTAGCCGTTCTCGCCGAAAGTGGCGGGAACGTCCCCGGCCACCTCGCGGAACGCGGCCTCGTCGAAGGGGGCGGCCGCGACCTGGGCCCGCTCCTCGCCGGTCAGCTCCGCCACATCGTCGTAGAAGCCGGGGACGGTGACCCGCCCGCTCCCAGGGTCGCGCAGCGAGGCGAGGATTCGGGAGAGCGCCTCCAGAGGATTCAGCACCGCGCCCCCGAACTCCCCCGAATGCAGGTCAAGGGCGGGGCCCGTGACCTCCACCTCGAGGGCGACCACTCCCCGCAGCCCAACGCAGATCGAGGGCTGGCCGCGACCGTGCATCGCCGTGTCGGAGACGACACAGAGGTCGGCGCGCAACCGGGTGGCCTCCGCCTCGATGAGCTGCTCGAAGTGGGCCGAGCCGATCTCCTCCTCCCCCTCCACGACCAGCTTGAGGTTGAGCGGCAGCTCGCCGCGGGTGCTGAGATGGGCTTGGACCGCCTTGAGGTGCATCCACACCTGGCCCTTGTCGTCGGCGGCGCCGCGGCAGCGCAGCTCCCCGCCGACGATCCGCGGCTCAAAGGGTGGCGACGTCCACTCCTCCAGGGGATCGACGGGCTGGATGTCGTGATGCCCGTAAATGAGGGCGGTGGGCAGCCCCGGGTCCACCATCCTCTCCGCGTAGACGGCCGGGTGACCGGGCGTCTCGATCAGCTCCGCGGTGGCGAAGCCCGCATCCCGGGCCGCCTGGGCGAGCCGCTCGGCGCTGCGCCGCACGTCGCCGGCATGGGCGGGGTCGGCCGAGATCGAGGGGATACGGCAGAATTCGACCAATTCATCGACGAAGCGCGGCTGGTGGGCGTCGCAGTAGGCGTCGAGATCTCGAGCGTTCATAACCCCGGAGCGTAGCGCGCGGGACGGTCTCCTCTCTTCGGCGAGCACAGCTGCCCTCGGTGGTGTAGCCTCTACGCCGTCTGTCCCTCATCCCCACTCAACGTCGCAGCAGGAGGTTCGTCACATGGCGGTTCAGGCACACGCCCCCGCGTCCGAGGGCCTACGCCCACAGGGGTCGGCCCTGAACGAGAGCCCGCCCCGGGCTTTCAACGCCGCTCCTCCAGCGCCGCCCGCCTTGGACGGCCCCGTTGTCGAGTTGATCGGCCACCCGACCACCGCGCCGCGGATCGCCTCGCGGACTGCAATCGAGGCCGCTGTCGACCAGGCGGTCCTCCCCCACCAGCTCCACGAGATCGACCAGATCATCGAGCTGGCCCAGCTCGGCGAGCTGCTCGTCGAGAAGGACGCCCGGGTCGCCCTGCTGGAGCGGGGCCTCGCCGACTGGCGTGAGCGCGCCCGCCTCGAGATCGATGCCCGCGCCGCCGCCGAGCGGCTCGCCTTTGAGCGTGAGCGCGACCTGATCGGGGTCATCCACCAGCAGATCTCCGCGATCGAGAGCGCCGAGGAGAGCACTCGGGAGGCCTTCGCCCAAGCCGACGAGCTGCGCGCCCGGCTCGACGAGCAGATGGCCCTGGCCGAGGACGCCGAGCAGAACACGCAGTCGGCGCTCGCCCGGATGCACGAGCTGCAGGGCCGCATCGACGAGCTCGATGACCAGCTGCGGCAGCGGGCTCGACGCTGGTGGAGGCGCCGGGCCGTCTGAGGTCGCCGGACGCGCAGTCACCGGGATCGGTACTGCGAGCCGGATCAGCTGGACGCCGGGGCGGTGAAGGCCTCGACGATGCCTGTCTCCTAACGCGCGACACGGTCGCGGCGTTCGCGAGGTGGCCCCGGAAGCGGGCCGATCCCGGGAACCACCATTGCGTTGCATGGCGTGGTCCCAGCGTTGCGAAAGGATGGCGCCGGCGTGACAAGCCGCGAGACGGGCCGGGCCGGGGTTCCGATCGGGCATGAACATGGTCGCCAACAGCCGGAACACGGGCGACCGGATAAGCCCGACTCGGCGACCAGGAGATCTCCCATGGCGACGCCAGCCCTCTTCGCCCGCCGCCGCCTCGGCCAGCGTCTCTCGGCCGTGTCCGTCGCCGTCGTGGGCGGTCTCGCGCTGGCCGTGGCCGGGGCATTGGGAGTGGCCGCCGCTCCGACCCTCCACCGCTCGGGCGGCACGACCTACGCCACCCTGACGGCGACGACCCTAACCCTCACGGTACTGTGCAGCCCCAAGGCGGGAACCTATGCCTGGCAGATGACACTCAGACCGACCGCGACTCCTTTCACGTATGACGACCGGACAATGATCAGTACAACAACAGGTACTTGGTCGTCGGCTTTGACGGCAACCCAGGATCCCATGACCTTGCGTTTCTCCACCGCGCCCTTGCCCTCGGAGCTCGACGTCCGGTTGGACAGCACCCACACCGTGGTGTCCGGCTGGGTGGCGGCGGACACGACCGCCTGCCCGACGGCCCCTCCGACCTCCACGCCCACTCCCACTGCGGCACCGACGCCCACCCCGACGGCAAGGCCGACGCCGACGGCGACGCCCACCGCAACACCGACCGCGACCCCGACGCCCACTCCCACTGCGGCACCGACGCCGAGACCGACCCCGAGACCGACCCCGGTTCCCACGCCGACGCCCACGCCGACCCCG
>PMYJ01000238.1:1595-11451 GCA_003170875.1 Candidatus Dormiibacterota bacterium | reverse complement strand
GGCGAGCTGATCATCCTGGCGGCCAGGCCGTCCGTCGGCAAGACCTCGTTCGCCCTCAACATCGCCCGCAATGCGGCGGTGCTCGCCGAGCGGCGGGTGGTGATCTTCTCCCTGGAGATGAGCAAGCAGGCGTTGGTGCAGCGGCTGATCTGCAGCGAGGCCAAGGTCGACGCCTACCTGATCAGCACCGGGCAGGCGGACGCGCACGCCTTTGAGCGGATCGCCGGCGCCATGGACCGGCTCTCCCAGGCCAACATCTGGATCGACGACACGCCGGCGCTCCCGATCAGCGAGCTGCGGGCGCGGGCCCGGCGGATGAGGGCGCAGCAGAAGGTCGACCTGATTGTTGTCGACTACCTCCAGCTGATGCGCGGCGGTCGCCAGGACTCGCGCGTCCAGGAGGTGTCGGAGATCTCGAGCGGGCTCAAGACGATCGCCAAGGAGCTCCACGTCCCGGTCCTCGCCCTCTCCCAGCTCTCCCGCGAGTCGGAGCGCCGCGAGAACCGCAAGCCCCAGCTGAGCGACCTGCGTGATTCGGGCTGCCTCACCGGGGAGAGCCTGGTGTGGCTGGCGGGAGAGTGCCGCCCCGTCCCGATTCGCGACCTGGTGGATCGTCGCGACTTCGAGGTGCTGGCCCTCAACCCGGAGACCTGGCAGCTCGAGCCGCGGCGGGCGGTCCGGGCTTTCCATTCCGGGGTCAAGTCGGTGTTCCGGCTCGAGCTCCGGTCGGGGCGCACCATCCGGGCCTCGGCCAACCATCAGTTCCTCACCGTGGAGGGGTGGAAGCGGCTCGACGAACTCGCCCCGGGAACCCACCTCGCCACGCCGCGCTGGCTCCCGAGCGGAGACCATGCCACGATGACCGATGACGAGCTCGCCCTTCTCGGTCATCTGATCGGCGACGGCTGCACCCTCCCCCGGCATGTCATCCAGTACACGACCAAGGACCGCGAGCTGGCGGAGCTGGTGGCCGACCTGGCCACTCGAGTGTTCGGGACGGAGGTCGCCCCGAGGATCAATGCCGAGCGGAGCTGGTACCAGGTGTACCTCAGCTCGGCGCAGCGGCTGACCCATGGCCGCCGCAACCCCATCGCCGCCTGGCTGGACAGGCTCGGCGTCTTCGGGCTGCGCTCGTACGAGAAGCACGTTCCGGACGCCGTCTTCTCCCAGACCGTCAGTGGGATCGGAACGTTCCTGCGTCACCTTTGGGCGACCGACGGCTGCATCCACATGTCCGAATCGATGGATTATGTGCCGGGCGTGTACTACGCGACCAGCAGCCGAGCCCTGGGCTACGGGGTCCGATCGCTGCTCCTTCAGCTCAACATCGCGTCACATATCCGCAGGGTCAGCCAGAGCGGCAAGGGTCGCGACCAATACCACGTCAGGATCTCGGGGGGGGACGACCTCCTGCGATTCATCGCCCTAGTGGGCGGCCTGCGCCCCGGCGCCGACGACCACATCGCCCGGATCGCCGATCGCCTCGATCGCACGGAGAGGAACCCGAACCGCGACATCGTCCCGTCCGCCCCCTGGAGAGCGGTGGTGCTGCCTGCCATGAAGGCAGCTGAAATGACCCGGCGCACCCTTCAGGCAGCCATGGGCACCCACTACAACGGGAGCGCTCTTCTCGCGAACGGGCTCAGTCGCGCCCGAGCCAGCCAGGTGGCCACCATCGTTGAGAGCGAGGAGCTCTTCAGACTGTCCGAAAGTGACGTCTATTGGGACGCCGTGTCGGACGTCGAGTCTGTTGGCATCGAGGACGTGTTTGACATCACGGTGGAGGGCCTGCACAACTTTATTGTAAATGACATAGTAGTCCATAACTCAATCGAGCAGGACGCGGACGTCGTGCTGTTCCTCTACCGTCCGGGAATGCACAAGGACGACATCGACAAGTCGGTGACCGAGCTGCTGGTGGAGAAGAACCGGAACGGGCCGACCACCAAGATCGACCTCCACTTCCAGGCCAATCAGATGCTCTTCTACGAGCCGGCTCGGGAGTAACCGGAGGGCGGAACCGCGCACTTGGCGCTCGGCGGCCTGCCCGCAGGCGCAGCCCATTCAGTCGTGCCCCGCGCCCTCTGAGGCGGCCGGCCTCAAGGGCCGCTCGCGACGCCCGGACTGCAGTGTCAGGCCCAGCGGAGACCCAAAGCCTCTCACCCGCACCGTCACAGCCGTTCGCTCCAGGCGCGTGTACACTCGGCGGGGCAATGACTGGCCAGCTCGCCGACTTCCTCGCCGCCCACTCCGAGCGCGTCGCCGAGGTCTGGGCTCAGCTCCAGGGCAGCGCGCCCGAGCAGCGCACGGGGGGCGGTACCCGGGGCCCACGCCAATTCCTGAGCGCCGTCCTGGTAGCCCTCTCCGCCGACGACCTGGGGCCGCTGATGGCCTTTTACGAGGTCGACTTTGACAGGGCGTTCGAGCTGGACCAGCACCTGGAGAAGGCTCTGCTCCACCTCGCCGCGCTCCGGCCGGCCACGGCCAAGGTGGCGGTCGAGGCGGGCCTCGACACCGAGTCCCAGCTCTCGCTCGCCCTGGACGCCGCCGAGGATCTGGCCGTCATCGCCACCCGGCTGACCGTGACGGTGGCCCGGCGGCTCGCCCAGCAGGTCTCGGCGATGACCACGGCGAGCAGCGCCAGGGGAACCTCGCTCTCCATCACCATGCACGAGCTGCGCCGGCCACTCACGATCCTCAACAGCTACGGCCAGCTGCTCTCGACGGGGATGCTCGGCCAGATGCCGGACACCGCGACAGTGGCCATCGACGGGATCACGGCGAGCACCGAGATGATGGTGCGGATGGTCAACGCGCTCGCCGAGCTCTCCCGGCTGGAGGACCCCGACGACAAGCTGACCATCGAGCCGATCGGCCTCACCGACCTGGTCGCTGGGGCCATCGAGACGGTGATGATGGAGGCCAAGCTCCGGGACTGCACGGTGGCCCAGGACGTGGCGCCGGACGTCACCTTCCGGGGAGATCGCCGGCGGCTGACGCTGGCACTGACCAACATCCTGGGCAACGCCGTCAAGCACGCCCCCGACGGCTCCACCGTCACGATCCGGGGCTGGCAGGAAAACGACAAGATCCACATCGCGGTGCGCGACCAGGGCTCGGGCTTCGCCCCCGAGGAAGCGGACAGGCTCTTCGAGAAGTACTACCGCTCGGTGGCCGAACGCCACCGCAAGGTTCCGGGCAGNNCGATCGGAGCCGGGCAAGGGAGCAGAGTTCGAGATGATCGTCCCCGAGACCGAGCGGCGCTGATGGCCGAGAGCGGCCCCCCCGCCTCCCGCCGCGAGCGCGACTCGATGGGTGAGCTGGAGGTTCCGGCCGGCGCCTACTACGGCGCCAGCACGATGCGGGCCAAGCTCAACTTCCCGATCAGCCCGTTGCGTCTCCCCCGCGACTTCATCCGGGCCCTCGGTCTGATCAAGCGAGAGGCCGCGCTCGTCAACACCGAGCTGGGGCTGCTCGACCGCCGCCTGAGTGAGGCGATCGCGCAAGCCGCGCAGGAGGTGGCGGACGGCAGGTTCGACGCCGAGTTCGTGGTCGATGTCTTCCAGACTGGCAGCGGCACCTCCACCAACATGAATGCCAACGAGGTGATCGGGAACCGGGCGATCGAGCTGCTCGGCGGCACCCTGGGATCGCGCACCCCGGTCCACCCCAACGACCACGTCAACCTCTGCCAGTCGTCCAACGACGTCATCCCCACCGCCATCCACGTCGCCGGCGCGGTCACGCTGTCCCGCGACCTCCTCCCCGCGCTCGAGGTCCTGGAGGCATCGCTCCGGACCAAGAGCCGGGAGCTCTGGCCGATCGTCAAGACCGGCCGCACCCACCTCCAGGACGCCACCCCGATCCGCCTCGGCCAGGAGTTCCTCGGCTGGGCGGGGCAGGTGGAGCGGGCCGGGCGCCGCTGCCGCCAAGCGCTCGACGAGCTCTGCGAGCTGGCCCTGGGGGGGACCGCCGTGGGCACCGGGGTCAACTCCCATCCCGAGTTCGCCGGACAGGTCATCGCCGGGCTCGCCGCGAGCTGCGGCCTCCCCTTCCGGGAGTCCGACAACCACTTCCAGGCCCAGGGGACCCTGGACGGAGTGGTCGCCGCCCATGGCGCCCTGCGCAGCGTCGCCGTCTCCCTCTACGCGATCGCCGCCGACATCCGCCTGCTCGCCTGCGGCCCACGAGCAGGTATCGCTGAGATCGCCCTGCCAGAGGTGCAGCCCGGGTCGTCCATCATGCCCGGGAAGGTCAACCCGGTCATCGCCGAGTCGCTCACCATGGTGGCCGCGCAGGTGGTGGGCAACGATGCGACCATCGCCTTCGCGGGCGCGGCCGGCTCCCTGCTCGAGCTCAACGTGATGATGCCGGTGGCCGCCTACGACCTCCTGGAGTCGATCGCCATCCTGGCCACCGCGGCCGCCAACTTCGCCACCCAGGCGGTGGACGGCATCACCTCGACCGGGAACGGTCCCCGGTTGGTGGAGCGCGGCCTGATGACCTGCACCGGGCTCGCACCCCGGATCGGCTACGACAGCGCCGCCCGCATCGCCAAGGAGGCGTTCTCCAGCGGCCGCACGGTACGCGAGGTCGCCCGTGAGCAGACCACCCTCACCGAAGAGGAGCTCGACGAGCTGCTCGACCCGGAGGCGATGACGGAGCCGTCGACGGGCCGGATCGGAGCCGGAGGGTAACCGGCCGCGGAGGCGCGGCTCCCTTCAGTCAGGCCACCACGCGGGCGCGCCAGAGGTCTATGCCCGACCGCCTCGCGGGTCGGCGCCACCTGGCCGGGCCAGGTCGGCCTGGATCTGGGCCTCCAGTTCGGGACGATCCCAGAGCAGGACCCCGGACGCGGCGGCCATCTCGCGGGCCTCGTCGTTGAACGTCGCAGTGCTGACGACCATGCCGCCGATCTGCGAGCAGCCGAGCCGGCCGAGGGTGCCGGCGTGGTACTGGACAGCGGCGACGACGGCGCGGATGACCTCCGGTCCGAGCGCGGCGTTCCAGCGCTTGACCTGGACGACGACACCCTGCTCACCCCTGCAGATGAGGATGGCGGCGGCCACCTCACCCCGGCTGGGCACCGGCCACACCGTGTATCCGCGGCGGCCGAACAGCCCGGTCAGGTGACGCTCGATCTCGTCGTTCGTCATGACGGTGAGGTTCACCGCACGCCTCGGGGCCGGTGGGATGTCTGCCGCCGGGACGCCCGGCACCGGTCCACCCCCTTTGCCGGACGGCACGGCATCGCCACGACCCCGGCGCCACCTGTCGAATGGCGAGGGGCGGGAGATTCCCTGACCGACCTGACCGATCTGCACGTCAGTGACTCCGGATGACCAGCCCCACCCCGGGGCTGGACGGCACAGCTACCAAATGACCATAGGCCGCGCCCCGTTTCGCCCCTGCGATCACGGGGTCACAGAACCGCCTCAGCGATGAACGGGTCCGTTCAATCCCGTGAGGCGGCGCAGGTCGCGCAGAGACCGGGGAGGAGCAGGGGGTGATGGCCGAGCACGAACCCGGTATCGCGGCGCAACCGGGAGGCCAGTGCATGGACCGCCGGGACGCTCACATCCTCGGTGGCGCCGCAGCGCGTGCAGACGGCGTGGTGGTGGGCGACCTCCTGGATCTCGAAGCGCGAGACGCCGTCCCCGAGCCGCACCTGCTCGAGGAGCCCCGCCCCGGTGAGATCGGCCAGCACCCGGTAGACGGTGGAGCGGTCCATCTCGCCGCTCCCCTGGCGGAGCCTCAGCCAGACGTCGTCGGCGCTCAGATGGGCGCCCCCGGCTCGCGCGATGACGGAGAGGACGGCGAGGCGCTGGGGCGTGGCCCGGAGCCCGGCGACGCGGATCGTCTCCCGGGTCGCCGCGTCGCCGTTTCGTGGCGCCTTCGAGGTGGGCGACCTCATCGGCGCAGTGTACCCGGGCCACCCGGGCATGCCGGGGGAATTGCGGGCACGCGGTGCCGCAGCCCCGACGGTGCAAACTGGAGGATGGAGCCCACACCCCAGGAGATTCGACGTGTCTGAGCACGTGCGCGCCACTCTCCCCGACCGGAGCGAGCACCCCACTATCGAGCTGCCCACGCGGGAGAAGCTGATCGTCATGGTGGCGGTCCTCCTCGGCCTCTTCCTGGGCGCCCTGGACCAGACCATCGTCGGCGTCGCCCTGCCCCGCATCGTGAGCGACCTCAAGGGCAGCGACCTGTACACCTGGGTGGTCACCGCCTACCTGCTCACCAGCACGATCACGGTGCCGATCTACGGCAAGCTGGGCGACGTCTTCGGAAGGCAGCGGATGCTGATCGTGGGCATCGTCATATTCCTGGCCGGGTCGGCCCTCTCCGGGCTCTCCCAGAACATGGGCGAGCTGATCGTCTTCCGGGCCCTGCAGGGATGCGGGGCCGGGGCGCTCTTCCCCATCGCCCTTGCCGTGGTGGGCGACCTCTTCACGCCCCGCGAGCGGGGCCGGTACCAGGGACTGTTCGGCGCCGTCTTTGGCCTCAGCTTCATCGTCGGCCCTATGCTCGGCGGGGTCATCACGGACGACATCAGCTGGCACTGGATCTTCTACGTCAACGTGCCGGTAGGGATCGTGGCCCTGTACGCCATCTCCACACGCCTCCCCAACCTCAAGACCACCGCGGCCCGCCTGCGCGATCTCGACTTCTCCGGCATCGCCATCTTCACGGTCGGGGTGGTGCCCATCCTCATCGGCCTCACCTTCAAGGGGCTGACCGATGCGTCGGGCAGCCTCTACGGGTGGACGGCCTGGCAGGTCGGCGGACTGATCCTCGTCGGGTTGGCGCTCATGGCGGCCTTCATCGTCAACGAGGCACGTGTCCGACAGCCGATCATCCCCCTCGACCTCTTCTCCACGCGGACACTGGCCTTCACCAACGTCGCCGTGTTCATGGTCGCGTCGTGCATGTTCGCGGCGGTCATCTTCATCCCCCTCTACTACCAGGTGGTGAAGGGGGTGAGCGCCACCGCCTCCGGGTACTCGATGTGGCCGCTCCTGCTGGGACTCATCATCACGAGTGTCGGCGCCGGCTTCTACCTGACCCGGACGGGCAGGTACAAGGTGCTGCTCCTGGTCGGGCTCGGGGTCCTGATCGTCGGCAGCTTCCTGCTCACGCATCTGAGCCCGACCACTGCGACCCCCACCCTCTGGCTGTGGCTGGCGTTGACCGGTCTGGGAATCGGCCCCTCGATGTCCGTCTTCACCGTGGTGATCCAGAACGCGGCGCCAAAGGAGCGGCTCGGCACGGCGACTAGCACTCTCACCTTCCTCCGCCAGGTCGGGGGCGTGGTCGGGCTTGCGATCGCCGGCACCGTCTTCAGCCAGGGACTCTCCACGCAGATGCCCAAGCAGCTGAGCGCCGCGCACCTCCCGAGCCAGCTGACCGCCCACTTCTCGGGTACTGGCACCTTCTCCGAGAACAACATCGCGTCGGTGGGCAACCTGGGCCAGACCATCCTGCAGACGGTGCCGGCGGCGGCGCGCGCCGAGGTGCGTCCCTTCCTCCCCCAGATCGTCGGCGCCCTGCACAACGCCATGTCCCTGGCGCTCAGCGGCGTCTTCTGGGTGGCCGTGGTCGGAGCGGTGCTCGGCTTCCTCGCCACCCTGGTGATCCGCGAGCTCCCGCTGCGGGGCAGCGGCCGCCAGGCCGGGGAGGCTTTCGCCGAGGTCCGAGACGAGGAGCCCGAGGTGGTGGTCGTCAGCTAGGCTGGCGTGGACAGGGTTCTATCGCCCGGCACCGGCCCCGGGCCCGCCTGCCGCCGCTGGTACCCTCCCCGAGCGGATGAACAGCGGCACCCCGACACCGGGCTCGCAGTGGGATCCCGAGCAGTACAACCGCTTTGCGGGGGAGCGGGAGCAGCCCTTCTGGGACCTCCGCTCGCTGCTCGAGCCCGTGTCGTCGCCGCGGGTGGCCGACCTCGGTTGCGGCGACGGGCGGCTCACCAGCGCGCTCCACCGGGAGCTCCGGGCGGCGAGCACCACCGGGGTCGACCTCTCCGAATCGATGCTGGCGCGGGCCGCCACCCATGCCGGGGGTGGCGTGACATTCATCTCCGCCGATCTCTCTACCTGGAGTGATTCCGGCGTCGACGTCGTCTTCAGCAACGCGGCCCTGCAGTGGGTGCCCCACCATCCCGAGGTGCTGGAGCGCTGGCGCAGCTCACTCGCCGAGGGTGGCCAGCTCGCGGTCCAGGTGCCGTCCAACGCCGACCATCCGTCCCACGCCGCGCTGCGGGAGCTGGCCGTGGAACGTCTGGGTCCGGAAGCCCCTGCCGACCCCGTCGCGACCAACGTGCTGGCCCCCGAGGAGTACGCGCGACTGCTCGACGCACTCGGATTCGAGCGGCAGCACGTCCGGCTCCAGGTGTACGCGCACCGGCTCGACTCGGCCGCGGACGTCGTGGAGTGGATGAAGGGCACCTCGCTCACCCGCTTCCGGCTCTCGATGGACCCGGCGGCCTACGAGAGCCTGGTGGACGAGTACCGCCGCCGGCTGGCCGCCGCCCTCCCCGACAGCCGGCCTTACCTCTACGCCTTCAAACGGATCCTGCTGTGGGGGCGACTGCCCGGGTAGCGGGGGAGAGACAAGCACCGCTGATTCGCCCTTGACTGATAGTTCGCTCTAAACGTACGATTGGTGAGTGACGTTGAGGGAGAGCCCACCCTCGAACGCTGATGGCGGCACGGCAGAGAAGGCGCTGAGCGCCCTGGTCCAGCTGCTCGCCAGCATCGAGGCTTTCGAGTTCCGGCGATGGGGTGACCTCGGACTGACCATCAGCCAGCTCCGAGTGCTCAAGCTTCTCCGCGAGCACCCGGCCAGCTGCGGCCAGGTCGCCGAGCACCTCGGCATCACCGCCTCGACCGCGAGCGCGCTCATCGAGCGGATAGTCCGGCGCGGTCTGGTAGAGCGCGGAATCCGCGCGGGAGACCGCCGGGTCACCGACCTCCGTCTCTCAGAACGGGGCCGGCTGCTCCTGGACGAGATCGACCCGAGCAAGCGCGGTGCCATCGCCGCCTCGATCGACGACCTTGCCCCGGACGACCGTGCTCGGCTTGCCGAGCTGCTCGACCGTCTGGCCGCCGGGGTGCAGGCGCGCGAGGGGCAGGCTTCGAGATGACGGGCTTGACCAGCGCCACCCGAGCGCGCGCCCTGCCGGGAGAAGGAGCATGAGCACCCGCACCTCCTTGCTCGGCATCGGTCGCGATCACCCCCGCTACAAGTGGGTGGCGCTCTCCAACACCACCCTGGGCATCTCCATGGCCACGATCAACTCGTCGATCGTGCTCATAGCCCTCCCCGACATCTTCCGGGGCATCCACCTCAACCCGCTGGCGCCGGGCAACACCCCTCTCTTCCTCTGGATGCTGATGGGCTACATGGTGGTGACCGCCGTGCTCGTGGTCACCCTCGGACGTATCGGCGATATCTACGGCCGGGTGCGCATGTACAACCTGGGCTTCCTGGTCTTCACGCTCTTCTCGATCCTGCTCTCGCTGACCTGGATGAGCGGGGTGGCCGGAGCTCTCTACTTGATCGTGATGCGGGTGCTCCAGGGGGTCGGCGGCGCCATGCTGCTGGCCAACTCCAGCGCCATCCTCACCGACGCCTTCCCCCCTCACGAGAGGGGCATGGCCCTGGGGACCAACATGGTGGCCGCGATCGCCGGGTCGTTCATCGGCCTGGTGCTCGGTGGTGTGCTGGGGCCGATCGCCTGGCAGCTGGTCTTCCTGGTCTCGGTCCCGGTGGGGGTGTTCGGCACCGCCTGGGCCTTCCTGATGCTGCGCGACAACGGCGTCCGCCGGCCCGCCCGGATCGACTGGTGGGGCAA
>PMYJ01000238.1:154-1584 GCA_003170875.1 Candidatus Dormiibacterota bacterium | reverse complement strand
CGCGAGCATGGGCTGGGGCAACCCCATGGTCCTCACCGCGATGATCGGCGGGCTCTCCCTCCTTGCGCTCTTCACCTACGTCGAGACCATGGTGACGGCGCCGATGTTCCACATCGGCCTCTTCCGCATCCGCGCCTTCGCGGCGGGCAACCTGGCGACCCTCCTCTCCTCGCTCGCCCGCGGTGGCCTGATGTTCATCCTCATCATCTGGCTGCAGGGGATCTGGTTGCCCCAGCACGGCTACAGCTTCGCCGAGACCCCGCTGTGGGCGGGCATCTACATGCTGCCGATGACCGCGGGGTTCCTGATCGCCGGACCGCTCGCCGGCATCCTCTCCGACCGCTTCGGATCGCGGCTCTTCGCCACCCTGGGGGTGGCGGGATCGGCGGCGATCTTCGCCCTCTTCCAGGTGCTCCCGGCGAACTTCAACTACGCGTGGTTCGCCGTGCTGCTCGGCCTCTACGGGCTCTCCAGCGGGCTCTTCGCCGCCCCCAACCAGGCCGGGATCATGAACAGCCTGCCGCCCAACGAGCGCGGCGCCGGGGCCGGGATGGCGGCCACCTTCCAGAACTCGGCGATGGTGCTCTCCATCGGAGTCTTCTTCACCCTGATCATCGTCGGGCTCTCCTCCAGCCTTCCCCACACCCTGTACCAGGGACTGGTGACCCAGGGCGTGCCGGCGGTGGACGCCACCAGGATCTCCCACCTGCCGGCGGTGGGCAGCCTCTTCGCCTCCTTCCTCGGCTATAACCCGATGGCCTCCCTGCTGGGCCCGGCGGTCCTCTCCCACCTGGGTCACGCCCAGCAGGCCTACCTAACCGGGCGAGCCTTCTTCCCCCACCTCATCTCCGGCCCCTTCATGAACGGGCTGCACGCCGCATTCGACTTCGCCATCGGCGCCTGCGTGCTGGCCGCGATCGCCAGCGTGCTGCGCGGCGGCAGGTACATCCACGACGAGCTGATAGCCGCCCGGTCGGCGGTGGCGGTGGCGTCGAACGGCAGCGCGCTCTCGGGGGTGCCGGCAGAGGGGACGCAGGTTGCGCCGGCCGTGGCCGAGGCGGTGGAGAGGATCACCGCCGAGGAGGAGGAGGCAGCCGCCTCCTGACCTCGGTCAGCGTGCCGACCGGGCGACGCGGACCTGGGCGGGAGACGGATGAGCCGCTGAGCCCGGCCGCCGAGACGGGGAGGCGCGCGGCCTCCTAGGGGATGGTCTCAGGCGGCCGGGAGAGTGTGGCCGGGAGCGGCGCGCTGTCGCGGGGAGAGCACTCACCCATTCCAGCGCAGCCCAGCGGCCACCGCATCGGGGATTTCCCTCAAAGATCGTGAGGGCTCCGAGGCGGAAGGGGAGGACCTCTCCGCCCGAGAGGCCCGCTAAGGAGGCGGGGGGAGGCCGCCTCCTAGCGGACTTTCTCGGTTATCGGCCGACCCCG
>PMYJ01000238.1:0-137 GCA_003170875.1 Candidatus Dormiibacterota bacterium | reverse complement strand
TGCTCGGCGGAGACCAGCGACCCGCTGGGCCCCCACACCGCCTGATAGGTCAGCACGGCGGCGGCCAGGATCACTGCCGCCTGGAGCGCGACCGCCACCCAGTACGCCCACACCCGCTGCCCGAGCTTGATGCTGAC
>PMYJ01000174.1 GCA_003170875.1 Candidatus Dormiibacterota bacterium | reverse complement strand
CTGGGCGGATCAGGAGTGGGGCAGCGAGGTGCTCGGCGAGGTGATCTTCCGCGCCGGCGGCTTCCTCGCCTTCAGCCTCGCCTACGTCGCGGTCACCTGGGTGGGCTTCTGGTTCATCTGGCGCCGTATCGCGCTGGAGCGCGTGCCGGCCCTGATCGCCGGCGCCTGCATCGCTGTCGCGGCCGCCGCCGGGGTCGAGGTCTGGGGCCCCCGCTCGCAGATGATCAGCTTCGCGCTGACCTGTCTGACCCTCTACTGGGTCGAGGCCTACCTCAGGGACCGAAACCGCCACCTCTACCTCCTGCCCCTGGTAATGGTGGTCTGGGCCAATCTGCACGGAGGATTCGTCTACGGCCTCGCCGTGGTCGGGCTCGCCGCGGTCACCGAGACCGTGCTGTGGATCGCCACACCGCGCGATCCCGCGCACCGCCGCCGATCGCTCCGGCTCTGGGGGGTGCTGCTCGCCAGCGGAGTCGCCGGTCTGATCAATCCCCTCACCGTCGGCGCCTACCTGGCCGCCATCAAGGTCCAGACCAGTTCGGTGCAGCAGAGCTTCATCGCCGAGTGGCAGTCACCGAATTTCTACGTGGCCGGCGAGCGCGGGGTGGAGCTGATGCTCCTGCTGGTGGTGGCGTCGATGGCGTTGCGCCGCCCCCGGCTGTGGGACGCGCTGCTGACCGTGGTGGGCATCTACGCCGCCCTCGCGGCCGTGCGCAACGCGCCCGTCGCCGCCGCGCTGCTCATCCCGATGGTGGCCTGGTCCCTGGGCGGAGCCTGGGAGCGGAGCCGGTGGCGGGACCCGATCGCTGAGTGGATTCAGCGCCGCGCCTCTGCCCTCCTCATCCTCGTCTCGGCGGGCGCACTCATCGTCACCGCGGGGGCGGTCGGCATCGCGGCCCACACGCTGAGCGGCCAGACGGCGAGCACCGATGCCAACTTCCCGGTCGGCGCCGCCAACTGGCTGGAGGCCCACCCGACCGTCGGGACCCGGATGTTCAACGCCTACGACTGGGGCGGCTACCTCATCTATCGCTTCTACGGGGATGCCAACCGCCGCATCTTCATCTACGGCGAGGCCACCGAGGTGGGCAACCCGCTGCTGCAGCAGGTCAGCGACGTCGAGAACGCCGAGCCCGACTGGCAGACCATCCTCAACGAGCACGGCGTCAACTACGTCGTCGAGCGCACCGACTCGGCGCTCAGCATGGCGCTCGGCGTCGACCCCCAGTGGAAGCAGGTCTACGACGACGGCTTCGCGGTGATCTTCGTCAAGCGTTAACTCGAAGGCGCTGGAGCGGGTCGGGTCCGGGCCCGCATATGAATCAGCGCCAACGCAGCCAGCTCGATGGGCGGGCAGAGCCGTCAGGGCCTCCTTCCCCGTGAGGCTGGGACACGTTGTCGCCGCTCACCCGCCGGCGACGAGATGTGGTGGGCAGCGAGCGACTCCATGAGCGACAGCGTCTCCTCGCTGGGCTGGGTATCGCATCTCTCCGACAGCTCCCGGGTGAGGCGTCGGTAGAGGTCGCGGGCAGCATCGCCGCGGCCCAAGCGATGCTGCCAGATGATCTGCTGACGGAAGAGGTCTTCGATGGGGTCGGGGTCGATGCTGAGAGCCTGGTCGATGGTCAGGACGGCGGCGTCGAGGTCGCCCCGGTCGGCGTGGAGGTGGGCCAGCTCCTGGAGGGCGTCGACGGCCGCGCTACGCACGTTCTCATGCTCCGGGACGAGCCAGTTGTACGGGTCGCCGGCGAAGGGCTCGCCGCGGATGCCGTCAGTTGCCCGCGCCAGCAGGGCAAGACGGTGCTCAGGCGCGGTCGCCTGCCGGGCGGCGACGCGCCCTGCAGTCAGACGGCCGTAGTCGGAGCTCACGATGTCGGAGTTGAGGCGAACCACGCCCCTCGCGGGAGGGAGGGGATCGAGGCTGTCGTCGCCAAGCAGCTTCCGGAGAGCTGCCCGGGTGCCCCGAGTGCCCCACACCCAGCGGCCCCTCCAGACCTGCTCCGGGCTGCCCGCGCCGAGAAGAGAAATGCCCTCCTCCTCGGTGAGCTCCCCTCGGACAGCGAGCAGGGCGAGGACCTGGCGCCCGGCATCGGGAAGGCCCTTGATGAGCTCCCGGTCGTCGAGCAGGATCCGAACCCGCCCGTAGATGCGGACCTCCACCCGCCGCCGCTCGAGCGACGGGGGAATGATCAGGACCGGGGCGGCGGCGGTGGCATTCGAGACCGGTGAGCCGTGCTCCGAGCGAGACTGCTCGTCGGAGTCCTCAACGATGGTGAGTGCTGCCTCCTCCTCGGCGGTGAGGTCGGGGACGATGTCGGGCCCGCGGCCGGCGGCGATGACATTCACCAGGTCAGCGGCCTCGGCCTGGCTCAGTCGGTACAGGACCGACGCTCCGCCGACCAGGGCGGTTGCGCCCTCGCCCACACCGCCATCGGTCGCGACGGGAACAGGGCGAAACCATGGGGCGCCGACGAGCCCCCCTACCAGAACCAGGGCCACGGCGCATCCGACGGTCTGATCGGCCAGGGCTCTGAGAAGCCGGAGTTGCTCGGGGCTGAGGTCCTCGGTGCGAACCACCGCGAGGAGAGCCTCGAGCGGGTCGGCCCCGTCCACGCGCTCATGCCAGTCGCGTTGCTGCTCACCCTCCAGGCGCTGCTGAGCGTGCTCGAGGAGGGGGTTCCCGTCGGCCGCGGTCGCGACGTCGTGCTGGCGCTCCAGCGCCACGGTGAGGCTGACCACGCCGGGTGACCTCGAGACCGAAGCGCGCGGCCAGGTCACCGCCCGCCGGATCGCATTCGACGAGGACAGGCGTGGGGCGCTCGTGCGGCCAGACCGCCCCCAGGGCGCAGGCCGCGGTGGTGACACCGGGGGCACCGTTGACGCTGCACAGCGGCAGCAGCGCCACTCTCTCAGCTCCCCCCGCCGGAGACCAGCAGCAGGACCAGGTTGCCGCTCGCTGCCGCCGGCGCCAGGGCGGTCGCCTGGTCGGACGGCAGCTGCAGGGAGATGACGCCGTCCTCGTCGTCGACGGCGACAACCGCCGCACTGACGGGGCCGGTCACGACCGGTGCCGTTGAGGACGTGGATGTCGACGCGGTCTGGTCGTCGATTGCGGCATCAGCGTTCCTCGCACGACGATGCCCTGAAGCTCATTGCTCTCCAGCTGCGTCGCCACCTCTTGCAGAAGCGGGTTGGCCATCGTCGCTGGGAGGGCAGGCAGAGTCCAGGCGCCTGGGCTCGTATCCGTCCAGGCCTGGACCAGCGCAGCGATCTGGGCCTTGTAGGCGGCAGTGATCGCGGCCGTCTGGTCGCCAGAGGGCGACGGCGATGGCACAGCGGATGCCGTAGCGGACGCCGAGTCGGTAACGGTGGGGGTCGCCGTGGGCGAGCTGCGGGGGGTCGAGCCGCAGGCCGCTGCGGCCAGCAGGCCCGCGAGCCCCATCAAGGCCACGAGCAGGCCCGACCCTCTCCGGGTGCGCACGCGGTTGGAACCGTGCGTCGCGGCTCTCTCTTCCGTCGTCACCGGGGCTTCCCAACCCACTGCGTCGACAGGGGCCGGAAGAGCCCCGGTGCCGAGCATCCTGGCATGGCGGAACGGCGGGATGCAAGCGATTGCGTCGAATGAGCCACCCATGCACCGGAGATGAGCCACGAACGAGCCGTGACGCATTGCAAGAGCGCGATCCGCGGCACATCCGCGGTGTCCGCCGCACACGATCGCCGTCGCGTCCCAAAGCGGGGCAGGCGCACTCCATCGCCGTTCAGAGCAGGCTCTCCCTTCGCACCAAACGAACGTGAAGCCGCGACCCTCCCCTGCGGGCTCGCGATCCCTTCGGTGCGCGATCCTGCCACAGCCGTCGTTGCAGGCGCAAGTCAGACACGTGCCACAGCCCATCACGGCATCCCTCCCGTCCTCCCGGGCCGCCGCTCCGACGCCTGCACCCTGACGGAGCCCGTTCCTCGGCGCTCCAAGGCTCGGGCCCGGCTCGCTGCGCTCGGTCTTTCCGCGCGGAGCGGTCTCCGCCCTTCCGGGTGCTGTCGAAGCAGCGCCCAGCAGGGGACCAAAGATGGCCCACCAAAGAGCATCCCTCGCCAAGCACGTCCTGCCACTCATCACGGCGGCGATCGCCTTCCTCGACACCGATGCGGCGTTCGGGCCCGAGGAGGCGCGCACCCTGAGGGCCAAGGTCGCGCTCAGAACCGCGGCGGACCGACTCACCGCTCCGGAGAAGGTCGCCGACCCGCCCCGCCTACGGGTGATCCTCGCGGCGGCTACGAGAGTCGGTGAGGGCAAGAGCGGTGGGCTTTGCTGCAGGTGCCGTCGGCCAGAGCTCCACCTCAACGCCGTCGGCACCGACCAGGACGACGTCGAAGAGATCAAAGAAGCCCACCCCGAGGCTCTCCACGAGCGCCCCGCGCATTCTCGGCCCGGGCTCGCGGCCCCCAGCCTCCAGGGCGGGGATGTAGTTCTGGCTTCTCGGCCCAGTGTTGCCCCGCCAGTATCATTCGCCCAGAATCTGCCAAGGTCGAGTTGGAGTGGTGATGTCCGGGAGCCGCAGCGGAGAAGGGGAACTATTCGGGGTGCGCGCCCTGGTCACGGGCGCGACCAGCGGCATCGGTCGCGCCATGGCAGAAGCCCTGGTGGCCGCAGGAGCCGCCGTAGCGATCACGAGCCGCGACCTCGGTCGCGCCGAGCGGGCCGCTGAGGAGATGTCAGAGGGACCTGGCCAGGCGATCGGTCTCGCGATGGACGTGCGCGACGATCATCAGGTGGGGCTAGGGGTCTCCGAGGTCGTGGAGCGGTTCGGTGGCCTCGAAGTGCTGGTCAACAATGCCGGCCTCGGAATGCGCACCGTCAATCCCCAGTTCCTCACTAGCCCTCAGCCATTTTGGAGGGTCACTCCCCCGGCTTTCCTAGAGGTGATCGCCACCAACCTGTCCGGCTACTTCCTGGTCGCCAGCAAGGTCGTTCCCCATCTGCTGCGGGCTGGCCGGGGCCGCATCGTCAACATAACGATGAATCACGCCACCATGCGCCGGCCAGGCTTTGTCCCCTACGGCCCCTCGCGGGCCGGTGCGGAGTCCCTCTCCCAGATCATGGCTGCAGATCTTCCCGGCACCGGAGCAACATGCTGCTACCGGGTGGCGCCACCGAGACCGGGATGATCCCCGAAGACACCCCCGCGGAGGTCCGCTCGCACCTGCTTTCGCCCACTGTGATGGCCGCCCCCATTTGCTGGCTCTGCTCGGCCGCAGCGGAGGGGGTGACCGGCGAGCGAATCGTGGCCACCGACTTCGACCGATGGCTGGCACAGCGGACCGACCGGGGCGGCGCAGCTAAGTTGGAGAGCGAGCGACCGATCCCGGAGCTTTAGTTACCGGTCGGGCCGCAGCCGAGCGCAGGCTGTTAGCTACCTGCTAACTGCGCTAAATTGCAGTTTAGCTCGGTTACCCAGGGTGCCTCGGCGGTCACTCAAAGCTCCTTCACACCGGTGGCTACCGCGCGGGGCCCGATCCGAGGTCGCCACCACCACTGTTACCCCGGGCCGGCCCAAACATTCGCCCCGCGGTGCGCAGGGGACTCGGGTTGTTATCCGCCTCGTTGTAGACGAGTCGCATCTCGCGACTACCGTAACTGCGCGCCCGGTCACACGCCCACCGCTCAAGAGTGGTCGCCAGTCCGACCCTCCTGAACAGCGGCCAGACGAGACGCGGGACCACATGACGAGGATTACGGTGACGAACGAGGTGTGGAGAGAGTTCCGGGTCAGGCCCAGAGTGCGGGGTATCTCCGTGACTACCTACTTGGTCTCAGGGCACCGCCTGTGGCAGAGGGTGCCTCCGGAGCTTGGTCGTGGCCTTGCCTATCTTCACTGAATCGGCTATATTCACTACCACTGTGAATAAGGCGCCAATCGTGAAGATCGAAGGCCCCTTCGAGAAGGCGGCTCTCCGGATCCTTCGCGACATCCCGGACATAGCGGTGGAAGCCGAGGCGAGGCTGCCCGATGGAAAGCGAGCTGACTTCCTGATCCGAGCGGGTGACGTGACGTACGTGGTCGAGGTGAAGGCGCAGCGCGCCGTCAACGCGGCCGCCGCCCGCCAGGTGGCCGAGTACGTGCGCCAGCTGCCCAGAGCGGTACCCGTGCTCGTCGTCGCTGAGACCACCACTGAGGAGGCCAGGAGGATCCTTGAGGAGACCGGCGTGGCAGTGATCGACGGCCTTGGCAACATGAGAGTGGAGCTGCCCGGACTGTTCTTGCGAGCCGAGGGGCGGCGAAACGCTCAGCACGCACCGGAGCGGCCGCCCGTCCAGCTCACCGGCAAGGCAGGGGTGGCGACCCAGGCGCTCCTACGAGAGCCGAAGCGGAAGTGGCAGGTCCACGCTTTGGCGAACGAGGCAGCGGTATCCGCAGGGCTGGCACACCGCGTCCTGGCACGCCTGGAGCGTGAGCAGCTCGTTGAGGTCGAGGGCGCCGGCCCGCAGCGGACCCGTCGGGTGACCAATCCGGCGGCGCTTCTCGACCTCTGGGCCGAGGAGGTGCGTGACCGCGGGGTCAAGCAACTGCGGACCTTTCGGCTGGCCCGTGACCCACGGGCGCAAGCAGTGACGCTGAGCCACGCGCTGACGGAGGCGAACATCGAACATGCCGTGACCGGAGCGGCAGGGGCCGCCAGGCTCGCACCGTTTATCACCGCGATTCCGGTCACGGACATATGGGTCGCCGAGACCGTCGGGCTGGACGACGTCGCCGCTGCGGCCGGCGCGGACGTTGTCAACGAGGGCCATAACATAGTTCTGCGGCAAGCAACGGGCGACGCTCCGCTGGCGTTCCGCCAAGAGGTTGAGAAGGTGTGGACGGCCAACCCGTTCCGACTCTTCTATGACCTGCGCCAGGATCCACGGCGTGGTCGTGAGCAGGCGGACAGACTCCGAGAAGAGGTGATCGGGTTTTGAGTAAGAGCCACTACAGCGCCTACGACGAGGTGACGACGGCTCGTTGCGAGCGCGCGCTCGTTACGCTTCTGGGCGACATTGGACCATGGAGCGAGCGCATTTATCTGGCTGGCGGCCTCGCGCCTCGCTACATCGTTGGGAGCCTCCCGGAGGGAGCACGCCCACACGTCGGCACGACCGACGTCGATCTCGTCATCGGACTGGCCCTTGGAGACGAGAGTCCCGAGGCATACCGCACTCTGGAGAACAACCTCAAGAAGGCAGGCTTCAAGGCCGAGTCGTCGTTCCGATGGATCAAGGACGTCCAGGGCGTGAACGTCATCGTCGAGTTCCTCTGCGAGACCGACCAGGTAGAACCCGGTCGGATCTACAAGCCGAAGGAGGAGGGGACGGGATCCGGTCTCGGAGCGTTCAACGTCCGTGGAGCGCAGCTCGTGACGCGAGACTATCTCGTGCGGACCATCGAGGCGGAGAGACTCGACGGTGGTGGCCTATCCCGAGTGGACGTCCGAGTGGCAAACATCCTCTCGTACACGGTCCTGAAGATCCTGGCGTTTCAGGACCGGCACGAGAACAAAGATGCGTACGACCTCATCTACTGCCTGCTGAACTTTGGAGACGGCCCGCATGACGCAGGCCGGGTCGCCGCGGAGAGCGCGATCCTCGATGAGGAGCAGGTTAGCGAGTCACTGCGACTGCTCGCTGAGCGATTCGAATCTGTTGAGCATGATGGCCCTCATGCCTACGGCGCCTTCCTCAGCGAGTCGGGCGATGAAGACGAAGCTGCACGGCTACGGCAGGAGGCGGTTGCAGTCGTGCGCGACTTCCTGCGAGGTCTGGGCCGCTGACGGCAGTGCATGGTGTATTACGCGTTACCTGGGACAGGAGGAAACGGATGCAACGACGTTGAGGACATTCTGCTTCCGTCGATGGGCGAGCGGGTCGCCTGCCCGCGAGTGCACCCCGCATGGTCCGTGGTTAGAGAGCACGCGACCTTCGCCCACATCCCGAACAAGTGCCTAATCTCGGTGCCACCGTTGCTCGCTGAGCTTCCTGCTGAGGTGGTGGTTGCTGAGCTGTGTCGCCGGCACCTTGGCGGTGACGCTTGGTGGGTCGCCTGGCGCCGCCCGACGATGAACGGCATCACCGCTCTCGCCGGGCAGAGCGTGCAGTTTCCTGTGGAGGTCGCTCGGACGCTGCAGAACCTCCCGGAACGCGCGCAGGCGCTGCTCACTCGACCAGGAAGGTCTAGGCGAGGTGGCGTGTGGGATGTTGTCGGCCTCTCGGGGGCTGGCGAGTACGCCTTCGTCGAGTGCAAGCGAGCGGACAAGGGCCACGACCGGATTCACCAGAATCAGCGGGCCTTTACCTAATCCCGCCAGGTGCCCTTCCAGTCGTATAGCTCAGCCACGGTTTGGTACTCACGGAGGTAGGCGATCCCGGCATTGCTGAAGCGCGCCACAGACGCGCCCTCAAATGAGGCTGGCCGACCGTGCCAGGTGCAGGTGAACCGCCACTCCATCGCCGCGGTGTCCGCCGTCACCAAGAGCGCCGTGATGTCCCAGGCCTCGATGGTGTTGCCCTCACCAAACCAGGCGTCGAACCATTCCCCGACCCGGGCTGAGCCGCGGTAGACCGCGCCACGGGACTCGACAACCACGCAGTCGGGGTCGAGCGTACCGAGGATCTTGGCAGGGTCGTGCTCCTTCCATCCGTCAACGTAGGTCCGAAGAAGGTGCTCGCCGACGGACGGCCCATCCACCTCTCCGCGCTCCATTCTGCTTTCGCCGGGTTCGGTCAGCTCAGGCTCCCTGTTATCCCGAGCGATGCGTCAGCCGCCGACCGCGCGGCCCGATCCCGGAGCCGCTGTCAGTGAGTAGATCACTCGGGGTCTGCCGACATCCCCGGGGGCGCCGGCGCGGTGCAGCACCCCTCGCCGCACCAGCTCGTTGGCGATTCGGTGCGTCTTGCCGTAGGCCCAACCCAACTCGTCCAGCACCGTCCGATCGGCCAGGCTGAACGATCCGCAGGCCCTGAGCACGGCGACCATCCTGGTCTCGTCGGCTGACAGCTCATCAGCCAGAGGGCCATCGGTTCGTCCACCCCACCCCCCGCTCGCCCGGCTGGGGGGTGCCATCTCAGCGCGTGAGGCCATCTCCGAGAGGAGCAAGGACCGAACTCTACGGATGAGGTCCCGGGGATTCCCCCGCGCGGCGGCGATCAACTGATCCGGACATGGGCACTCAACTCCGGCAGCATGCAGGCGGCGGAGCACGAGCTCTCGCGCCTCCGCCGCACCGAGTGCGGGAACCGGCAGAATCCCGTCCTCCCACCAGTCGTCGGCGCCGGCGTCCAGGTAGGGCGTCGGATCATCGCCGCCACCGACGACCACCCACTGGGCCCCAAGGCGCCAGAGGTGCCGGTGCCACCGTCCGAAGAGTTCCTGCCCGGCAGAGACCTCGAGGTCGTCGATGGCGATGATGCGCTGCGCCGCCGCGGGCGGTGGGAGACAGCCCAGCATGCCGGGGACATCCAGATCCGCGGGAACCGTGAGCCCGCAGGCTCGTACGATCAGGCCGACCAGGCGCCGTGGCTCGTCAACGCCGGAGCCATCGATGAGCACGGTGGGACGCTGCTCCGTCGCCAGGCGGTGAACGACCTCGTGGAGGACGGCCGTTCGACCGCACCCGTCAGCGCCGAAGAGGAGGACGTTGCCTCCCACCAGGACGAGGTTGACCGCACGGTCGAGCAGCTCTGAGCGCCCGACAAGGGGTAGGCCTTCCTGCTCGCCCAGGGTCATCCCTCCCGTGGTCGACGTCCCTGGCGCTGTTACTGGACGCACGGTCGGGATCACAGGACACTCCTTTGAAGCGGCATCGAGGAGGTCCTCGTCCGATAGGACGGGTCTCGCGCAGCGAGCGTGACCGGTAAGAGCCGACGGTCCCTACGACTGTCACTACTAACGGTAGGAGACGACGGTGGAGGCTCTGCTGATCTCAGGTGCGCCCCTACGGGTACACGCAGGCGCCCCCAGCCGTCCCTAGGTGTATCCCCCGGGGTACACATCACCGCCCCTGCCGGTACTCGCTCGCGCCCCTCCGGGTACACCGCAGCCTTCGCCCTGACAGAAGGTGATGAAAGGGTGACCAAAGTCACCCAGACGCACCCTTCGTCACCGCCGAGAGGGGGTTTCGTCATCCTTCCGTCACCATTTCGTCACGGCTGCGAGACAGTGCGCCCCTCCAGGTACACGGGTTGCCTGCCGGGCTCATCGCAGTTTCCCGAGCAGCTCGCCGATGCTGGCCGGGCCGCCACGTGCCTCGCCGGTGGGGCTCGCTGAGACAGCGGCGGCACGACGCACGACGCCTTCCCGGATCTTCTGGAGCACGTCGGGCGCGGTGCTGTTCTCGTCGGCCTTGCTCTCCTCCCAGGCGCTTTCCCGGCGGTCGCGCCACAGGGCCGCCGCGTCCAGCAGCTCGGCAAAGGGATCGGCGGCGCCTGCGGCAGCGGAGAGTGTGTCCACGACCAGCGTGACCCCCCATTCGGCGACGAGCCCGCGGAGGATCTCCAGCTGCTTGGCCGACGGGCGTCGACGGGGAGACGTCGCGTGCCACGCTGCGCCGACCTCGGGTGCGATCTGGCTATCAGACGCTGCCGCGGCAGCTGGCGAGGAGCGCCGGCAGTGGAGGACGTAGTTGCCCCGATCAGAGATCGCCGCCTCGACGGTGAGCTCGTAGCGGTGGTCGACGGCGCTGACCACGGTGCAGGCTGCCCGGACGCGCTCGACGATCTTTCGGCGGCGTGACCAGCTGTCGATGGTCAGCAGATGGGCGATGGGGGTGGTCCGCCGGCCCTGGGGCTGCAACCCCATCACGACGGGCTCCCGACCGTCCGGGAAGAGGCTCCAGCGCCATTCGTCGCGGATCCGCTCGCCCTCGAGCCACACCCAGAGACGGGCGGCGAGGAGGTCGCGGGCCATGATGTCGTCCCAGGTCGGTGCGTCCAGGTACGTCATCGGGTACCGCAGCAGCGTGCGGGCCGTGCGCTCGTTGATCCGCGCCGTGCACCGGGCGCCCGGGCGGCTGCGCGCTTCGTAGTCGGCGAGGAGCGCCGCTCCGGCCTCCTTCGCGTAGAGGCCGTCGGCCTGGACATCGGCGAACACCGCGCTGGTGAGCCGGCGCAGCGAGGCACGGACCAGCGCGTACTGCTGGCCCCCCCGCCCCTGCAGCCCCAGAGCGGCGGCCAGCTCCGCGATGGTGTACGAGACGCGGTGATCGGCCGGGAAGCCACGTCGCGCCCAGGAGGTGAACAGCTCCGCGAAGGCACGCTGGTCGCCGATGGTGAGCGAGGGGCCCGCCACGTGGACGAGCGGCCCGGAGGGATTCACGAGGTCGCCGGGGTTAAGCGTTCGGGACACGAGGTGCCAGATCGGGGACCGGGCCAGGGCCAGGTCCTGGCCCAGGGTGCGGGGCCCAAGGCCGATGAGCCGTCGGCTCCTCTCCAGGAGATCAGGGCTGACCGGCTGCAGCGCCTCCGTCACCGCTCGTCCGCCGAGAGACGGCTGGCGATCTCCTCGAGGGTGAGTCGCTCCTCTCGTTGGAGGCGCCGGATCTCTCGGGCTCGGTCCAGTGCGTGGACATCAAAGAGGTGGTACCCGCCGGGGGTGGCTCCCACGGGGGAGAGCAAGCCCAGATTCCGGTAGTGCTTGACGGTCGAGGGGAGTGTCCCGATCTCCTGCGCGATCTGCGTTGCGCGGAGCAGGCCCATGCTCGCCGGTGCACTCGCCCCCATGGCGTGCCTCCCGTGTTGTGAAACGTAAGCTGGAAGTCGGAAGTCGGCCGTATCCTGGCAGATGGCAGGCCAGGTGTCAAGATGTTGTGGGTCGAGCTGGGTGGCGGTCCACATGTAGTGCGGCTAGAGCGGGCGCGGGATGGTGCGCGACGCGAGCCTCCTCGCCGTCTCCGGTGGCGCCGGTCGTCAGATGTTTGGGAGGCGCTCTGTGCCCGGACTGGGGGGCCGATTGGCGCCGTGCCGAATGAGCGGTGGTGCCGGGAGGGTCTTCGACGAGACCGCGCTGGGCAGGGAGGGGACGGCGCGCTACCGGGTAGTTTTGTGAGGCATACATCACATCACGCATTGATGCCTCAGCGCGCTACCGGGTAGTTTTCTGAGGCAAGCATCACCGAGTCCTCTGGAAGGCGTGTGTGCGTCATGCCTTGACGCGCTCGGTCTTTCCCCGGTATGATTCCGCCCAAAGCAACGGACCGCCGTTTCTGGAGAGCACCGTCTTGTCCACGTCCCCCTCGGCTCCGGCCGGCCACCAGCTGCGTCTCTATGTCCCCCGGGAGACGGTGGCGCGCCTGGTTGACCTGCAGGCGCGGGCCCTCGCCGCCGGCTTTCGCAAGCCGACCTACAGTGACCTCATTCAAGCCGCCGTCTCGAAGGTCGACACGTCTGATCTGGCCGACCTGCTGGAAAACGTCGGCTCATGATCATCGGCCTGATGGCGGACAAGGGCGGGGTCTGCAAGACCACCGCCGCCCACAACATGGGAGCCGAGCTGGCCCTTCTCGAGCCCCCGGTGCTCCTGGTCGACGCTGACAAGCAGGCGGACCTCACCGAGCTCTGCGGCGTGCAGTCGGAGCCCAACATCGGCATGGATGCCATCCTCCGCCAGGTTCCGACACCCTCGGCGCGGGGCTACATCCGCTCGGTGGCGCCGGGTATCGATCTGATCGGTACCCACCCCCAGATGAAGAGGGCGGACCGGGAGCTCGCTCAGCGCACCCGGCGCGAGTACGTCCTCGAGGAGGCGTTCCGGGATCTGACGTCCGACTACCGCCACATCGTGATCGACGTCGGCCACTCCGAGATGGTCCAACTCAACGTGATGACGATCATCGACGTGCTGGTGGTCCCCACCACCCCGGCCAAGCTCGACGCCGACCACCTCATCAACATGCTCGAGGAGGCGGACCTGATGCGCCAGGACCTGCGCCTCCCCTCGCTCCGCAGCCCTCGGCGGGTGGCCATCAGCGTCACCCGGCGCAGCCCTAACGCGGGGATCGAATCCGATGGCCTCGGGCTCATCCGCAACCAGTTCGGGGCGGTGCTCGCCCCGGACATCGTCCCCTTCAGCCCCCGGGTCATCGAGGCGAGCGCCCTTCACATGACCCTTCGTGAGTACCGCGATCGGTACGGGAACCGACGCGATCACACGCTGACACAGGCGGTCGACGCCTACGCCGCACTGGCGCGGCACGTCCTCCAGATCGCTCCAGCAATGGTGGGAGTCGCATGAGTAGCCCTAAGTCAACCTCCGTGGTGGCAGAACGCCGCCCATGGCGCGAAGCGAGCAATCGCGTGGCCGTAGGAAGGCCTCCGGGGCGCGATGCGGCGGGAGGTG
>PMYJ01000222.1:3366-4303 GCA_003170875.1 Candidatus Dormiibacterota bacterium | reverse complement strand
CTGATCGTCTTCGAGCGCGAGACCGGCCTGGAAAATGTCGCGGTGAGCGGGGTGCGGGTCAATGGCGACGTGACCGCCGAGATCCTCACCACCATCTTCTACGTGGGCTCGCCGCTCCACGACGGGGCGGTCATCATCCGCGACACCCGGCTGATCGCCGCCGGCTGCGTGCTCCCCCTCGCCGAGGCGCTTCCCGGGGTGGGCCGGATGGGCACGCGGCACCGCGCCGCACTCGGGCTCACCCTGCAGACCGACGCCGTGATCCTGATCGTCAGCGAGGAGACCGGGCTGATCAGCCTGGCCTACGCGGGCAAGCTCTACCGCGGCCTGGACCACGACAAGCTCCAGGAGATGCTGACCACGCTGGTGCTCCGACCGGTGACCCGCCGGACCGGCGCCGGCATCCGGCCCCTGGTCCGGAGCGGGGCGGCCCTGCGGGCGCTGGGGCGGCGCAACCCCTGATGCCCGGTTTTGTCAAGCGCAACTGGCGGCTCAAGCTACTCGCCATCGTCCTGGCCATCTTCAGCTGGGCCGGGGTCGTCCTGGCCACCAACCCCCCGGGCACCAGGTCGGTGTCGATCGCCGTGCCCCAGCCCCCGTCTCTGGACGTCAGCCTGCCCGCCGGCTACCTGCTCACCCAGGCGATCCCCAACCTCACGGTGGATATTACCGGGACCGAGGACCACCTCAGCTCGTTCAGCAAATCCAGCCTCCAGGTCACCGTCGACTACGACGCGATCCGGGCGGTCGGTGTCCACGTCCCCGCCGCCGTCCGGCTGCCGGTGAAGATCGTCAACACCGATCCCAACATCGACCTTGACGACCCGCCGACCTCGATCGAGGCGCAGGTCGACAGCTCGGGGTCGGCCAATGAGCCCGTCGAGGTGGTGGTGAGCCATGCCCCGCCGCCGGGCTACCAGGCCGGCACCATGCAGGC
>PMYJ01000222.1:0-3284 GCA_003170875.1 Candidatus Dormiibacterota bacterium | reverse complement strand
GTGGTGGGGGTGGACACCACCCGGACCAGCTCCGTCGTCCTCGGTGACATCACCGGGGCGGCGGACTTCACGCAGGTCTTCGTGGATACCTACAGCCCGATGACGGTGACGCTCACCGGCTCCCAGGACCTCATCAACGGGGCCTCGCTGGCGACCGTGACCACCGGCGGCATCGACGTCGCCGGCCAGACCGGGACGGTGACCTACAAGGTGCCCATCGAGACCCCGACCGGGATCACGGCGAACCCCTCCACGGTGACAGTGACGATCACGGTCACGGTCGTGCCCACCCCGACCCCAGTCGCCACACCCACCCCGAGCCCCAGCGCATGACCCGTAACCGGGGCGCCGTCCTGCCCGTTGGACCTGGCAGGGCGCGGAAGAACCCTGCCAGCGTGGTCGGGACGCACCTGGAGGGAGACCTGGTGAGTGGAGTCCGCCGCTGATGTGCGGCATCATCGGCTACGTCGGGGCGCGCCCAGCGACCCCGGTGCTTCTCGACAGCCTCCGGCGCCTCGAGTACCGCGGCTACGACTCGGCGGGGATCGCGGTCCTCGACGGGGCCAATGGCGGGCGCCACACCGTGGTCAAGAGCGACCGCAAGGTGGCCGACCTGGTCGCCCGCTGCGAGCGCGACGGCGTGCCGGAGGGGACTATAGGCATCGGTCACACACGCTGGGCCACCCACGGCCGGCCGACGGTGGTCAACGCCCATCCGCACCAGGACTGCAACGGGCGCATCCAGCTCATCCACAACGGGATCATCGAGAACTACCGCGAGCTCCGCGCCGAGCTGGTCGCCCGCGGGCACCAGCTCCGCAGCGAGACCGACACCGAGGTGCTGGCCCACCTGATCGAGGAGCTGTTCACCGGGGACCTCGCCGAGGCGACCCGGGCTGCGCTGCGCCGCGTCGAGGGCTCCTTCGCCCTGGTGGTGATCTCCGTCGACCAGCCCGGCACCATCGTCGGCGCCCGCCGCAACGCCCCCCTGGTGGCGGCCTTCGGCGACGGTGAGGCCTTCCTCAGCAGCGACATCACCGCGCTCATCCCCTACATCCGCAGGGTCACCCTGATCGGGGAGGACCAGGTGGTCGCCGGTACCCGCGAGGGGCTCGTGGTCACCACGCTCGACGGCACCCCGGTCACCCCGCGAATCATCGACGTCGACTGGAACGTCGAGCAGGCCCAGAAGGGCGGCTACCCGCACTTCATGCTCAAGGAGGTGAACGAGCAGCCCGAGGCGGTCGAGAACGCTCTCCGCGGCCGGGTCGACGCCGGCGGAGAGGTCAGCCTCGAGGGGCTGCTCGACGCCGTGTCGATCCCGGACCTGGACGAGGTCCGTGTGATCGGGATGGGCTCCGCCTGGATCGCCGGGCTCTACACCGCGACCGCCATCCAGCAGCTGGCACGGCTCCGCGCCGGCGTGGAGAACGCCAGCGAGTTTCGCTACGGGGACCCCATCGTCGATGAGCGTAGCCTGGTCATCGCCATCTCCCAATCCGGCGAGACGGCCGACACCCTGGCCGCGGTCCGCGAGGCCAAGCGTCGCGGAGCCAAGGTGGTGGCCGTGACCAACGTCGTCGGCAGCGCCCTCTCGCTGGAGGCCGACGCCGTGCTCTTCATGCAGTCTGGGCCGGAGATCTGCGTGCTCGCCACCAAGACGCTGATCGCCCAGATGGTCTGCGGCCTGCTCATCGCGGTCGCCCTCGCCAGGGGGCGCGGATCACTCTCCGCCGAGCGGCATCGCGAGATCGTCGCCGAGCTCCGCGAGGTGCCCCAGCGGATCCGCACCTGCCTGGAGCTGGAGCCGCAGCTTGCCGAGATGGCCCAGCGCTACGCCCACGTCCGCAACGCCATCTACATCGCTCGCGGGATCAACATCGCCACCGCCCTCGAGGGAGCGCTGAAGCTCAAGGAGGTCTCCTACATCCACGCCGAGGGCTACGCCGCCGGCGAGCTCAAGCACGGGCCGATCGCGCTCCTCGACTCCGAGACGCCGGTGGTGGCGGTGGCCACCCGCTCGGCCACCCTGATCAAGACGCTCAGCAGCATCGCCGAGGTGCGCGCCCGGGACGCTCCGGTCATAGCCCTGGTGACCGACGGCGACACTGCGGTGGATGCCGAGCTGGCCCGTGACATGGTGCGCGTGCCGGAGTGCAGCGAGCTTCTATCGCCACTCATCAACGTCGTGCCCCTGCAGCTCCTCGCCTACCACGTGGCCGTCGAGCGCGGCTGCGATGTGGACCAGCCGCGCAACCTTGCCAAGTCGGTGACGGTCGAGTAGATGCACCGGCTGGTGGTCGGCGTGGACGTCACCTCGATCGACCGCATCGCGGCCGCGATGCGGCGTCACCCGCGCTTCGCGGAGAGGATCTTCACCGAGGCGGAGCGCCGCCGCGCCGGGTCAAAGCCGGAGCGCTTCGCCAGCCGCTGGGCGGCCAAGGAGGCGGTGATGAAGTGGTACGGCGGGGCCGGCCTGCGCATCCCCCCGTACCGCGCCATCGAGGTGGTCAACCGGCGGGGCGGAGCCCCCGAGGTCCGGGTGCACGGCCAGCCCACCGAGATCGCGATCAGCATGACCCACGACGCCGGGATGGCGATCGCGGTGGTGGCGGCGCCGCTCGACGGCCTCGGTGGTCCGCCGGCGCTGCCCCCGCCCCAGGGACTGCGGCTGCCCGCCCGTCCCGCCGGCGCCCACAAGGGGACCTTCGGCACCGTGGTGGTGATCGCCGGTGCGGTGGGCACGGCGGGCGCCGCCGTGCTGGCCGGCCGGGGGGCCGCCCGGGCCGGGGCCGGCCTGGTCCGCGTCTGCGTCCCCGCCGGGGTCCAGCCCGCGGTCGCCGCCCTCTGCCTGGAGCTCATGGCTCATCCCCTCGGGGAGCCCGGGGCCTCCGGGCTCGACGCCTCCGGGGTGGAGGCGCTCCGCCGGACCCATCTCCCGGTCGCCGACGCCGCGGTGATCGGCCCCGGCCTCGGGCGCGCCCCCGCCACCGAGGCGGCCCTCCTGGAGCTGCTCGGGGCGCTCACCGTCCCGGCCGTGGTCGACGCTGACGGGCTCAACATCGCCGCCGCCGCCGGCTTCGACTGGCGGAGCTGCCCGGCGCCCCTGGTGTTGACTCCGCACCCGGCGGAGATGGCGCGCCTGGCCGGGCTGAGCACCGCCGAGGTCCAGGCCGACCGGGCCGGGCTGGCCGCCAGGTTTGCCGCCGAGCACGGCGTGACCCTCGTCCTCAAGGGGGCGGAGACGGTGGTCGCCGCCCCGGACGGTCGCCTCCACGTCGACC
>PMYJ01000058.1:20773-24775 GCA_003170875.1 Candidatus Dormiibacterota bacterium | reverse complement strand
GGTTCGGGATCGTGGCGCGCGCTCCACGGCAGCGTCTCGGCCGCGCCTCCCCCGCCGAGCCACCGGGGCAGATCCGCGCCGGGTGGGTCGGGCGGCCGCGGTGAGCGCGGGGGAAGTGTGTCGCCGGGCCCGAGCAGCCCGAGCTGCTGCAGGAAGCCGCTGACGGCGTCGTCGGGGACGTGGACCCGCCCCAGCGCACCGAAGCGCTCCGTCTCCTCACGGAGGCACTCGAGGCCCTTGCGGCAGCGTTCGCAGCCGACCAGGTGCGCCTCGATCTCGGCGCGCCGCCCCGGGTCCAGTTCGTCATCCAGGTAGCTGCTCAGCGCGAGCAGGCTGCACTTCATATGGCGATCTCGCGGTACACGGTGCTGAACTGGCGGCGGGCGGCGGCCAGCTGCCGGCTGGCAGCCTCCGGCGAGCACTCGAGCGCGCGGGCTATCTCCGGGTAGCGGAGCCGCGCAAGGTTGCGCAGCAGCAGCGCCGCACGCCGCTCGAAGGGAAGGGTCATGAGCGCGCGCTTCACCGTGTTCATCCGGCTGGCGACGTCTCCACCACGGAATTCCGTCTGGAGGGACGGACGGGTGCGACGCCAGAGCCTCGCCGGTCCGTGGGGCCGCGGCGGGAATCGCTCGCCGGTACGGCAGGAGCGGGTCACAGCGCGGTAGAGAGCAGCGGTACCGTCAACTCGCACCCGCGCCGGCGGGTACTTGGCGGCATGGAAGATGCCCGCCGCGGCCAGCTCCACGGCGGAGTCGGCGTCGCCGACCAGATGGGCGGCGTACGTGATGAGTTCGTCCAGATGCTCGGAGACGAGCTCCGCGAACTCGCCACTGGTGGCTGGGACGTTTGCTGCGACGTTGATCATGAGTCCACCCGGGGGGTGGCTGGTGGCGTCCCGACAGCATACACGGCTGTGGTACAGCGGTCAAGATCACGAGACCGACTTTCTCACGACGCCCGATGGGGTCAGGCCGGGGGTGCGGCCCCTGTCGTGGTGGCGTCGATGCCGTCCGCGCCATCCGTATCTGTCGGAATCGTCAGCAACTCGCCGCCCCTGACCAGTGTGGGCGGGGTGAGACCGGCAGCCGCCCAGGCGGCGGTGGGCATGCCGATGTCGGCAACGGTGATCTGGCCGGCATGCCTCCGGCCCGCCGCGGTCCAGAGCCCCGCCTTCATGGCCGTAAGGGTGCACGTGCGGAGCGCGCGGACGGTCGGCGTGCCCGGTGTGCCGGTGGTGGCGTCCAGCCCGCTCGGGACGTCGATGGAGACCGTGCGGTCGGCAGGAAGTAGCGAGATGGCCCTGGCCTGAGACGGCCGGGGGTCACCGCGGACGCCGGTCCCGAGCAGGGCGTCGATGACCGTACCCGCCGGGCCGACCAGCTCCCACGGCAGGTCACCGTCGGGGTGCGCGGTCACCGTCGCACCCAGGGCCCGGAGAGCACCCAGGTGGAGGGTCGACAGCTCGCCGAGCCGGTCCGGCTCGGCGACCAGGACGACCGTCACCGGGAGGCCCCACGTCAGGAGGTGGCGCGCCGCCACCAGACCGTCCCCCCCGTTGTTGCCATGTCCGGCCACAACCAGGACGGGGTCACCACGACTGGCAGCGGTGGCGAACACCCAGCGGGCCACCTGCCACCCGGCAATCTCCATCAGCTGAAGGACGCTCAGGCCCTGGGTGGTCGCCGCCCGGTCGAGGCTCGACTGCTGCTCCGAGGTCAGCTCCCCATACTGGCTCCGTGCCTCGGCTCCGGCCCGGCTCATCGCAGCACGACCGCCATCGGCGTGCCGGCCCGAACCCCGGTCCGCTCCGCTGCAGAGGCCTCACGGGCGGCGAGCTCGAGATGTCCCGAACTATTCCAGAGCACGCCCACCCCGGAATCGATCTCCGCGTAGGTGGTCACCACTCGATCGCTCTTGCCGCCGGGCCAGCTCAGGGAGGCGACACGTCGCTCACCGAGGTCAGAGAGGCGGACCCCGGTGATGCAGTTGCCGAAGTGGTCGACCGACACCACCAGTGACCGGAGTTGATCGCCGTCCGTGACGGGCGTCAGCTCCCCCAGCAGGTGCGGTGAGTCGATGGGCTCGCCGACGCTTGCGAGGGGTGCGCCGGCGGCGATGAGCGCCGCCACCGGAGCGAAGAGGTCGCGCCCGTGGAAGGTGGGTGACACGCCGGGCGGCGTGGGGAGCCGGACCGCGCGCCGCTGCCGCGCCTCGGTCCAGAGGTACGAGACAAGCCCGGTGTCGGGCGCGACGCAGCCGACACCGTCGCACTCGACCGCAATCGCCACGCGATCGCCACCGACCCCCGGGTCCACGACCGCGCAGATGACACTGCGGGGACCAAAGGCTCGGGCGAGCGTCTTGCAACGGTAGGCGGCGGTGAGGACGTCGCCGGGGGGGACGAGATGGGTGCCGTCGATGCACCGGACGCCCGGAGACGCCGACCAAGCCGCGGCCCAGAGCTGGGCCGCGTAGCCGTCCTCCAACCCGTAGTCGGTCACGAAGATCAGCGTTCCGGACACCCGCCGGTTACGTTACCAGCGGCGGCGGCGAATGCCCATCGGCTCCCGGCCAGAGACGGCGAAGGGGCGGCCCGGCGCCCTGCCAGACCGCCCCTCCCTGGGACTATGTGATCCCGCCGACTTAATAATCCGGCATCTGCGGTGCTGCCTGACCCTTGTTCTTCTCGGGAATGTCGGTGATGAGCACCTCGGTGGTCAGCAGCAGACCCGCGATCGACGCGGCGTTCTGCACGGCGGAGCGGGTCACCTTGGTGGGGTCGATGATCCCGGCGGCGACCATGGCCACGTAGGCTCCGGTGGCCGCGTCCAGCCCCTGGCCCTTGGGGAGGCCCTTGACCTTCTCGACCACGACCGAGCCCTCGAGCCCGGCGTTGACGGCGATCTGGCGGAGCGGCTCCTCCAGGGCGCGCCGGAGGATGTTGACACCGGCCAGCTCATCGCCCTCGGCCTTGACCTTGTCGAGAGCGGCGATCGAATTGAGGAGGACGACGCCACCTCCGGGGACGATCCCCTCCTCCACCGCAGCGCGGGTGGCCGAGACGGCGTCCTCCATGCGGTGCTTCTTCTCCTTGAGCTCGGTCTCGGTGGCGGCGCCGACCTTGATCACGGCGACTCCGCCGGAGAGCTTGGCCAGCCGCTCCTGGAGCTTCTCCTTGTCCCAGTCGGAGGTCGACTTCTCGATCTCCGCCTTGATCTGCTCGATGCGGCCCTTGATGGCGTCCTGGCTGCCGGCACCCTCGACGACGGTGGTGTCGTCCTTGGTGATGGTTACCCGCCGGGCGCGGCCGAGCTGGTTGAGCGTGGTGGAGTCCAGCTTCAGGCCGATCTCCTCGCTGACGACGGTGCCGTCGGTGAGGATGGCGATGTCCTGCAGCATGGCCTTGCGGCGGTCGCCGAAGCCAGGTGCCTTCACGGCCACGGCACTGAAGGTTCCGCGCAGCTTGTTGACGATGATGGTCGCGAGCGCCTCACCCTCCACGTCCTCGGCGATGATGAGGAGTGGCTTGCTCATCTGGACGACCTTCTCGAGAAGGGGAAGGACGTCGGCGATGGCCGAGATCTTGCGGTCGGTGATCAGGATGTAGGGCTCCTCGAGGACCGCCTCCATCCGCTGGGCGTTGGTGACCATGTAGGCCGAGATGTAGCCCTTGTCGAACTGCATCCCCTCGACCAGCTCCAGCTCCGTCTCCAGCCCCTTGGACTCCTCGACGGTGATGACGCCGTCCTTGCCCACCTTCTCCATCGCGTTGGCGACGGTCTCGCCGACCGCCGGGTCAGCAGCGGAGATCGACGCAACCTGGGCGATCTTCTCGCGCTCGGTGACCGGGATCGACTGGGCCTTGATGGCCTCGACCACGGCGGCGACGCCCTTGTCGATGCCTCGCTTCAGGAGGATCGGGTTGGCGCCGGTGCCGACCTGGCGAAGACCGGCCTCGATGAGCGCCTGGGCGAGCACCGTCGCGGTGGTGGTGCCGTCACC
>PMYJ01000058.1:16195-20735 GCA_003170875.1 Candidatus Dormiibacterota bacterium | reverse complement strand
ACGACGTTGCGGCCCTTGGGGCCGAGGGTGATCCTCACCGCGTTGGCGACGGCATCGACGCCACGCTTGAGAGACGCTCGAGCGTCCACGTCATAGATGATTTGTTTAGCCATGAACCTCCTCCACCGCCTGCCCGGTGGGCAGGGCTCCTGGACCGTTCCGGATGAAGCGTGAGCAGCCATCTTAGCACTCGGGGTAGGCGAGTGCTAGCGGCCCGGGTCGTCGAGTGCCAGCGGCCCGCGGCCATTCGGCCGACGGCGGGCGGCGGCGGCGGCGGGGGTAGCGGTGGCGAGCGAGGCGCGCGTGCCACCCCGCCGCGGACGCTCGGGGGGTCTGGTCCCCGAAGAGAGCGAATATGATCGCCAGATGCCGGCCAAGCGTCCGCTGATCCGCCGCACCGCGGCGCTGGCCGCCGTCGGCGGTGCCGTCGCTCTCTCCGTGAAGGTCCTCTCCCGTCCCCGACCGGGGGCCGAGCGTCGCCTGATGGACTGGGACGCGGTGCGCCGCAGCGCCAGGGCCAGATCGGGGCAGCGGGCCCCGCTGCGGCGGGCTCAGGCGGAGCGGCTCGCCGCCCGATATGACGCCATCGCGGCCGAGATGGTGCCCCTCATCGCCGAGGTGTGCGGCGCGCCACCCGCCACCGTCCCCCGGATCACCGTGCTGGACCGCCACGGTTTCATCGACGCCAACCTGGAGATCGTCCGCCGCCTGCTGGAGCCGGCCGAGGAGATGCGCGGTCCGATCCCCGAGACCGCCCTCACCGCGCTCGGCAGAAGGCTGACCAGCCGCTACGTCGGTGAGGTGCTCGGCTTCATGTCGCAGCGGGTGCTGGGCCAGTACGACCCGGTGCTGATGCTCCCGGTCCCGGCGTTCGCCCCGGCCGCCGAGCGTGGCGCCGATGGGGCGGACAGGCCGCCGGCCGCCCTCTACCTGGTCGAGCCGAACGTCGAGATGCTCCAGCGCGGCCAGCACGCCCCGCCGGAGGCACTGCGCCGCTGGCTCATCCTCCACGAGGCAACCCACGCCTGGCAGTTCGAGGCCCACCCCTGGCTCGGCCCGCACATCGGAACCCTGATGAACGAGCTGGTCGCGTCGGGGCTCGGCGGTGGCGCGGACGATCCCGAGCCCCGCGGCCTCACCTCCGAGGCGCTCCGCCGCATGGGCGTCGCCGTCGCCGGCCAGCTCCGTGGGATCGGCCGTCTCCAGGCGATCATGAGCGTGCTGGAGGGTTACAGCAATCTGGTCATGCACCGGGTCGGACGGAGCCACATCGAGGACTTCGAGGAACTGGAGGCGGCCTTCCACCGGCGCCAGGCGGAGCGCAGCCTGGTCGAACGGCTCATCCTCGGATTGACCGGGATCTCGCTCAAGATGCGCCAGTACGACCTCGGCGAGCGCTTCTGCGAGGCCCTCATCGCTGCGGGCGGCTACCGCCTCCTCAACCGGGTGTGGGACGGCCCTGAGATGATGCCGACCATGGCTGAGGTTCGCGCCCCCGACCGCTGGATCGCGCGGGTCCGGCGCAACGGCTAGGGCCGGCGCGGCGTCCAGATTGACCCGCCCGAAGCGGGCTGAAGGTCTCCCCGAGACGGCCGCCCCCTCCCCCGACGACGCCCGGTACGACCTGGTCCACGTCAGGCCCCGTCCATGGGAGGCGGGGCGCATCCGGACCGCGTCCCTGCTCCAGCTCGACTTCGAGTTCGCGGGCTCCTCGCTCTCCCTGGACGCCGCCCGGGCGCAGCGCCGAGCCCACGACCGCCACGGTATCTCCACGCTCATCGTGCCAGCCCGCTACGGAGCCGCCGCCATCGGCGTCGCGGAGGCGGCGCTTCGCGCCGCGGAGGCAGCGCCGGCCACCGGACGGAGGGTGCGGCCCGAGATGCCCCGGCTTCAGGCCGACCACCCCATGTTCTTCACCTTCCAGATCTCCACGGCCGATCCGGATGGCTCAGCGGCGGGGTCCGCGCCGGGGCTTCTCGTCAACGTGGACAAGTGCGACGGTCACATCTGGAGCGCCGAGGAGCTGGGCGCGTATTTCGCGCTGATCGGCCCCCGCTGAGATGACCCCCCTGAAGCCGTCTCCAGGCGAGCGGCGGAGCGGGCTTGACGATGGGATGGGCGGCAGCCCACGGTTGCGCGTCCTCTGCGCCCCCAACGCCTTCAAGGGGACCCTGACCGCGGCCGCCGCGGCGGCGGCGCTGGCGGCCGGCGTCCGCGACGCGGGGGCCCTGGCCCGGGCCTTGCCAATGGCGGACGGCGGCGACGGCACCCTGGACACCCTCCTCTCGGTGTCGCCCTCGGCCCGGATCGAGCGCCACCGGGTGTGCGGCCCGCTGGGTGGCCGGCTGGTGGCCCGCCTGGGGTGGATCTCTACGACCACCGCGGTGGTGGAGCTGGCCGAGACATCCGGCCTGCGGCGCCTCCGGGGCCACCCCGACGCCCTGCGCGCCACCTCGCGAGGTGCCGGCGAACTGATCTCCCTGGCCCTCGACGGCGGCGCCCGCCACATCCTGGTGGGCATCGGCGGCTCGGCCTGCACCGACGGCGGCGCCGGGCTGCTCGCGGCCCTCGGAGCGAAGCTGCTCGACGGGCGCGGCCGCCCTCTGGGCCTCGGCGGGGGAGCTCTCACCGCGCTGGAATCCGCCGACCTGCGCGACCTGGACCCGCGACTCCGGCTCTGCCGGGTCGAGGTCGTCAGCGACGTGGACAGCCCGCTGCTCGGCAGGCTGGGGGCAGCCCACCTCTTCGGCCCCCAGAAGGGGGCGACGGATGCGGAGGTGGACCTTCTGGCGGCCGGGCTGCGACGCCTCGCCGAGGTGCTGGAGCGCGACGCGCACGTCCCCGCCGCTCTCCGCGACCAGGCCGGCGCCGGGGCGGCGGGCGGGAGCGGCTACGGGCTGGCCGCCGCAGGCGCGGCTCTCTTGCCCGGAGCGTCACTGGTGGCCGACGCGATCGGGCTCGACCGGGCCATCTCGGAGTCGGATCTCGTCGTCACCGGCGAGGGTCGCCTGGACCGCCAGACCGCCTCCGGAAAGGCTCCGCTGGAGGTGGCGCGCCGCTCATCCCGGCTGGGCGTCCCCTGTGTGGTGGTGGCGGGCGAGGTGAGCTCCGACCCCGGGGGATTCCACCGCACCCTCTCGCTGGCGGACCTGGCCGGGCCGGGCGAGGATCCGCGCGGGGTGCCCCGGCGGCTGCTCCGGCGAGCTGGGGCACAGGTCGTCCGCGAGATGGCCGGCGGGGGCTGAGGCGCGCGCCGCGCCTCCCGGGAGCGTCACCAGATCGGGTGCAGCCACTCCGCGTACTTGGGGTTTGCGCCCGTCACGATATCGTTGAAGAGGCGCTGAACCCGCAGGGTGAGTGGCCCGGGCTCGCCATCGCCGACCGTCCGGCGGTCGACCTCGACCACCGGGGCCACCTGGGCGCCGGTCCCGCACATGAAGACCTCATCGGCGATGTACAGCTCGCTCCGGCCGACGGAACGCTCGACCACGTCCAGTCCCATCTCCTCGCGGAAGAGGTGAATGATCCCCTGACGGGTGATCCCCTCCAGGATGTTGTCCGCCGGCGCGGGCGTCGAGATGACCCCACCGCGGACCAGGAAGATGTTTTCTCCGCTGCCCTCGCAGACGTGACCGGAGGCGGTGAGCATGATCGCCTCGTCGAAACCGGCCTGGAGCGCCTCCGACTTGGCGAGCGCGCTGTTGATGTAGATGCCGGTGCACTTGGTTCGGGGCGGGGCCATGCTCTCGTCGATGCGCCGCCACGAGGAGACCATGCAGCGCATCCCGCCGGTGGGCACGTAGTCCCCCATCGGCGCGGTGGCGATGGCGAAGCTGTCGGGCATGTCGTGGAGACGGAAGCCGATGGTTTCGGCCGACTTGAAGATGAGCGGGCGGATGTACGTCGTCTCCCGGCTGCCGTTGCGGCGGAGGATCTCGTCGGTGATGGCGCACAGCTCCTCGACGCTCAGGGGGACGCGCATCAGCAGCGCGCGGGCGTTCTGGTGGAAACGCCGGTAGTGCTCCGGGAACCAGAGACCGTAGAGCTGACCCCTCTCCTCGCTCCAGTAGGCGCGGATGCCCTCGAAGACGCCCGTCCCGTAGTTGAGACCCTGGGTGAGAAGACCGATCCGCGCGTCGCGGTAGCGGCGGAATTCTCCGTCGAAGTAGATCCAGGAATCGTCACGGCGGGAGGCCGCATCGGTGGTGGGCGCGGAGGCAGTCTGCGTCATGGGCGCAGGTTACACCCGAGGCGGCGGCCGTTGACCTCAGCGGGCCAGTCGGGGGAGGAGGGCGGCCGCTGCGATCACGCCGGCGACCACCGCGACGGCCAGGACCCCGAAGTCGAGGAGGAGCGAGCTGGGGATGCCGAGGAGCAGGCCGCGGAGCGCGTCCACCTCGTAGCTCATCGGGTTCGCCGCGCTCAGCCCCTGCAGCCAGCCCGGCATCACCTTCACCGGATAGAGGGCGTTGGAGGCGAAGAAGAGCGGCATGGTGATCGCCTGGCCGACACCCATCAGCCGTTCCCGGTGGAGGACGAT
>PMYJ01000058.1:0-16157 GCA_003170875.1 Candidatus Dormiibacterota bacterium | reverse complement strand
GAGCGCACCCCGGCGGCGAAGGCCTTGCCGCTGATCAGGGCGAGTCTCGGCGTGGGCGTCGCCATCAGCTTGGTGAGGATCCCGGAATCGCGCTCCCAGATGATCTGGATGCCGAAGAAGATGGCGATGAAGAGGGCCGACTGGGCCATGATCCCGGGCGAGAGATAGGCGAGGTAGCTGATTCCCTTCGGGGTGGGGATGACATGGAGGCGGCTGAAGGTCTCCCCGAAGATGACCAGCCAGAGCAGCGGCTGGACGGCCCGGGTGTACAGCTCGGTCCGGTCGTGCCGGATCTTGCGCAGCTCGACCAGCCAGAAGGTGAGGATGCGGCTCGGGTAGAGCCGCCACCAAGGCGGCATGAGCGCGGCCGGAGACCGCAGGTCAGCCGAGACGCTGGGCTGTGCGACGCGTACGGCGGACATCGCGGCCTCCTCCTGTCATCTCCTCGTCCTCGATGGCGGTGCCGACGTCGTGGCGGAAGACGTCGTCGAGCGTCGCCCCCGGCCCGAGCCGTGCCTTCAGCTCGGCAGGAGCGCCGTGGGAGCGGATCCGACCGTGGTGCATCAGCGCGATGCGCTCGCAGAGCGTGTCCGCCTCCTCCATGTAGTGAGTGGTGAGCAGCACGGTCATGCCGGTCTCCTCGCGGAGCTCCTGGACCCTCTCCCAGACGTCCCCGCGAGCGAGCGGGTCGAGCCCGATCGTCGGCTCGTCGAGGACGAGCAGCGCCGGCCGGTTGACCAGTGCCTGGGCCAGCTCGAGACGGCGGACCATCCCCCCCGAGTAGGTGCTGACCAGGCGGTCGCGGACGTCGTCGAGCCCCATCGCAGCGAGCACCTCGCGCGCCCGTTGCTGGCGCTCCCGGCGGGGGAGGTCGAAGAGGCGGGCAAACAGCCAGACATTCTCGTACCCGCTGAGCTGGAAGTCGGCGGAGAGCTGCTGGGGCAGGTAGCCGATCAGATGGCGGACCAGCATCGCCTCGCCGCGGGTGTCGTGACCGAAGACGCTGATCCTGCCGGAGTCGGCGCGGATCAGGGTGGTCAGCACCCGGATGGTCGTCGTCTTGCCCGCTCCGTTGGGACCGAGCAGGCCAAAGACCTCACCGGGAGCGATGCTGAAGGAGATCCCGTCGACCGCCTGCACGGTGCCGAAGCTGACGCGCAGCTCCGAGCACGCGACGGGGAGCGGGCTGCCGTCCGGTGGCGCTCCCGCCGGGAGGACGAGCTCAGCCGTCATGGGTCCCCTCCGGCACTGCGGCCAGCTCCGGCGTCATTCCCCCGAATCCTCGTCGAGGGACTCGACGATCCGCTCCAGCACCGGCAGGGCACGGGAGAGCGCCTCGCGGTCGTCGGTGCCGAGGTCCGAGAGCCGGGTGGCCAGGATCTCGCCACGCCGGTCGCGCCAGCGCTGGAGGCGGACCTCCGCCACGGGACGGAGACGGAGTCGAGCAACCCGCCCGTCTCCGGCGTCGGAGAGGCGGTCCACGAAACCGGCGTCGGTGAGGCGATGGACGAGGGTGCTCACCGTGTTCGGGGCCAGCCCCAGCACGGCGGCCACATCGTGGACGCGAATCCCCGGACGCCGGTTGACCAGGCGAAGGATCTCCAGCTGGGCTTCGGGGAGCGGATCCGAGTCCAGGCCGGCGCGCACCTGCCGGTTGAGGCGGCGGCGCAGCCGTCCGGCAGCCCGGGCCAGCCTTCCGGCGAGCGCATCGAGGTCGGTCGAGGTGGGGGCGTCGGGCGAGGGGGCGGCCACGACCTCATTGTATCAATTCTGTCCGAGACAGATATGACTGTGCCAGTTCATCTGCGTCACCCGCATGGGGGCAACGGCACTGGATCAGAGTGGTCGTGCCCGGCCGGTGTCGCGTCGGTGACGAGGTCGTGACCTGTCGTCCGACGGGACGGGATTGGAGCCGACTAGCGTGGATGGGAGCCATGCAGTCCCGCGCCTCTCGACACGCACCCGTCGGCGTCCTCGCGGTCCCGGGGCGGTCCGCGCCCAAGGCGCCCGTGGCGCCAGCGCATCCGGCCGCCGGCGCGGCCACGCCCGAGCAGGTGGTGCTCGACCTCTTCGCCGAGCTGAACGCCATCGTGGAACGGGCCACGGATCGGTCCATGGCGTTCAAAACGCTCCACGGCGGGGCGCTCACCGCCGCTCAGCTCGGGGGGGAAAACGCAGCGCTGAGCGCCGATCTGGGGACCGTCGTCCAGCGTGCCGCGGAGGCGGCTTGGACGCTGAGCGGGGCGGGTCAAGCCGTGGTCGAGGTCACCACCCTGAGCGGCAAGCTCCACCGTGCGACCGCGGGACGCGGAGACGCCGGTCGGACCGGGGATCCCGCCGTCGGGGCCGGCCACCCGTGGCCGGTCACGGCAGTCAGCGCACGAGAGATCTCCGGCGGCCCCGAGACGGAGGACGGGACGGGCCCGCAGTCGGGCGCTGGCATGGGTCCCGAGACGGAGGACGGAGCGGGTCGCAGGGTGGGAAGCCGCGCCGGCGCGCGGTCGTCCATGACGGTGCCCCTGCACTTCGGAGAGGTGGGCATCGGACTGGTCACCGTGACCTCGTCCCGACCCGATGCCTTCAGCCCGGCCCAGGCGGCGGCCCTCCGGCACCTGAGCACCCAGGTGCAGGTAACCGCGCTGAGGCTGCACCTGATCGGCAAACTGCACCGGCTCGGCCAGGAGCGCGAGAGCCTCCGGGAAACCGGCGAGACCATCTTCCGCCGCCTCTTCTTCGACAACCCCCAGCCGATGTGGGTGATCGACGTCGAGACGGAGCGCTTCGTTCTCGTCAACGACGCCGCCTGCGCCAAGTACGGATACTCGCGGGAGGAATTCGCGGAGCTGGCCGCCGGCGTCGTCCGGCGCGACGCCGCCCAGTGGGCCGTTGACCTCGGGAACGCGCGCACCCGGAACACGAACCTGAAAGCCCGCCACCGCCTGCGGGACGGGCGGGTCATCGACGTGGAGATCGCCACCGGGCCCCAGGATTTCGGAGGCCGTCCCGCAATCCTCTCGATCATCATGGATGTGACCGAGCGCAACCGGCTTCAGAAGGAACTGCGCGACGGAGCGCTCCGCGACCCGCTGACGGGGAGGGCCAACCGAGCCCTCTTCACCGAGCGCCTCGGGCACGCGCTCGCCCAGGCGCAGCGGCGCAGCGCAGTCACCGCCGTCCTCTTCGTCGACGTGGACGATTTCAAGACGGTCAACGACAGCGTGGGATACGCCGTCGGGGACGCCGTGCTCCAGGCCGTCGCGGCCCGGCTCGCCGGGACCCTCCGCCCCGGCGACACCGTCGCCCGGCTGAGTGCCGACGAGTTCGCGGTGCTCCTCGAGGACGTGGGTGACGTCCACCGCGCGGTGGACGTGGCGGATCGGCTGCACGACGCCTTCACCTCGCCCCTCGAGTTCCGAGGAGGCTCGCTGACCGTCGGCGTCAGCGTCGGAGTGGCAGTGTCGACGGCCTCGGGGCCGGGTCCGCAGGAGATGCTCCGCGACGCCAAGCTGGCGATGGAGGCGGCCAAGGACGCGGGCCGGGGGCGTGTCGAGCTTTTCACGCCACGGATGTTCGAGGTGGTGACGGATCGGCTGAGCCTGGACCAGGACCTGCGCCACGCGGTGGAGCGCGGCGAGCTGCGCCTCTACTACCAGCCCCTCATCTCGATGGAGAGTGGTGCCATCGTCGGCTGCGAAGCGCTGGTGCGCTGGCAGCATCCGACCCGCGGACTGGTCCCGCCCGACAGCTTCATCCCGCTGGCCGAGGAGATCGGGCTGATCAGCGCCATCGACACCTGGGTGCTCCGGACGGCCTGTCCGCAGGCGGCCGCCTGGTGCGAGGCCGGCCATCCCGACTTCTTCGTGGCCGTCAACGTCTCGGGCCGCGAACTGGGACGGGCGGACCTGGTCGATCGGATCGAGGCCGTGCTGTTCGAGAGCGGCCTGCCTCCGGACCGGCTGGAGATCGAGATCACCGAGTCCACGGCGGCGGCGCAGCCGGCCGAGGCTCTCGAGGAGCTCCACCAGCTCCGCCGGGCCGGGATCAGCATCGCCATCGACGACTTCGGCACCGGCTACTCCAGCCTGAGCAAACTGGCAAACTTCCCGGCCGACCGGCTCAAGATCGACCGCTCCTTCCTGTTCGCCGTCAAGAGCGAGCGGGATGATGCCCCCCTGGTCTCAGCGACCATCGCCCTGGCCCACCAGCTCGGCATGAAGGTGACCGCCGAGGGCGTCGAGACCCCGGCCCAGCTGGCCTTTCTGCGCCGTCGGGGATGCGACCTCCTCCAGGGCTACCTCTTCAGCAGGCCGGTGCCCGCCGACGAGTTCGAGGCGCTGCTGGCGCAGCCGCCCGCGGCGATCACCCACCGGCTGATCGGGCAGCGGCCGCGACGGTCCCTGAGCGCCTGATAAAGTAGCCGGCCACCATCTCTGGCCGCCCCGACCGGAACAGCCCGCCGGGTCGTGGTGGTCCTGATCGGTTCGGAGCGAAGAGGAGGCCGGTCATGACCCTCGACCCCCCCCGTGGCGGGCTACCCGAGGCCCGCGCCGTGCGCTGGAACCCGACCCCGGAGGAGCTGCGCGAGCTGACCTCCCGGATGCCCATCGCCCGCCTCACCGCGTTCGACAACTACAACGTCCAGACCAAGGTCACCGCGCGCAGCGCGGCGAGCACCTTCGTGGTCACGGACACCCCGGAGCGGCACAGCGGCCAGACCATCACGCGGGCCGAGGGGGCACGCCTCGCGGCGGCCCAGGATGCGTTCATCCGCGACCAGGAGATGCTGGTCGTCGACGGGTACATCGGCAACGATCCCGCCGACCGCGTCCGCGCCCGGCTGTACATCGAGGCGGCCCACGCCAACATCGCCGGCATGCAGCGCTGGCTGTACTTCGACGCCGAGGAGGCAGGCCCCGACTTCGAGCCCCGCCTCACGGTCATCTACACGCCCAACCTCGCCGCCCCCGGCTACCCCGACGACCGGGTGATCGCCGTCGACCTCGACGCCGGGGTCACCCGAGTGCTCAACTCCGACTACTTCGGCGAGTCCAAAAAGGGCGGTCTGCGGATGTGGAACGCGCTGGTCTTCGAGCGTGGCGGGCTCGGACTCCACGCCGGCTGCAAGGTGATCCCGACGCCGCGGGGCGAGCAGGGGATGCTCATCGTCGGCCTCTCCGGGACCGGCAAGACGACCACCACCTTCACCCGCCAGAACGACTCCCTGCCGGTGCAGGACGACTTCGTCGCCCTCTACCCCGGCGGCCGGGTGGTCGCCACCGAGAACGGCTGCTTCGCCAAGACCTTCAGCCTCGACCCGGCCTTCGAGCCGAGCATCTACGGCGCTGTCTGCAAACCCGAGGCCTACCTGGAGAACGTCTCCCAGAACGCGGCCGGCGAGGTCGACTTCTTCGACACCGCCTACACCCAGAACGGTCGTGCCGTCTTCCGGATGGAGGCGCTGCGCTGGCACCGCGACGCCCGGGATCTTCCCGGTGTCAACCAGCTCCTGATCCTCAATCGCAACGAGAGCATCATCCCCGGTGTCGCCCGGCTGAGCGCCGCCCAAGCCGCCGCCTACTTCATGCTGGGCGAGACCAAGGGCACCAGCGCCGGCGGGAAGGACGAGGAGGGCAAGTTCCTCCGGGTCCCGGGAACCAACCCCTTCTTCCCGCTCCGCCACGAGCAGCAGGGCAACCGTTTCCTGGAGCTCCTCGGCAGCTGCGACTTCGAGGTCTTCCTGCTCAACACCGGCCGCGTGGGCGGTGCCGACACCGACCCCCGGAGCAAGAAGGTGACCATCCTCCACTCCAGCGCCATCGTGAAGGCGATCGCCGAGGGCGCTGTCGAGTGGGAGCCGGACCCCGACTTCGGCTATGACGTGGCCTCGTCGCTGCCCGGGGTCGACGACCTGGAGATCCTCCAGCCCCGCCGCCTCTACGAGGGCCAGGGGCGGCTCGACGAGTACCAGCGGGTCGTGGAGCAGCTGCGCCTGGACCGCCGCGCCTACCTGCAGAAGTGGGAGGGGCTGGACCCCGCGATCGTTGACGCTGCCGGCTGAAGCGGACGCCGGGCGCTGACGCAGACGCGGTCAGCCGGGGCTCACGCCCGGATGCGCTCGATCAGCTCGATGAGGTCGTCGGGGGCGGCGCCCTTCACCAAATAGCCGCAGGCCCCGGCCCGGCGCATCCGCGCCATCGTCTCCCCGTCGTCCCAGGCGGACAGGGCCACGATGCGGGTGGCGGGGGACGCGGTGCGGATGCCCTCGGCCGCCCGTATCCCACCACCGCCGGGCATCTTGACGTCGAGGATGGCGACGTCCGGCCGGTGGGTGCCGGCCAGGTCGATGGCGCTCTCCGGATCGGCGGCGAGCCCGACGACCAGGTAGCCCGGCTCGCTGCTCAGCATGTCCCCGAGGGCGCCGCGCATGGAAGGGTCGTCGTCGGCGATCAGGACGCTGACGGTCATGACGCCACCGACGGAGCCACCGCCGCGCCGCAGCCGTCTCCGGTCGGGTCGGCGGGACGGTCCTCTGCGCTCAGGCGGCGGCTGCCCACGCAGTAGCGGACGGTGGTCCCGAGGCCGGGCTCGCTCTCCACCGTGCACCACCCGCCGCTCTGTTCCGCCCTCTCTCGCATCACCAGCAGGCCGAGATGCCCGGGAGGGGCCTGACGCGACGCGGTCGCGTCGAAGCCGGCGCCGTCATCCTTGATCTCCACCAGGACACCTCCGTCGTACTCGCTGAGCCCAACGTCGACGCGGCTCGCGCGAGCGTGCTTGCAGACGTTGGAGACGGCCTCCTGGGCTATCCGGTAGACGACCGTGCGGGCTTCGGGTTCCGGCTCGATCTGCAGCCGGTCATCGAGTGAGTACTCGAGCGCGGCGTCCTCCGCGACCTGGGCCAGAAAGGCCTGAAGGGCGGCGGCAATTCCGTGGGCCTCCAGAGCCGGCGGGCGTAGCACGAACATGAGGCGGCGGAGGCGGTTGATGGACTGGCGGACGTCGTGCTCGAGACTGAGCAGCAACGGATCCAGATCGCCGGTGGCGAGCCGGCGGCGAAGGGTGGCGAGGCGCAGTGCGACCGCGGTCATCACCTGCACCGAGTCGTCGTGGATGTCGTCCGCGATGCGCTGACGCTCCTCCTCCTGGGCCTGGACGATGTGGGCCAGCAGGCGGCTGCGATCCTCGGCGCTCTTGCGCAGCTCGTCGACCGAGAGCCGCAGCTGAGCCTGGACCCGGGCGCGCTCGCTGGCGAGCGCCAGCACGTTGGAAAGGCCGCGGACAAAGGTAACGTCATCGTCGGAGTACGAGACCGGACGGCGCGAGACGACCAACAGCACGCCCGCCATCCGGGTGCCCGTCCGGATCGGCACGATGAGCACGCTACCGGTGGCAAGTGAGCTCGACCCGACCTCCGGATCGTCCCGCACGTCGGGGACGACGAGCGCCTCCCCCCTGCGCATCGCCCGTGCCGAGAGGGGCGCGGCGAAGGCCAGCTCGCGGGCGAGGGACTCGGGCGGGCAGCCGACCCCGGCACTGGGGACGAGGCCGTCCGGGCCCCGCTCCAGGACGGCGACGATGTCCGCCTCGAGGTTGGCGGCGGCAGCGTCGCAGGCGGCGCGGGCCAGCTCTCCCAGCTCCTCGCCGCCACCGAGCGCACCGCGGCCGAGGGCGGCGACAGCGGTCTGCTGGCGCAGCCGGCGGTCGGCCAGCTCGGCTACTCGCTGACTCCGCTCGACTGAGGTGAGGACGCGAGCGACGCCCACGAGCGTCGCTGCGGCCCCGGGCGGGAAGTTGCCGCGCTCCCGTGCGGCCACGAGCACCTCGGTGATGCCCTGGCGCCCGAGCCCGGCGGCGACGGCCGTCCGCTGGCCGTTGAGGTGAAGGAGCGCCGCGATGGCGCCTGACCCCTTCGTCATGCTCGGGGTGAGCGCCGCCTGCTCGGCGGCGACCAGTTTCAGGTCGGCGCCGGTGCCCATCAGGCCATCCGGGGAGTGGCGCAGGCCATGGTGCGCGAGCACTGAGATCTCGCGATCCGCGGGTCTCACGGCCACCAGGGCGACGACGTCGGCGCCGGTCCGCGCGGCCACCATCTCGATGATCTGATCGTGAAGCTCCTCGAGGCAGCCGCCGGCGAGCGCGAGGAGCGCGGCCTCGGCGACGACCGGGTCCGGGATGGTGGGGGGCGAACCCCGGGAGGCGGGCCTGAGCCCGGGTACCGCGCCGATCGGGTCTCTCGCGTCCTTCGCGTCCCTACCCGATGACATGGAGGTTCCAGACCACCGCCCCGAAGCCGATCAGGACGGCGAGAAACCCGAGGGCCCGGCCGGTGCGGCCACGCAGCCTGGCCATGTTGACGGCGACAACAGTGGCGATCACGACCTTCTCGATGAGCAGTCCGGGCACTCCCCACCGGTTGATCACGGCGGCGCTGAGCGGGTTGCCCTCCGGCCAATTATTGGCGAGCGCAAGCATCGTCGAGGCCGCGTCAGCGAGCTGTGACACCAGCACGGCGACCACCAGCCAGGCGGCCACCAGGTCCGAGGTGAGGGCGCGGAAGTCCCCGATCAGGCCATCCACGTAGGCGGCGAGATCACCGAAGGAGCTCGTCCACAGCCGGGCCATGAAACCGGCTCTCTGGGTCGGGAGACTGACGCTGGTGATCACGTTCCGATCCTCGGGTGGTGGGAAGGTACGCCACCATCGTGGCCCCGCCGGGGCGGCCTGCCCAGAAGCGGACGACCGGAATTTCCCTGGTATGCCTGCACTAGCGGGCAGAGCGGCAGCGGAGCGGTCAGTGCCCTCGACCCGACGATCAATCTCAACGACCCCTTCGAAAGCACCGATCGCGGGTCACGGAGATGCAACGGGCCACCTACCCGGACACGCGATCGTGACAGTCCGACGAAAAGCACCCGCCGCCTCCGGCGATCCTCGAACAATGGCGGGCGAGAGACGTGGGAGCCGCGACCCTTCGAAGGAGATCTCCGTTGCCGGGTGCGCTGTCCCGAACGATTCGGGTGTTCATCATCGATGACCACCGCATGTTCACGCAGGCGGTCGCCGCGGCCCTCACTGAAGAGCCGGACATGGAAGTCGTGGGGACCGTCGACAACCTGGCCGACGCGCGGCGCGAGGTGCAGAAGGTCGAGGTGGACGTGATCCTGCTCGACCAGCGCCTCCCCGACGGCCAGGGCACCCACGCGGCCGCCGAGCTGCGCGCCCTCCGACCCGGGGCCAAGGTCGTCCTGGTCACCGCGGCGATGGACCCGAGCGTCCTCAACGAGGCCCTGGCCGCCGGCTGCGCGGGCTTCGTGACCAAGGGCGACAGCATCGACGCGCTCTCCGCCGCGGTCCGGGCCGCTGCCGAAGGGGCCACCCCCGTCTCGCCGGCCATGCTCAACCGGCTGATGAGCGGCGATCCCAACGGCTCAAGCCTGACCGAGCCGCTCACCCCCCGCGAGACCGCGGTGCTGCTCTTCCTCGCCGATGGGATGAGCAACGAAGAGATCAGCAAGCGCCTCTTCATCAGCATTCACACGCTGCGCAACCACATCCAGAGCATCATCAGCAAGCTCGGGGCCCACTCCAAGCTGGAGGCGGTGTCGATCGCCATCCGCGAGGGCCTGATCACCGCCCCGGGCAACGATTACTAGCCGCGACGGAGCGAGGAGAGAGAGCCCCAGGCTTTCTCTCCGAGCGGAGGACCGGCTAGTACGCGCAGCGAATACTGAGGGCGACGGAGTGAGGAGCGAGAGCCGGAGGCTTTTGCTCCGAGCGTAGGACCCCTCAGTACTGCGTACTGATCCCGGCGGGCGGCGCGGCCAGCAGTGACCCCACCGCCGCGCAGCGACCCCTGATGCCGCTGCCGCGCCGAGGACACTGATCCCGCCATCGAGCGTTGAACACTGATCCCCTGGAGTGGTCGAGCCGGAGTCAGTACGCCGGTGGGCTGCTGGATACCTCCGGAGCCCTGACCGGCAGCCTCATCACGATCTTGGTGCCTCGTCCGAGCGTGGAGGTGACCTGGAGCACCCCGCCCGCGTCCTGCACCCTCTGCTCGACGAGCAGCAACCCCATGTGACCGCGTCGCTGGCGCTCGCCGAGGGCCCCGAGGTCGAAGCCCTGCCCATCGTCGGTCAGGGCCAGCCGCACCTCGTCGCGATCCTGGGTGACGGTGAGCTCGACCCGGTGGGCCGCCGCGTGCTTGGCGACGTTGCGCACCAGCTCCTGGACGACCCGGTGGATCAGGGTTCGCACCCGCGCGTCGCAGTCCAGCTCACCGACGGAGATGTCCACCTGGACGCCGATCTCCGCCAGCGGGACCAGCAGCTTGCTCAGAGCGCCGGTCAGCCCGCCGCTCTCGATCTCATCTCCGGCCAGTGCCCCCATCAGACCCCTGAGATCCGCGGTCACGGCCTGGAGATCGACGGTGATCCGGTCCAGCCCCTCCACCGCCGCAGTGATCCGCTCCGGCGTCTGGCCTCCCTCGCGGCGCAGGCCCCGGGAGAGGGTCGCGGTCCGGAGGGTGACCGCGCTGACCAGCTGGATGACCCCGTCGTGAAGATCACCGGCGAGCTGGCGCCGCTCGCGGTCGGAGGCGACCAGGGCGTCGTGAAGAAGCTCTTCGCGCTCCGCAGAGAGCTCGGCCTCCCGCTCGGTTGAGCGCTCCGCCTCGCGCCACCAATGGGCGGCCTGCTGGCCGGCCAGGCGGGCGAGGCGCATCTGGAGCGGCACCAGCACCAGGCTGACGGCGAGGACCGCGCACCCCAGTCCGAGCGCCACGAGCTCCGCCCAGCTGGTGGCGTGGAGGGCGACGGCGGCCGCCGCCACCAGGGGCGCCGCGATCAGGCTGACCGCGAGGGCGACGATGGGGATCACCCATCTCGAGCCCCGGATCATCCCGCTGGGTGGCGGCGCCGAGGGCGCGACGGCAGCAACCAGTTCGGGCCGCGATTGGCCCGACGGGGGCGTCGGTGCGCCAGCCCCCCTCTCCGCCGCCAGTTCCATCGGCAGGCACAGGCTACGTCGGCGCAGTAACGAACGGGGCAGAACCCGGTCGCAAACCTCTATGGATGCGGCGACGGAGGAGGGGCCGCCGGCGCGGTGGTGGGCTGCCCCCGAGTGCCGGTCAGGGGCCCCGGGGCCACCGGCATCCCCAGGTCGGCGAGCATGGCGAGGTCCAGCTCCGCGCTCCTGCCCAGAGTGGTGAGGTAGTTGCCGACGATGAGCCCATTGGCCCCGGCCAGCATGCCGTAGGCCTGGAGGTCGCGGAGGACCAGTTCGCGCCCGCCGGCGTAGCGCACCACGGCGCGGGGGTTGACCAGCCTCATCATCGCGGTGCAGCGGAGGGCGTCGAGGGGGCGGAGGGGTGTCTCGCCGCCGAGCGGTGTCCCGGCCCGCGGATCGAGGAAGTTGCAGGGGATCTCCCGGGTGCCGAGATCCCGGAGGGCGAAGGCCAGGTCGAGCCGGTCACTCCACGTCTCCCCCATCCCGAAGATGCCGCCGCTGCACAGCTCCATGCCGGCGGCGATCACCCGGTGGCAGGTCGCCAGCCGGTCGGCGAAGGTGTGGGTGGAGCAGATCCTCGGGAAGAAGCGGGGCCCCGCCTCGAGGTTGTGGTTGTAGCGGTGTATGCCGGCGGCGGCGAGCTGCTCGGCCTGGCCGTCGGAGAGCAGCCCGAGGGAGGCGTCGACCTCGATGTCCACCTCGGCGCGGATGGCACGCGCCGCCTCGCAGACCTGCTCGAGCAGGCGGGGGTTGGGCCCGCGGACGGCGACGACGATGCAGAACTCGGTGCTCCCGAGAGCCCGGGTGTGCCGGGCGAGATCGACCAGCTGGGCGGTCGCGAGCATCGGCTGGCGGATGACGTCGGTGGTGTAGCGCGCCGACTGAGAGCAGAAGGTGCAGTCCTCGGGACACCCGCCGGTCTTGGCCGAGATGATCGACTCGACCTCCACCGCCGGGCCCATCCAGCGGAGGCGGACCTGGTGGGCGAGCCCGATCAGCTGGGGCAGCTCGTCGTCACGGGTCAGGACGAGCTGCTCGGCCAGCTCGCGGTCGATGTCGCGTCCCTGCTCGATCAGGAGGTCGGCGGCGGCTTCGACGGGGGCGGGTAGCGTAGGCATGGCCGGGAGGATACGGGAGCTTATGCGGGAAGCGTCACAAAACTGAGAAGCGCGGGGGGGCTCAGGTCAAACGGTCCTAAGCTGTCACAACGAGAGGAGCCTCGGGATCGGGGCGTGAGGTGGCTCGAGGATGAGTGGATGGCGGTCTCGAACCTGACAATGGTGTCCCTCATGGAAGCACGTGTCCCGGAAAGAGCGACGGTCACGGCCGGCTGCCGGGAGAGAGGCTGCACCGCTCCCGCCTCGGCCAGGTGCGCTTACGTCGACGGGCGCGGCCGCTCCTGCGAGACCGCGTGGTGCCACCGGCACCTTCACAAGATTGGAGCGGAAGGCTACTGCCGCCGCCACGCCAGCACGGTGGCCGCCCTGGGCGGCAAGGCGAAGGACCCCCGGGCGCTGCCCGCCGTCGACCATCGGGGCGCGTCGCTCGTGAATTGGATCTGCATCGAAGGGCACTCCGCGCTTCACGGAGCCGTCGCCTCGGCGCTCAAGACGGGGGAGGTCATCTTCGAGGACCGGACGGTCAACGTGGTCCGCCAGTCCGACGGCAGCCGGCGTTGGGAGCGCGGCTGGCGCATCGGAGACCGCAGCGGACTCAAGTCCAAGGTCCTGGTCTGCGTCGACGAGAGCGATGACGCCCTGGTCCTGCTCGCCGTCGACGACAAGGTGATCGCCGTTGCCGTGCCTCCGTGGATCACCCGCCGCCGGTCCCATCAGGCGGTCACGCCCGCCCTCGACGCCAGTGACCGGACCCAATTCTACGGCTTCCTGTTTGGCCACATCCAGAGGGCGCTGGCCCTTCGGCCCTGACCCCGGCTCCGGAGATGAGCCGGTCACGGGCTCGGCGGGAGCTCGGTGAGGACAGGGGGGTGGGCGGTGAGCACCAGCTCCACCACCTCGCGCGGCGTCAGCGTCGCCAGCTCCAGGCGCCGGCCGCTCCGCAGCCAGGCGACCTCCACGTGGGTGAGATCGGCCTCGATGCCGGCGGGCATCCGCGCCGGGGCACCCTCAATGACCTGGAGCCCGGCGTCGGAGGCGGGGGGGCGGAGACCGGCGTCGGCGATGTCGGAGGCACCGGCCCGGCGGAGGGCGGCCGGCAGCCCGCAGCCGGCGGGGTCCGCGTCGTGGACGGCCACCAGCCGTCGGTGACGCACCGCGGGTCCCAGCTCGCCGCCGTCGTCGGTCATCAGCGCGGCCAGGGCGGCGACCTCGGTGCCATCGCGGAGCCGGCCGGCGTTGGCGGTGAGCAGATCCGCGGTCTCACGACGGTCGCAGACGACGAGCGGCCCGGAGGCGGGCTGGCCCGCGAGGTCGTCGAAGGCCGGTGGAGCGTCGCCGCGCGCAGCGGCTGTGGAGTCGGTCGCGTCTCCGGGCGATGGGTCCGGTGACACCAGGGCGGTGAACGCCTCGGGCCGTACCCGGAGCGCCTCCGCCAGGGGTCCGGCGAGGAAGTTCGGGTAGCTGGTCGCGAGGACCCGGCTACCGATCGCCCTCCGGAGCTCCCGGTTGTGCTCGACGCGGGCGTTGAGGGGAGCGGCGAGCAGCATTGCCACCCCGATGACGGCGAGGACGGCGGAGAGAGGGATGGTCTTCACCCAGAGCATGGCGCCGCCGAGCACGATCAGCAGCGCTCCGAGGCCGATGAACCCTCGAGTGACCGACACCGCAGGCCGCTCGACCGCCCGGCAGGCGGCGTAGTAGAGCTGGCGGGAGGAGTAGCGGCCGCCGTCACCGAGCCGCTCCGCCTCTTCCACGAGGACCTCGGTCGTGATCGGGAGGAGCACCGGCCGAGTGTGCCATGAGTCGCCGCGGGCCGACGCGCCGTCAGCGCCCCGCGACGCGGCGGTTGCCATCGGGCATGCGCGTGGCCGGATCGACCGGCACCCGCCCGTGTGACAATCCCGCCGTGGTCGAGGCGGCGTCCCTTCCCCGCGCCACACCCGGTGGCCACCGCCCCGCGGTGCTGCCGCTTGCGGCATCCCTGGTCGGGGTCGCCATTGCCGTCCTCGCGCTCACTGCCGACCTGCACCATCCCGCCGGTGAGTCGGCGGCGGCGATCGCCCTCCACGTCGCGGGCGGACTGACCTACGTNNGCCCTCGGCGATTTCTTCTACGTGGGCTACTTCGGCATCCTGGGCCAGCTCGTCCTGACCTTCCCCAGCGGTCGGCTGGAGAGCGTGGCCGACCGCGTCGTGCTGACCGCGGGTTACACCTGGGCGCTGGGGGGCAACCTCGTCACCCAGGTCTTCGTCGCCCCGGCCGGGAGCGCGGACCTCTTCGCGCTCCACCGGGACGCCTCCCAGTACGCGGTCGCCGACGGCATCCAGCAGGGGCTCGACGCGACCCTCTGCGTGATGGTCATCGCTCTCGTCGTCCTCCACTACGTGCGGGGCACCCCGCCGGCCCGGCGGGCTCTCGGCCCGGCCATCTGGGCCAGCGGTCCGATGCTGCTGGCGGCCATCCTGCTGTCCCTCCCCGGGGTCATCGGTTCCGCTCCCGGGGTGGAGAGCGCGGTCCCGGTGTTCACACCGATCGCGCTCGCCTCGCTCCCCGTCGCTTTCGTCTTTGGCCTGCTGCGCAGCCGGCTCGCCGTCGCCTCCGCCGGCCACCTGGTGGTCGAGCTCGGTTCGTCACCCCCACCGGAGCGCATCCGCGACGCGCTGGCCGAGACCCTTCACGACCCCTCGCTCGCGCTCGCGTACCAGGTACCGGGCCGTGAGGGATGGGTCGATGCCGAGGGACGACCGCTCGACCTCCCCGACCGCCGCTCCTCCCGCAGCTTCACCGTCCTGGAACGGGGCGGCGTGGCGGTGGCGGCGCTGATCCACGATAGGTCGTTGGAGAACGACCCCAGCCTGGTGGCGGTGGTGGCCGGGGCCGCGGCGCTCGCCATCGAGAACGAGCGTCTCCAGGCGGATGTCCGCGCCCGGCTCGCCGAGGTCACGGAGTCGCGGGCACGACTGGTGACCGTCGCCGACCAGGAGCGCCGGCGGCTGGAGCGCGACCTTCACGACGGAGCGCAGCAGCGACTGGTCGCCCTCGCCCTCACCCTGAGCCGTGCCGGCGAGCGGGTCGACGAGCGTCCCGGGGAGACCCGAGAGCTGCTCGCGGACGGCGAGCGGCAGCTCCGAAAGGCGCTGGAGGAGCTGCGCCGGCTGGCCGCCGGGATCCGTCCGGCCATCCTCTCCGACGCCGGGCTGGGCGCCGCCCTCGAGTCCCTGGCGGAAAACGCCACGGTTCCGGTCACACTGCACGCGACGGTGGACTGCCGGCTCCCCGACCAGGTGGAGGCCGCCGCCTACTTCGCGGTCTGCGAGCTGCTCACCAACGCGGCCAAGCACGCCCGAGCCACCTCAGTGACCGTCACCGCCCACCTCGAGAACGGCCGCCTCCAGGTCGAGGTGAGCGACGACGGCGCCGGCGGTGCGCAGTTCGGCGAGGGAAGCGGCCTGAACGGGCTGGTGGACAGGATCACCGCGCTGAACGGCGACCTCACCCTCGACAGCCCGGAAGGGGGTGGAACGCGAGTGGAGTTTGAGCTGCCATGCGCGTGATCCTCGCCGACGATTCGGTGCTGCTGCGCGAGGGATTGGCCCGCATGCTGGTCGAGTCGGGTTTCGAGGTCGTGGCCCAGGTGGGCGACGCCGAGGCCCTGCTCGCGGCCGTCGACGCCGACCCACCGGACGTCTGCATCGTCGACATACGAATGCCGCCGACCAACACCACCGAGGGCCTCCAGGCGGCACTGCACCTGCGTGTGCACCACCCCAAGGTGGCCGTGCTCGTGCTCTCCCAGTACGTGGAGACCCGGTTCGCCATGGAGCTGCTCGCTCAGGGCGCCGACGGGGTCGGCTACCTGCTCAAGGATCGCGTCGGCGACGTCTCCGAGCTGCTGGCGGCGCTGCGCTCGGTGGTGGCGGGCCGCTCGGTCATCGACCCCACCGTGGTGAGCCGGCTGGTCCGGCGCCGCCGCCAGGACGATCCGATGGAGACCCTGACCGCCCGGGAGCGCGAGGTACTGGAGCAGATGGC
>PMYJ01000074.1 GCA_003170875.1 Candidatus Dormiibacterota bacterium | reverse complement strand
CCGCCGTACCGAGGAGTCGTGCCCGCCGGTGCCGAGCTGCTCGCGATCTCTGTGATGCCTGCCCTCTGGGCCTTCGACGTCGCCGGCGCCCTCGCCCGGGACCCGCGCATGGTCAGCTTCGCCCTGTTCGCCGTCAGCGTTGCTGGCCGCCGCCAGCAGGAGGCCCTGGATCGGGGTTCGCTGGGCCAGCGGTGGGACCTCGAGAGCCTGCAGGTGGCCGTGCTCGACGCCTACGGGCCGTCGCGCGACTTCAGCGCGCTGAAGAGCCCACGGCTGGACGAGGCCCTGGAGCGGGAGGCTCAGATGAGTAACACACGGCTGGATGAGGCCCTGGAGCGGGAGGATCAGACCACCAGGCCTCCCGTCTCTCCCGCGACGGTGCTGAGCGAGGAGTGTCGGGCCGCCGGGTACATCGGTCTCGCAACGCTTCTGGGGCCCATGGGCCAACTCCCGAGCAACTTCGGCGGTTTCCGGCCTCTGCGGGAGGATTGGCGGAGGCGGCTTCGGCGCAAGGTCGAGCACGACCTCGTGACGCGGACGAGGGCTGACGTCGGCGCCGTGGAGCTCCCGGAGGCGCTTCCCGACCCCGCCGGATCCGACCCACTGCGCCAGGTCGAGGCCCGGGAGGACCTCCGGGCCTGGATCCGCGAGGCAAAGCTCAGCCCCATGGAGCGGCAGGTGCTCCAGCTCGAGTTCGAAAAGGACCTTACGACCGCCGAAATGGCGCGGCAGCTGGGGCGCTCCGAAGCGGCGGTCAGGCTGCGCCGCCACCGGGCCTTGGCAAAGCTTCGGCCCCTGATGTAACAACTTCGGTCCGGGGGTAACAAATCGGCCTCCTCGCTGCCGTTAAGGGTGAAGCCACCCACACGAGGAGGACCCCGCTTGATCACGTACGTCGGCATCCACCGCGGCGCGCTCGCCGGCGAAGCCGAGCTGATCGCCCTGAGCGCGGATCCCGAGCTCGTCGGCGACGTGGCCGGCCGGCTGCTCCGCGGCGAGCAACCCGAGGCACCCGGGTTCGACCCGATCCTCGGCCTCAAGCGCGAGGCTCGGCGGCGCGCTCTCCGGGCGATCTGCGTCGAAGCCCGGCTCAGCCAGGGTGATCCCATCGATCCGGAGGCGTGCTGATGTCGGCGCTCCACGCCGCTCTCGACGGGGACGAGCTGCGCCGGCAGCTGACGCTCCGCGGCATGACCGCCAGCGATCTCGCCCGGCTGGCGAAGGTCTCGCCGCCCACCGTGAGCCAGGCCCTCCGCGGTCGGGCTCTCTCTCCACACAGCGTCAGGGCCATCCTCTGCGCCCTGGTGGGGGTCGATCCTCTCCCCGGCTCGGCGGCGCTGGTCGCAGCTCCGACCTCTCCATGACGGCTCGCGGAGGGGGTTGCCAGGGATTTCGAGGCGAACTTGATGCACGTGATTTCGGTCACAATGTCCGCTTCCGAGCCAGGGGTCCCGGAAGCGGACATTGTGACCTTGACAGCCGTGCGGCATCCACAGAGGGTGCGGTCATGACCGCGGTCCCTGTCCTAACCCGGCCCCTTTCGGAACTGAGAGGCCTGTGCCCCGTCCCCGGGTGCAGGAACATCTCCGGGGCCGCCTGGTGCATGGAACACGCCGCCCTGCGCGGGAGGGGCGCCGGGGATCCCGATAGCCATCGTACTTGTGCCATCGCCGGCTGCCCCGAGCCGGCGAGGATGCGGACTAGCGCCAGTGGCCGGGTCCCCGTGCACTGCCTAAACCACGCCGGGGAGGCCCAACGTCGGGCCCTACACATCTGGAGGCAGCGCCACCAAGCGACCGCCAGCGCCCAGACCGCGGGCCTCGGCGAGCTGGGCGAATTGGTTGGGGACCTCGACCTGTACCTCGTCGCTCTCAAAGGAGCGCGAAACGGGAAGGCGGCGGACCCGGCTCTGGTTGCCCGCCGAAGGGCGGCCGCCGAGGCCGCCTTGACCGCTGTGGTGGAGGCCTGGCGCCGCCTCGAGTCCGCCGGATGTGAAAACGCCGCCCGCGGCGAGAGCCCGCGAGCGGCGCAAGACGGAGGGCAAACCCCTGCCCACCGACACACGACAGCATAGCACCGGCCCGGCTATCTGCAACTGTTGCAGACAGTGGGCCTTGCCAGGCCAGCGGACGTGCGGCGAGTGTCGCCACCACTTCGAGCGGTGCCACCGAAACCGCACTCCCCTGGCGCGCTTCGGCGTCCGGATGGCTGGACCTAGCGCGCACCGTCCGCGCCTGGTACTGCCCGAAGAGGCCGGCAGCGAGCCATTCCGGAGCGTCGCGCGATGACCGCCGGCAGCCTCGTGGTCGGCGCGCTGGCCCTTTCCCTGGCCCTCTGGTGGGGGATTCTCAATGCCCGGGACATCCGGTACCTGGAGGGTCGGCTCGAGGAGCAGGGCAAGCGCCTCGCCGAGCAGGAGCGCCGGCGCAACGGCGTCCGGAAGCTGATCGAAGCGTGGCCACCCGACCTCGCCGCGTTCGAGCCGGAGGATCGCCGGTGACCCCCCTCCCTCGCCGCATATGCCCGGTCTGTGCTCGCAGTGTCCCCGTCCGCCGAAACGGCGAGCTCCGGGAACATCGACCCCCTGGTTACGCGCGATTCCCGGAAGTCAATTGCAGCGGCTCAGGGAAGCGGCCATGAGCGCCGGCCAGCTTGTCGAGTCCGTCTGCCCGGCTTGCGGCCGCCGCGGCGTCCGCGTTGTCGACGGCTGCTGGTGCTGGTGGTGCCTGACCCTCGAGGGCCGCTGGGCCCGGGTCAATTGGGACCCCCTCCCGGGGACACGTCTCCGCGCGGCGGACCCACGGTGAGGCGCCGCCGTTGCGAGTTCTGCGGCCGGATGGTGCCGGTGCTGCTCGGCGGCGAGCTGCGCGCCCATCGACCGCGCGGGGTGACCTTCCGCTGCATCGGCTCTCGCGTCCTCTCGGGGCGCATCCCCGTCCCCGCGCTGCGGCGGTGGTTCCGGGTGCGGATCAACCGGGAGCAGGCCCGTGGCTGACCAGCTCGCGACCCATGCGGACGGTTCCCTCCGTCATCGCCCCCAGTCCGGACGCTCTGTCACCCTCGTGGGGGTCGCGCACCCCCTGGGCGCCCCCTACGACGCCGGCGTGGGCCGGTAGCGATGGGTACCCCCTGGCGCGACGACGCGATCCTGTTCTTTCAGCCGCGCCTCGAGTCTGCGACAGCACCCGGGGATCGGCTCGGGCGGCGCCCTCACTTCGTTTGTGCGCGCTGCCGGGGACCGATGCCCGCCGGCGACGTCGCGCCTCTCTGCCCGGGGTGCCGGGCGCCTAGGCCCACGCTCCGCTATGGCAAGCCGCCCGGGGGTCCCGGGCTCCGGGGCCCCCGGCGTCCGAGCGTTGTTTTCTGCGCCCGCTGTGGGCGCCCGCTGTTGGGACCTCCGGGCTCGACGTGCCCGGAGACCTGCCAGTTGACCCCTCGCTCGCGGCGTGGAAGTCCGCTATCGGCGCTGTGCCCGCGTCTGGCTCTGCCCGGGCTGCCGGGCACTGGTGCCCTCCCAATGACCGCCGAAGGCGCGCTCCAGCGCACCCGGCGCCAGCAGCTCGAGGAGCTGCGGGAGGGTGGCCGTCGCGGGATACCGGTCCTCGTCTGGACAGAAGTGCTACCCGCTCACCTGGCTCTGCCGGGCGGCCGGTTCAACCCGGGGGGCAAGTCGACCCTTCGCGTGCTCCGGAGGCCTCGGGCTCCGTAGGCGGGGGCGATCCCGACCAGGGAGCCGATGGCGGACAGGATCCGCCACGGAGCGTGGCCATTCGTGGGACAGGAGCGGCGGCCGGGGCGGATCCCTCGCGCCCTGGTGTCCTATCCACCGGGGACCTTCGGCCTCGGTGCCGTAAGGGGCGGGGGACCTAAAGAGGAGGGGGGGAGACCGAAGGGACCGACCGCGGGCCCAGCTCGCATAGCCCTGGCGGTCGGTCTCCCCGTATGCGTGCGCGCGCGCGCGACCGCAACGCGTCAGCTGCACCCATCGCCCGAGTTATCCACAGGTTTTTCCCCAGGTTATGCACAAGCCCGGCTCCTGGTACGGTTGGCGCGTGATCGAGAGGAGCGGCCTCGGGCCGCCTCCAGAGACGCAGCGGTGACCGCGGTCCCGCAGCTCGCGCCCGGTCGCCTCGAGGCCNNCCCCACCCGAGACCCCTCCAGCGGAGGGGATCGCACAGGCGGACGCCGGCGTCAAGGGGGCGCCCGGGCATCACCAGGAGCGGTTCCGGTGCCCCAATCCGAAATGTGGGCGCTCTTTCACCCGGAACGTGAGAGTCGGGATATGGGCCGCGTGTCCGACGTGCGGGACGCGCGCGTACGGGCTGGCGGTCCTCCAACAGTTCGCGGGCGAGGCCGCGGGCCGCGCGATCGCCCCCCGGCGCAAGCGGGAGCGGAAGGCCGCCCCCGGGGCCCCCGATCACCAGCCGGCCGTCATCGGCGCCTTTTCCGCCGACTTTCCCACGCGCCCGCGCGCGCGTTCTCACCTCGGCCCACTGAAACCCAGCCGGGCCCACCGCTGCATCTCCAATTGACCGACCCTTGCTGGGAGGCTCGTTTGAAGCGACCGCGGTGCCAATTACCTCTCTCCAGCCGCCACCGGGTCCGTCGGTGGGATGCACAATCGGCGCATGGCAACCAAGCCAGCGTCGCCGACCGCGGCTTCCCGTCACCGCTGGATCAATTGGACCTGTCTCAGGTGCGACCACGCGTTTCGAAGCCGCACGCGCCGCGGGCTTTATCTGACCTGCCCCAGTTGCGGCAGCGTCCAGCCCGGGCCCGAAGGGGTGCGCCTCGCCCTGGCCAAGCTCGGGGACCTCGAGCTGCGCCGGCGGCACCGCGGTCGACCTGAAGGCGGTGACCAGCCGGCGCGGGGGAGGCTCTCCCTGNNGCTCCTGGAGGACCTCTCGGACCACGACATCGCCCTGGCCATTCGCGACGGACAGCTCGAGGTCGAGGGGCCCGTGGCCGAGCTCCACGACAACCTGGTCGAGGAGCTGCGGGCCAGGAAGGGTGAGCTGATCGAGGCGCTCTGGCCCGAATCCCCTCCGCTGAAGCCGCAGAAGCCGCACGGGGGCTCCGACGCAGCGGCCGTCGCCCCTCGGCCCGAGCGCGAGCGGAAGGCGCCCCCGGCCCCGGAGGCCGACGGCCACCAGCCGGTCGTGATCGGGACCTTTCCTGCGGATCCCACGCCTGCGTCGAGGGCGCGCCGCCCAGCCCCGGTCCGGGTGGGTACAGCTGCGCCGGCGGCCGCCACCGCGCCCTCGAGGGGCGGCTTTCTCAGCCGCCTCCTGGGCGAGGACCCGGAGCTGTAGCGGTGGCGCTCGG
>PMYJ01000072.1:2075-10718 GCA_003170875.1 Candidatus Dormiibacterota bacterium | reverse complement strand
GATCCAGCCCTGGTCGATGAGCTGGCCCGCCTGGTCGGCGCCACCGAGCGCGGCCTGGTGCTGGCCGGCGGCCTCCGGTACTCCGGCGAGCGCGGCGGCGCTTCCGCGATCGTGCGCCTGGCGGAGGCTGCCGCCTGGCCGCTGATCGCCGAGCCGGCCTCCGGCGCCCGCACCGGCCCTCCGGCCCTCGCCACCGGAGCTCTCCTGCTCGGCGCCCCCGGCTTCGCCGCGGGCCACGTGCCCGACCTGGTGATCCAGTTCGGCTCCACCCCCACCAGCCGGTCCGTACTCGCCGCCGCCGGCGGCGCGTGGCGCCTGGTGGTGGTCACCGCGCCGGGAAGCGAGGCCGACCCGGGACGCACCGCCTCGATGACAGTGCGCTGTGACCCGGCCGCCCTGGCCGCGGCGCTGGTGGAGCGGCTGGCCCCGCGCGCGGACCAGGCCTGGCGGCGGGCCTGGGCAGAGGCGGACCGCCTGGCCGCGGATGCGGTCGCCGTCTGGATGGAGGAGCTGGGCGACGAGACCTTCGAGGGACGGGTGGCGCGCGATCTCGCCGCCTGCCTCCCGGAGGGTGCCACGCTCTTCGCCGGTTCGAGCATGCCGATCCGTGACCTGGACAGCTTCATGCTGCCGCGGACCGGGCTGCGGGTGGTCGGCAACCGCGGTGCCAGCGGCATCGACGGCTCGGTGTCGACTGCGCTGGGCCTGGCGGCGGGCGCCGCTCCTCCTCCGGCCGGTGCTCCGGACACCCGCAGCTTTGCCCTGATCGGAGATCTTTCCTTTCTCCACGACGCCGGGGCTCTGGTCTGGGCGGCCGGCCGCGGCCATGATCTAGTCATTGTTGTCATCAACAACGACGGCGGCGGGATCTTCGATCTCCTCGACCAGTCCCGACTCCCGGAGCACGAGGCGCTCTTCTCCACTCCGCACGGGGTCGACCTCGCGGCTCTGACGGTCGCCGCGGGTGCCGGTCATCGACTGATCACCTCGAGCGGGGATCTGGCACCCGCCGTCACCGCCGCGCGCACCGCCGGGGGGGTGCAGGTGGTGGAGGTCCGCACCGAACGTCGCCGCAATGCCGAGCTGCACCGGGCGGTGACTGCGGCTGTCGAGAGGGCGGTGGCCGGTCTCGCCGGCCCACCCGCCGGCGCGGAGTCAGGCAATCCGCGGCCACCCGAACTCTCGCGTTGATGCGAGATCCGGGGTGCGGGACAATGGCGAGGTGAGCCCCCCGACGCCCTCTCTGGCGTCCGCGCTGATCCCGGTCGGCGATCCCTGGCGCGCGAGCCTGCGCCTCCCGGTCTTCGGCACCCTGCTCCTGGCGCTGGCCTTCCTCCTTTACGCCGCCCCGGTGAAGGAGACACCGTTCCTCTTCGACCATGCGCCCTGGACCAACGACCCCTATGACACGGCGATCTCCTTCATGATGTTCTTCGTCCCCCTGATAGCCGTCCTCTGCGCGCCGCGCGTTCTGCTCTGCCGGCGGGGGGAGCCGTTGCCCACCGCACGGATCCATGACGTGCTGCGCGGATGCAGGGTGATCCTTGCCGGCATCACGCTCACGCTGGCGGCCGAGTGGGTCAGCGTCTTCGTGCGCGACAGCAGTGTTCAGTGGAATGGCGCCACCTGGCTGCAGATCGGCATGCTCGTGGTGATGAGCGTCCTGGATCTCGCGGCGGTCCTGGCCGTGCGGCGCGCCGGATTGCCTCGCCAGGGTGGAGAACCGGCGATTCGGACCGACCCGGACTGGCTCGGCGACTTCCTCCGCTTCGTCGACAGCTGGAGGCGCCGGCTCGGCCCGACCGGCCGGCCCGCGCTCTGGGCGACGGGCCTCGCCGACCGGCACCTGCTGGCAAGGATCCGGCGTCACCCGCTGTGGACCGCCCTCGGCGTCTGCGCCGTATTCGGGGCCGGCGTCGGTGTCAACCAGGGGATCAGGGAGGGTTACCGCGGTCGCCTCACCATCTTCGTCGCCCTCATGCTTGCCATCGGCATGTTCGGGCTGGTTGCCGCCGCCGGCAACTACCTCGGGCTGGTGCGCAGCAGCACCCCCTGGCACGGACCGGCGCGCCGCCTCATCGACGCCGCGGTCATCACCAGCGCCGGCCTGCTCGTCCCCCTTGCCCTGCGCAATGGCCTCTGGTGGATGGTGGGGAGCAACAGCACCGCGGCCGGGCTTCCCCAATTGGTGGCCCTGCTGGCGATCGCGGCCCTCGTGATCTTCCTCACGGCCTACGGTGCCGAGACGGTCCTGCGCCTGCACTCCGAGCCGCGTCAGGCCTGAGCTCGGGCGCCCTCGCTCTATCGGCGGGGGCGGGTCTCGGCGAGCTTCTCCAGACGGCGAACGTTCTCCACGATCCCCTGGATGGCCTGCAGGCTGCCCTCGGAGAGCCCGGAGGAGCGGAGGGCGATCGCCCTCACCCCGTCGTCGCGCAGAACCGCGAGGAGGGCGAGCTGGCCCTCGATGTCGGCCTCGGACGATTCGTCGAAGAAGTAGCTGGGGTTGACCCCGAAGAAACGGGCCAGCGCCTCGAGGTGGGCCTTGGTCGGATTTGCCCGGAGCCCCTTGCGAAGCTGCCAGAGGTAGGTGGCCGACACCGTCGGCCCGCCCCCGTGCTCGAGGGCCGTCGCCACCTCGGCGTTGCTGAACGGCGGGCGCCCCGCTGGGTGGACCGTCTGGAACAGACGTTCGAGCTTTTCGGCGAGGTTTGGGCTCTCGTCGACTTTCATCGCCTTCTCCCCAGGAACTGCGACGAGTCATAGCACACGCTGCGATCCAGTCGAGTTGACGGCCGCACTCCCAACCGGCCTCCTCTGAAATGTCACGACGCACTTCTCAGATGCACCAGGGGTGACGGATGCCCCAACGACGCGCCGAGCTCGCGGGAATCCCGACCCGTCAAGTCGAGATTAGCCCGCCACCGGGTAGACTTTTGCCCATGTCCCAGACCTCCCGCGATCTCCTCGCCGCCGCCCGCCGGAACGTCCGTGAGCTGACCCCGCACCAGGTGCACGACGGCGATGAGCGGGTGCTGATCGACGTCCGTGAACAGGACGAATGGGACCAGGGCTACATCCCCGGGGCCCTCCACCTGAGCAAGGGCCACATCGAGCTGCGGATCGAGGATGCAGTGCCCGACCGCTCCACGCCGATCACCCTCTACTGCGCCGCCGGGATCCGCTCCCTGCTCGCCGCCCGGGCGCTGGGGGAGATGGGCTACCGGGACGTCGCCTCGATGTCCGGGGGCTTCGGCGCCTGGAAGGACGCCGGCCTCCACTTCACCGTCCCCCGGGCGCTGACCGCCGACCAGAAGCTCCGCTACAGCCGCCACCTGCTCATGCCCGAGATCGGCGAGGCAGGCCAGGGCAAGCTCCTCGACGCCAAGGTGCTGATCATCGGCACCGGCGGGTTGGGCTCGCCGGCCGCCCTCTACCTGGCCGCGGCTGGGGTGGGCACCATCGGGCTGGTCGACTTCGACACCGTCGACGTCAGCAACCTCCAGCGCCAGGTGCTGCACACCCAGGACCGGGTCGGGATGGCCAAGACCCAGTCCGCCAAGATCGCCCTCACCGCCCTCAACCCCGACGTCCATGTGGTCGAGCACAACGAGGTGCTCAACAGGGAGAGCGCGCCCCGCCTCTTCCGCCAGTACGACGTCATCGTCAACGGCTGCGACAACTTCCCGACCCGCTACCTGGCCAACGACGTCGCCATCTTCGAGCGCAAGCCGCTGGTCGACGGCGGGATCTTCCGCTTCGAGGGCCAGGTCTCGACGGTCGTGCCCTTTGCGTCGCCCTGCTACCGCTGCCGCTACCCCCTGCCGCCGCCGCCCGAGGAGGCCCCGTCCTGCGCCGAGGCGGGGGTGCTCGGGGTGCTGCCCGGCATCGTCGGCGTGCTCCAGGCGACCGAGGTGGTCAAGCTGATCCTCGGTATCGGACAGCCGCTCACGGGCCGCCTGCTCGCCATCGATGCCCTCGACATGCGCTTCCGAGAGTTCCGTGTCCCGCGTGACCCGGAGTGCCCGGTCTGCGGGGAGCACCCGACCATCACGGAGCCGATCGACTACGAGGGCTTCTGCGCGGTTCCGCTCACCCGTCCTGCGGCGTCTCCCCCGGCGGCGCTCGCCGCTCGCTGAGCGGCCCCTCTCCTGACGCGGGGATGCGACAGGGCCTCACTCATCATGCCGGCTCTCCCGGTCGGCTTTGAGGAGTTCCCCGAAGTTGGCCACCGGGCCGAGGTGGCCCAGCTTGTCGGGGTTGACCACCGATCGGATCCCATGGACCACTCCGCTGGCGATGTTCAGGACCATCACCGTGACCACACGGCCCCCCGGGTCGGTGATCACCGACCCGGCCTCGCCGTTCACCTCTTCGGGCCGCATCTCCAGGCGCAGCCGGACCCCCTGACGCATCAGACCGAGGAGGAAGCGGGCCACGCGCTCCCGCCCCTGGACCGGCTCCAGCACCGCCGGCGCCTTGCCGCCGCCGTCCCCGGCCATGGTGACGTCGGGGGCTAGCGTCGACAGCAGCCCGGCCAGGTCGCCCGCCTCCAGCGCGGCGAAGAAGCGGTGCGCCAGCTCGTCGCGGCGCTGCCGGTCGGTCTCGAAACGTGGCCGCCCAGCGTCGACGTGGCGTCGGGCGCGCACCGCGATCTGCCGGACGTTGGTCTCGCCCTTACCGACGATCTCCGCGATCTCTGCGTAGCCGAAGTCGAACACCTCGCGCAGCAGAAACACGGCCCTCTCGACCGGCGACAGCCGCTCGAGCAGCACCAGGAACGCCATCGAGAGCGACTCGGCGATCTCGGCGTGCCGTTCGACCTCGTTCTCCCCGGTGAGGACCGGTTCGGGAAACCACTGGCCGACGTAGTGCTCGCGGCGCATCCGGGCCGAGCGGAGGTGGTCGATGGCAAGGCGGGTTGTGACGGTCGAGAGGTACGCCTTTGGCGACTCCACCGCTTCCCCCGAGCCCGCCGACCGGTGGTAGCGGAGGAAGGCCTCCTGCACGATGTCCTCGGCCTCGCTCACGCTCCCCAGCATCCGGTAGGCGATGGACATCAGCAGGGGTCGGTTGACCCTGTAGAGCTCGTCGTCCAGCCCCGCAGTGCTCGGCATGGTTCGTCTCCTCCGGTGTGAGACGAGGCTACCCCCGGGGCTGTGACAGGCGGCGGGTGTCACACCCTGCGGCTCTGTCTCGTCTCGAGCGGTGACAAGGCCTGGGTGACCGGAGGGATGGCGATGAGGATCTTCGTGGCCGGTGGCAGTGGCGCCGTCGGACGGCGCCTGATACCCGTGCTGGTCGAGCGCGGGCACGCGGTGGTGGCGCTCACCCGGCATCCGGCGAAGGTGGCCGAGCTGGAGGCGCTGGGCGCCTCGCCCGCGGTGGCTGATGCCCTGGATCCCGCGGCCGTCACCGCAGCCGTGGTGCAGGCCCGTCCCGAGGTGGTGATCCACGAGCTCACCGCCCTCAAGGGAATGCGGGACTTCCGGCATCTCGACCGCTCGTTCGCCGCCACCAACCGACTCCGGACCGAGGGCACGGACAACCTGCTGGTGGCCGCACGGGCCGCGGGAGCTCGTCGCTTTGTCGCCCAGAGCTACGCCGGGTGGCCGTATGCACGGGTAGGCGGGCCGGCGAAATCCGAGGAGGAGCCGCTCGATCCCAATCCGCCCCGGGGTGCGCGGGAGACGCTGGCGGCCATCCGGCATCTGGAAACGGCCGTGCTGGCGGCGCCAGAGCTGGAGGGGGTGGTTCTCCGCTACGGCGGCCTGTATGGCCCTGGGACGTCGCTCGAGCCCGGGGGCGAGCAGTTCGAAGATCTCCGGCGGAGACGGTTCCCGGTGGTGGGGAGCGGGGCGGGAATCTGGTCCTTCCTCCACGTGGACGACGCCGCCCAGGCCACCGCGCAGGCGGTGGAGTGCGGCGCACCGGGCCTCTACAACGTCGTCGACGACGATCCGGCGCCGGCCGCCGTCTGGTTGCCCGCGCTGGCAAGGATGATCGGCGCGCCGTCGCCGCTCAGGTTGCCGGCGTGGCTCGCCCGGCTGGTGGCCGGAGAGTTCGTGGTGGCCGCCATGACCGAGATCCGGGGCGCTTCCAACGCCAAGGCGAGGCGCGAGCTCGGATGGGAGCCGCACCACCAGTCGTGGCGGACCGGATTCGCGACCCTCATGGGGGAACCTCGACCCGTGCGCGCCGCCGCGTGAGCGCGCCCCTGTGACGGCCCACGCCGAATGGGCCGCGTCGGTCCCGCCCCGGCGAGGGCCGGAACCCGTGGCTCAGCCGATCCGGGCCAGGAACCCCCGGAGTGTCTCGCTGAAAGCGGGCGGATCCTCGAGGTTGGCCAGGTGGCCCGCCCCCGCAATCACGGCCAGCTCGCCCCGCGGCAGGACGGCGGCCTCGTCCCGCGCCTCGTCCAGGCTCAGGATCGCGTCCTGATCGCCATGGATCACCAGGGCCGGCACACCCACCAAGCCGAGCAGCGGCGTGCTGTCGGGCCGACCCGCCATCGCCGCCTGGCAGGCCGCGATCCCCGCCGGACGGCAGCGGCGGATCCGCCCTACCACGGGATCGCTGATCTGGGGCTCCTCCCGGCTCCCGGGCCCGAGCAGCCGCTTGACCATCGGGACGGCGGTCTCGACCCCGTCCCGGAGCGCCAGTCCGGCCATCTTGCGCCGGTTGTCCGCCTGCTCCGGGGTGTCGGCCGCCGCCCGCGCGGAGGCCAGCACCAGGGCACGCAGCCGCTCCGGTGCGAGGCGCAGCAGAGCCAGGGCGGCGTACCCGCCCATGGAGGAACCGACCGCCACGAACTCACCCACCCCGGCCGCATCCAGGCTCCGGAGCACCGCGGCGGCGTACCCGTCGACGGTCGCGAGCAGCGGTTCGGGCAGCTCCGGCGACTCGCCACAGCCCCACATGTCCGGACGCAGGCAGCGGAAGTCCCCGGAGAGTGCCGCCACCTGGTGGTCCCACTGCGAGGCGTCCAGGGGGAAGGCGTGGAGGAGAAGGATGGCCGGTCCGACGCCGGTGTCGTGGAGGGCGAGCTCGGGCGGCTGGTGGGGATCTTCGCTCGAACCGGTCCCGGGCCCTGGGGATGAGCGGCTGCCGCCCTCCCTCATGGATTCAGGCGCTGTTGGAGACGGGTTGGAGCGGGAAGTCCACGTCGAGCGTCGCTTCCTCGATGTGCGTGCGGGCATGCCGCTCGACATCGCGGAGTTTGAGGATCTCGGCCGGAGTGATCAGCGTGATCGCGACCCCGCTGCGTCCCGCCCGGCCGGTGCGGCCCACGCGGTGGAGGTAGTCGTCCGGCGTGCCGGGCACGTCGTAGTTGATGACGTGGCTGATGTCGTCGATGTCGAGGCCGCGCGCCGCCACGTTGGTGGCGATCAGAGAGCGCACGTGGGTGGCGACGAACCGCCGCATCGCGTCGTCGCGCTCCTTCTGGCTCAGGTCGCCGTGGAGGACCCCGATCGTGTAGCCGCGCCGCTCGATCTGCACCTGGAGCAGGTCCGCGGTGCGCTTGGTCTCGACGAAGATGAGCGCCATGGTCACATCGGGCTGGTCGAGGATGCGGCAGAGGGTGTCCACCTTGTCGGCCCAACTGCTCCGGACATAGAGCTGCCGGACCTCCCCGGGGATCTCGGGCCGTGTGCTCACCTCGACGGTGACCGGGTCGTGCATGTGGCGGCCGGCGATGCGTCGCACCCAGTCCGGCATGGTGGCGCTGAAGAGGAGTGTCTGGCGCTGCTTGGGGCACTCGCGCAGGATCGCCTCCACGTCGGGGGCGAAACCCATGTCCAGCATCCGGTCGGCCTCGTCCAGCACCGCGATCCTGATGCCACCCAGTGAGATCGACCGGCGCTGCAGGTGATCGCGGAGCCGGCCCGGGGTCGCCACCACGATGTGCGGGTGATGGCGCATACCGTCGAGCTGGCGTGACATCGAGTCGCCGCCGTAGATGGCCAGCGCGCGCAGCCGGCCCGCCGACAGCCGGGCGAGGTCGTCGTGGACCTGCACCGCCAGCTCCCGGGTCGGGCAGAGCACGAGTGCCTGCAGGGTGTCGGAGTCCGGGTCGAGGCGCTCCACCATGGGGATCCCGAAGGCGGCGGTCTTGCCGCTTCCCGTGTGGGCCTGGCCGATCACGTCGCTGCCGAGCAGCGCCGGCGGGATGGCGCCGGTCTGGATCGGCGTCGTCTGCTCGAAGCCCAGCTCGGCCACCGTGCGCAGCATCGCCGAGCTCAGGCCGAGGCTTTCGAAGCTCTGGGGAGAGTAGAGATCTCGGTCCTCTTCCGCTGCGACAGGAGTGGGTCGGGGTCTGAGGACCGGCGGTCTTCGCGACCGCATCGTACTGGAGGAACGCAAACTTGAGCCTCAGTCTACGCGAGCGGCGACGTTCTGGGACTCTTACGGGGCGGATCGGTGCATTTCGATCGCTCCCCGATCCCCTCGGGGAGGGCGGTCCCGGGCAGCTGACGGTCCCGGTCCGGACCTCTTCCGGCCCCCGATTCTCGGGACCTGCGGCCGCTGCGGCGATCGCCGGGCGGGCCGTACGATGGCCGGGATGCCGGCGGTCCTCTGCACGCTCCCGCTCCCCGATCCCTTCGCCGAGCGGATCTCCCGGACCGCCTTGCTCCGGGTGCTGGG
>PMYJ01000072.1:0-2070 GCA_003170875.1 Candidatus Dormiibacterota bacterium | reverse complement strand
TCGTCGATGCGGAGGTCCTCGATGCCGGCCGGCCCCGGCTGCGCGGGGTCTGCGTCTACGCGGTCGGGTACAACAACGTGGACGTCGCAGCCGCCACCGAGCGGGGCATCGCCGTCGGGCACACCCCGGGAGTGCTGACCGACGCCACCGCCGATCTCACCATGGCCCTGCTGCTCGCGGTGGCGCGCCGGGTCGTCGAGGGTGACACGGCCATGCGCGCGGGCGAGTTTCGCGGCTGGGAGCCCGGCTACCTGCTGGGGATGGAGCTGAGGGGGGCGCTGCTCGGGATCGTCGGCTTCGGCCGGATTGGGCAGGCGGTGGCCCGGCGCGCCCGCGGTTTCGGGATGCGCCTGGCCGCCCACGGCCACCGCGGCGTGCGTGCCCCCGACGATCTGGCCGATTCTGTCCAGATCTTCGACGACCTGGACCGCCTCCTCGCCGAGAGTGACGTGGTCTCGCTGCACACCCCGCTCACCGAGCAGACCCGTCACCTCATCGGCGAGGCGGCGCTGCGCCGGATGAAGCCAACCGCGATCCTGATCAACACGGCGCGCGGGCCGGTGGTCGACGAGCGGGCGCTGGTTCGGGCGCTCCGGGAGGGCTGGATCGCAGGCTGCGGGCTAGACGTCTACGAGGACGAGCCCCGGATGGCGCCGGGCCTGGCCGAGTGCCGCAACGCGGTGCTGTCACCCCATCTGGGCAGCGCCACGGTGAGCACGCGCTCGGCGATGGCCGCTCTCACCGCCGACAACGCCCTGGCCGTCCTGGCGGGGCACCTGCCCGTCCACTGCGTCAATCCAGAGGTCGCCGAGGTGCCCGGATGACCGGCTCCGCCGCCCCGCCTCCGCTCGCCCGGGCGATCCTGCCGGAGCGGGTCGAGATGGTCGCCCTCGACCTCGACGGGACCTGCCTCGACTTCCAGCAGCAGCTCCATCCGCGGATCGAGGCCGCGGTGCGCGAGGCGGGGGAGCGGGTACCGGTGGTGATCGCCACCGGGCGGATGTACCGCTCCGCCCTCCCCTGGGCGCGCCGCCTCGGCATCCGGGCGCCGCTGATCTGCTACCAGGGCGCCCTGGTCCAGGCCATGCCCGATCCCGATCCCGGAGAGGGGCTGGTGTACGGCCGGCTGACCTCCAGCGAGACGCTGGACGCCGCCACCGCCCAGCTGGCGATCGCCGTCGCTCGGGAGCACGGCTGGCACCGTCAGGCGTACGTCGACGACAACCTCTTCTGCGAGGAGGATCGTGCCGAGGCCCGGCTGTACGCCCACGTCGGGGCCGTCCCCATCGAGTTCGTGGATGACCTCGCCCTGGCCGTCGCCGGCGGTACCTTCAAGGTCGTCATCGTCATCCTCGATGCCGAGGAGGCGGTGCGCTGCCGGGTGGCGATGACTGCGGCGCTGGGTGCCCGGGCCCGGGTGACCCCGTCGTACCCCCAGTTCATCGAGGTGGCAAGTCCCCGGGTCGGCAAGGGTCCGGCGGTGCGGCGGCTGGCCGAGGAGCTCGGCGTCGACCTCTCCCGAGCGGTCGCCATCGGGGACGCTCCCAACGACGTCGACATGCTGGACGCCGCAGGTTTCGGTGTGGCGGTGGAGGGTGCCCTGCCGGAGGTGCTGAGCCATGCTGACTGCACCTGCCCTCTGGCCCACGACGGGGGCGTCGCCGACGTCCTCACCGCGCTCGGCCTGGCCGGCGGCTAACTCTCCGGGAAAGCCCCCCGAAGGACGAGGGAAAACCCTGATCCCACGGCTCCCCGGAGCGGGTCTAATCGGGGTGCGATGTCCGTGTCAGAGCGTAGTGCATACCGGCGCCCCGAGAGGGGGGGGTCCATCTGGACGGTGCCGGGAGAGTCCGATCCTCGCCACCTCGCACTGGCCCGTCGCCTGCTCCGGCTCGAGGCCTACCTCGTCCCCGCCGGCGTGGGTCTCCTGGTGGGCATGGCACTCGCCGGGGCCGGCAGCTCCCCCATCGAAGACTGGACCCTCTCCGGAGGTGCCCTGCTGCTCTGGCTCCTCCTGGTCGGGTCCGCGGTCGCGTTCTGGGTGGCGGTCAGCATCAAGCTCGGGCAGCG
>PMYJ01000221.1:852-7444 GCA_003170875.1 Candidatus Dormiibacterota bacterium | reverse complement strand
GGGAGAGGTGTTGACCGAGCAAACAGGGGAAGAGGGCGACGTGACGGCGCCGGTGGACCACCGGAGTCCAGGTGGTACGCCACCGCAACCGCCTGTCGACATCGTCGGGCACGCGAGCCGGCCGGGCCAGCCCGCGCCCACGGGACCCGCGGGATACGGGTCGCCGCGAACCAACAGCGTCGGGATTCCGGCGGCTCCACCGGCAAACGGCGCGGGGGGGCGGTTCGCGCCGCCGGCTCCACCCGCCCGTCACCTGGTCAGCGCCGACGGTCAGCTCCGGTCGGCGCCGATGGCGCCTCCCGCGGGGGGAGCCCCCTCCCGCCCGCTGCCGCCCGATGGTGCCGGCGCCCCGCGCCCGCCGCAGCAGGACAACGGAGCGATCGGCTCGGGCATGGGGCCGGCGCCGTCCTTTAGCCTCGCCCGACCCCCGCAGCCGCCGAACGGCGCGCCCGGATACGGCATGTCCCGGCCGTCGTATGACCCGGCTTGGCCCGCACAGGCGCCCAACGGCTCCCCGGGGCTGAGCCTCTCCCCCGCACCGTCGATCGCCGCCGACCGGTCTTCGGAGACGCCTGCGGGCTCCCCGGGACCCGCCCTCTCCCGGCCCGCATGGGCCACCTCCGACCGGCCCGTGCAGCCGCCGCAAGGCGCCCCCGCATTCAACATCTCTCTGCCGCCACCGCTGGCTCCGGGCCGGCCCCTCCCGCCACCCAATGGCGTCCCAGGCTCGGGCCCGGCGGCGTCATCGCTGGCGCCCACCCGGCCCGCGCCGCCGCCTGACACCGCGGCCGCACCCGGAGCTCCGGGAGGCGCGTCGTATCTCCCCATCCGGCCCCTGCCTCCCCCCGACGGCGGGCGTCGACCCGGCCTCGCGGCACCTCCCCCGCCGATTCCCGGCGGCTCGACCGCCAATGTCGGCTCCCCCGCCGTCTCCCGCCGGCAGGACACCAACGGAGCACGACACCCCGGCGGTGCGCTCCATCCCGGCGACCCGCCCGGCGGGTGGAGACCGCTTCCCGAGCCGGCGCTCGCCTCGCGGCAGCGCCCAGCCCCGAGTCGCACCGTCGGCCGTCTGGCGTCCCTCGGCCCCGACCCTGAGAGCGACAGCGCGACCCGGCCGGCCCCGACACCTCCCCGCACCGCTCAGGATTTCGCCACCGAACGGGTGAGGGGGCCGATGAAGGTCCGGCCGGCCGCGCGGGGCATGCGCCAGGCGGTCCGTTCCCTCTCTTTCGGGGCGATCAAGCCCGGCCCCGGCCGGTCCGAACGCCGCGAGCGTGAGCTGATCGCCACCGCGGGCACGCCGATCGCCACCTGTCGCCGGGTGGCCATCGTCTCGCGTAAGGGCGGGATCGGAAAGACCACGACCACCCTGATGCTGGGCCACACCTTCGCCCTCCACCGGAGGGACCGGGTGGTCGCCCTCGACGCCAACCCGGACGCCGGGTCGCTCGCCTACCGGGTCCACCGCGAGACCGAGGCGACGGTCACCCAGCTGCTCCGCGCCTCAGAGCGTCTCCGCCGCTACAGCGACATGCGCAGCTTCACGAGCCAGTCGTCGACGCGGCTCGAGGTGCTCGCTTCCGACGACGACCCGACCATCAGCGTCGCGCTCGGCGAGCCCGAGTACCGCCAGGTGCTGCACGTGTTGGAGCACCACTACAACCTGATCCTGATGGACACGGGCACGGGCATCCTCGACTCGGCAACCCAGGGCATCCTCCGGATGGCCGACCAGATCGTGCTCTGCGCAGCTCCCGGTATCGACGCCTCCCGGGCCTCGAGCCTCACCCTCGACTGGCTCGACGAGCACGGCTACCACGACCTCGTCTCCGACGCCGTGGTGGTCATCAACCAGGTCCGCGGCAACGGCGGCCGCGAGATGCGCCAGGTGGTCGACCACTTCGCCAAGCGCTGCCGGGCGGTGGCCAAGGTGCCCTGGGACGCCCACCTCGCCGAGGGGCTCGAGGTGGAGGTCGACGACCTGCGCCCGCAGACCCGCGCCGCCTACCTCAACCTGGCCGCAGCGGTGGCCCGGAGCTTCTCACTCCCCTCCCGCCACCGCTGACCCTCTCGGGCCCGATGGCGGATCGCCCCCCCCCGACCGAGCACTACTTCAGCGCTGAACCGGCGGTCGCGACGCGGCCGCGGACGGTGACCGTCCGCCTCCCCGACCAGAGCATCGAGCTGCGGACCGACCGGGGCGTCTTCAGCCTCGCCGGGCTCGACCCGGGCACGGCGGTCCTCCTCCAGGGCATCCCGGAGCCGCCGGCGGGCGCCACGCTCCTGGATCTCGGCTGCGGGCACGGTGTGGTCGCGATCGCCATGGCCCGCCGAGCCCCCCGTGCCCGCGTCGTCGCCGTCGACGTCAACAGCCGGGCACTGGAGCTGACCCGTGCCAACGCCGCCGCCAACGGGGTCGAGAACATCGAGGTGTGCCGGCCCGACGAGGTGGACCCGGATCTCCGGTTTGATGCGATCTACACCAACCCCCCCATCCGCGTCGGCCGCCCGCAGCTGCTGGAGCTCCTCACCGCCTGGCTCGGCCGCCTCGAACAGGGCGGTCACGCCTACCTGGTGGTGCAGCGCCACCTGGGGGCGGATTCGCTCGCCGAGCGGCTGCGGAGCCAGGGTTTCGACGTCCTCCGGATGGGGTCCAAGCGCGGCTACCGCCTCCTCGACGTGCGCGACGCCACTCCGGCGTCGCATCATGGCTGACCATGCTCGCGACCATCACCATCGGCATCGACCCCATCGCCTTCAAGATCGGCTCCCTGGCTGTCCACTGGTACGGGATCATGTATGTGGTGGCCTTCGTGGCCGCCTACTACCTGGGGGCCCGTCCCCACGTCGTCTCCCGGGGCGTCAGCCAGGACTACCTGGAGCGGCTCACCGGCTGGACCATCCTCTTCGGTCTGATCGGCGCGCGGCTCTACTACGACGTCCAGAACCTCGACCTGATGCACAGCGTGGTCGACGTGATCGCGGTGTGGAACGGGGGGATGGCCTTCTACGGCGCGATCATCGGGGGCCTCGCCACCCTGGTCGTCCTCGGCCGGCGGTGGAAGCTGCCGATCTGGGTCCTCCTGGATGCGGGCGCCTTCTTCGCCGTGGTAGGCCAGCCGATCGGCCGCATCGGCAACATCATCAACGGCGACATCCTCGGCGGGCAGAGCAACCTCCCCTGGGCAACCGCCTACACCAACCCTGACGCAGTCCTCCAGGCCGGGTACCGGCTCGGCGTGGCCTACCAGCCCGCCGCCGCGTACGAGGCGCTGGGGACGCTGGTCATCCTCCTCATCCTGCTCGGAGTGCGCCGGCGCGGGGTGCGGCCGGGGGTGGTGATCCTCACCTATGTGGGGCTCTACTCGGTGAGCCAGCTCCTCCTCGACTTCCTGCGCCAGACCGAGCCGATCATCGCCTTCGGTCTCAAGGAGCTGCAGCTGACGGCGATCGCGACCCTGGTCGTGGGCATGCCGCTCCTCGTGATCCTCTGGCGCCGCACCGAGGGGCGGTCGGGGCGCGGCCCGGAGCCGCTGTCGGAGGGGGCGTCCTCCGATGCGAACCCGGAGACCCCGTCGGAGGCCTCGCCCTCGGACGCAGAAGCGGAGCCGGTCACGACCGACTGAGTCGAGGCCCGCCTGCTCGTGCAGCAGGGCCTGGCCATCGGGCTCGCCTCCAACGTTGTGCAGAGCCAGGTGACGGTGCTGATGGACGCGCTGCTCACGACGGTGGGCCCGTCGTGAGCCGCGGTCTGGAGTGCGGCATCCCCGCCGGCAGCCAGACGCCTCCCCCCTTCGGCTGCAGCGGCGCCGTGGCGCAGGCCTTCCCGGCACTCGGTCTCTCCCTCGCCGCGGTCGCGCCGCTCACCGTCACCGTGACACCGATCGCCGGCGGCAGCGACAACGACTACAGCGTCACCTTCGCCGGCGCCCAGTCGACCTCGGAGAAAGGGGCGCTCGGCGCCCTGTCGATCACCACTCCGACATCGACCACTTTCGCCATCGGCGGGAGCGGAACCGCCATGCCCTCCAATGCGACATCCGGTCATGCAGCGCTCTTCGCCCTCTTCTCACCGGCGCCGACGGGGTGGACCGTCACCGATGCGACCGATGGGACCGTGCTCTCGCTCACCCTCGTGAGCACCACGCAGCTCACCGGAACCGTGACGACGGCAGCCGGAGCGTCGCTCGCGCACCTCGCCCTCGACCAATCGGGATCCGGCACGATCACCTACGCCGGAGGGAGCGGCGCCCCGGTCACGAGCTGGACCCTGGGCGGCTGACCCCCGCCTATACTCGGGCCCGTGCTGGCCAGCGACATCCTTCAGGTGCTCGGGATCGTCTTTGAGGTCCTGACGTTCGTCGTCCTGATCCGTGTGTTGATCTCCTGGGTCCCCGGGGTCAACCCGTCTCACCCCCTGGTGCGACTGATCCGGGCCATCGCCGACCCCATCCTCGCCCCGTTCCGGGGCCTGCTGCCGACCTTCGGCGGGATGCTGGACATCTCCCCGGTGCTCGCCATCGTCGTCCTCGAGGTGGCGGCCGAGATCTGCTTCTCCCTCTCCGCGGACGTCTTCAACGGCGTGTCGGTCGGGGTCATCGTGGTGGGGGCGGTGGAGCAGATCGTGCTCACCCTGATCATCCTGGTCGCCGTCCTCGTCCTACTCCGCTTCATCCTCTCCCTCTTCCACGCGGATCCCTGGCATCCGCTGACGCGGGGCATCAAGGCGATGGCCAAGCCCTTCGTGCAGCCCTTTGACGGCATCGTCACGAGCCGCTCGTCGATCGACGTCGAGGCATTGGTCGCCTGCGTCGCCTACATCGTGGTCTTCCTGATCGCCAAGTTCGCGTTCGACTGGCTGGCCGGCCTGGTCTGACTCGGCCCGGGGCCCGCAGGACCTTCAGCGGCGACGGGCGGTCTCCCGTTCGGGAGCTCGCTGGCGCTCCACCTCCACCCGGTAGGCGGAGTCGCCGAGCAGCGATTCGACGGCCCGTTCCAGGGCCGGTCCCGGCTCCACCGACCACTCGGCGCCGAGGACGATCTCATCCACCGACCGTGATCCCTGCACCTGGATGATCACGGGCGCATCGCCGTGGTGGCGGGAGAGGATGGAACGCAGCGGGGGGAGGAGGTGCTCCTGCCCGGCGGCGAGCCGCAGGCGCACCCGGCTGTTGCGGCGCCAGGCGGCGAGGCGGACGTCCTCGAGACCGTACACCTGCTCGGCGATGACGCTCACCTGCTCGGAGTCCGCGCGCTCGTCCTCCTCCGCGGCGGCGGGGCCGTTCTGGACGGGGGCGGGGGCGGCGGCCCGACCGTTGCGACCGGCCTGGACACGCCCGCGGACGACGATCACCTGGTCGGGGCGGAGCAGGTCGGCGCACTCCTCGAAGGTACGGGCAAAGACGACCACCTCACACGTGCCCGAGAGGTCCTCCAGGGTCACGAAGGCCATCCGCTGCCCCGTGGTGCTGCGCCGGGGGATGAAGGCGCGGAGATCCCGGATCGCCCCTCCGATCTGCACGTACATCCCGTCGAGGTGGGGCCCCAGCTCCCCGATGCCGGTGTCGATGCGCTCGCTGAGCCGATCCGAGATCCGGCGCAAAGGGTGGTCGCTCAGATACATTCCGAGGTAGTCGCGCTCCCACCGCAGCCGCTCGTCGGCGGCGACCGGGGCGATCTCGGCCGTGGTCCCAAACTCGTCGACGGCGGTGACGCCCGCCGGCGTCGCCACCTCGGCGCTGTCGCCGAAGAGGGAGCCCTGGCCCACCTCCCGCTCACGGCGGATCTGGGCGGCCCGATCCAGGGCGCGATCCAGGGTCGCGAGCAGCATGCCGCGCTCGCCCAGCCGGTCACAGGCCCCGCTCCGCACCAGAGCCTCGAGGACCCGACGGTTGAGGTCGCGGCCCCCGACCCTCAGACAGAGGTCGGCGAGGCTGGCGTAGGGACCGTTGCTCTTCCTCTCCTCGACGAGCTGCTCCATAACCCGCTCGCCGGCCCCCTTGATGTGAGCCAGGCCGTAGAGGATCTCGCCCTTGGCCGCATCTCCCACTGCGAAGCCGGCCTCGCTCCGGTTGACGTCCGGAAGCATCACGGTGAGGCCCCGCGCGTGGGCGTCGAGGATGGTCTGCTTGAGCTTGTCGAAGTCGCCGGCTCGGCTGTTGAGCAGAGCCGCCATGAACTCGAGCGGATGGTTGGCCTTGAGGTACGCCGTCTGGTAGCCGATCAGCCCGTAGCACATGGCATGGGCCTTGTTGAAGCCGTAGCCGGCGAAGTGGTCGATGAGGTCGAAGAGGGCGCCGGCGGTCCCCGCCTCCACCCCCCGGGCGGCGGCCCCGGTCACGAACTTCTCCCGCTGGTGGGCCATCTTGACCTTGTCCTTCTTGCCCATCGCGGCGCGCAGGACGTCCGCCTCGCCCAGGCTGTACCCAGCCACCGCCGAGGCGATCTGCATCACCTGATCCTGGTAGATCATGGTCCCGAATGTTTCTGCCAGGATTGGCTCCATCTCGGGCAGCAGGTAGGTGACCTCCTCCTCGCCACGCCGGCGCCGGATGTACAGGTCGACGACCCCGCCCTCGATGGGGCCGGG
>PMYJ01000221.1:0-843 GCA_003170875.1 Candidatus Dormiibacterota bacterium | reverse complement strand
TGGGTGTCCGCCTTGCCGAGCAGGTCATAGGTGGCGGGGTCGTCGAGCGGGATGGCGTCGATGTCGATGTGCTCTCCCCGCACCTTCTCGACGTTCTCGACCGCCTCCTGGATCACGGTGAGGTTGGAGAGCCCCAGGAAGTCGATCTTGAGGAGGCCGATCTTGCTGACACCCTTCATGTCGAACTGGGTAACCACGCCCTCGTTGCCCGAGGTCGAGCGCGTCAGGGGGACGATGCTGGCGAGCGGCGCCGCGCCGATCACCACCCCCGCGGCGTGCGTCGAGGCGTTGCGCGAGATGCCCTCGAGGCGGCGGGCGATGTCGATGACGCTGCGCGCCCAGGGCTCGGTCTCATAGAGGTCATGGAGGTCACGCGCCTCGTTGAGGGCACGGTCCAGGGTGATCCCGACGGTCGCCGGGACCAGCTTGGCCAGCCGGTCGACATCGGGGAGCGGGACGTCGAGCACCCGGCCGACGTCGCGGATGGCGGCCCGTGCCGCCATCGTCCCGAAGGTGATGATCTGGGCAACCCGGTCCTGACCGTACTTGCCGGTGACGTACTGGAGGACGCGGTCGCGGCGGCGATCGTCGAAGTCGATGTCGATGTCGGGCATCTCCCTGCGCTCCAGGTTGAGGAAGCGCTCNNGGGCCCACCACCACCCCGTCGCAGCGGGCGGCGCGGATCAGGTCCCAAACGATGAGGAAGTAGGCGGAGAAGCCGGTCTGGCGGATGACGTCCAGCTCCATCGCCAGCCGTTCCCGCGCCTCGTGGGTCGGATCCGGGCCGAATCGCTCGATGAGCCCGCGCTGGCAGAGCTCGGCCAGATACGTGTCGGCGTCGAG
>PMYJ01000155.1 GCA_003170875.1 Candidatus Dormiibacterota bacterium | reverse complement strand
TCGGGGTTCTGCTTGAGGAAGTCGCGGACGTTCTCCCGGCCCTGACCGAGGCGGAGGTCACCGTACGAGAACCAGGCTCCGCTCTTGTCGACGATGCGGGCGTCGACCGCCATGTCGAGCACGCTGCCCGCAAAGGAGATCCCCTCGTTGTAGAGGATGTCGAACTCCGCGTTGCGGAACGGGGGAGCCACCTTGTTCTTGACGACCTTCACCCGGACCCGGCTGCCCACGGCGTCCAGCCCGACCTTGATGGTGTCGATCTTGCGGATGTCGAGCCGCACCGAGGCGTAGAACTTGAGGGCGCGCCCACCGGTGGTGACCTCCGGGTTGCCGAACATCACCCCGATCTTCTCGCGGAGCTGGTTGATGAAGATGACGGACGTGTTGGACCGGCTGATGGCGGCGGTCAGCTTGCGCATGGCCTGCGACATGAGCCGGGCCTGGAGCCCGACGTGGTTGTCCCCCATCTCGCCGTCGATCTCGGCCTTGGGAACCAGGGCGGCGACCGAGTCGATGACGACCACGTCCACGGCACCGCTGCGGACGAGGACCTCGACGATCTCCAGCGCCTGCTCACCGGTGTCGGGCTGGGACACGAGCAGCTCGTCAATGCGCACCCCGATGCGGCCCGCGTACTGGGCATCGAGAGCGTGCTCGGCGTCGATGAAGGCGGCGACCCCTCCCCTTTTCTGGGCCTCGGCGATGATGTGGAGGGTCAACGTCGTCTTGCCCGAGCTCTCCGGCCCGAACACCTCGACAACGCGGCCGCGCGGGATGCCACCGACGCCGAGCGCGATGTCCAGGGTCAGGGCACCGGTCGGGATGATCTCGACCCGCTGGGTCTGGACGTCACCCAGGCGCATGATCGCGCCTTTGCCGTGACTGCGCTCGATCTGGCTCAGGGCCGTCGAGAGGGCTCGCTCCCGCTCCGTCGTCACCGCGCTCGCCTCCGTGGGGGCGGCCGATCGCCGCCCGGTCACCTCAATTGTACGATCGATGGTACTACTCTGCTGTGTGCTTGTCACGGCTTGATCTCCTGGGGCGGCGTCGGCGGCGATTCCGAACAAATGTACGTCGGTACTGTACTGGGTCCGCGGCCAACGTGCAAGGCCATGGAATCACAGGGTCATCGCTCGGCGAGGCCCTCGCGTAGCAAGGCCCGCGATTCACCCGGCCTTCGATGTGCGCAGCCCTCGGCGCGCCACCTATCGCCCGCGACCCGAGCCGCGGACCGACGCCGGCCTCCCTGCGCCCCTCTGGGTGATCCGGGGGCGGGGCACGGCGTGCACGGCTACTCGCCGGCGGAAGCGCCGGCGCAGGCGCCTACGCCGTGCCGCTCGGGTGGAACGGCTGGAGTCGGGCGATGTCCGCCTCGGTGATGTGGGCAAAGAGGGCGAGGTCATCGCTCCGACCGAGGAAGCGGATCTGGAGGAGGACGTCCTCCTTGAAGAAGCCCTCCGGGTGGATGACGACCGCGGCCAGCTCACCCTCGTCGAGAACCAGGTCCCGCACCGTCCCCAGCTTCTTCCCGCTGCGGCCGAGCATGACGTTCTCGCCCCGGCAGATCTCGATCTCGTCGAGGCGCTTGTGCGCCTCCTCCACCAGGCGGGGTGCGTACCCCGTCTGGGCCCCCTGGGCCATCAGGCGGCGGACGGTGTCCCCCTTCTCGGGAGGTGCGAGCTGATAGGTGAGNNNTGGCGCGTCTCCTTGACGACGATGGCGTGGATGTCGAAGCTCTCGCCGTCGATGATCATGAAGTTCAGGGAGCCGATGTGCCTCCCGTCGGCGGAGACGACCTTCGCTCCGAAGTGGAAGTCCTCGACCGAGCGACGCGGTTGCGGTCCTGTGGTGGTCATGGGGCGTCAGTCTAGCCGGTCCCCGGCGGCTGAGCCCGGCCGTCCGGTAGCCCCCAGGCGCCCCCCGACACGACTCCGGATTGGCCGGTCAGGCGTCGCCCTCTGCGAGCGCCAGTCCGACTCCCAGGGCGGCGCGCACCGCGGCGGCCCGATTCGCCTCCCGGTCGCTCCTCTCGTGCAGCTCGGCCGCCTCGGTCCGGCCACCGCGCCATCCCGCCACGTGGATGAGCCCGACCGGCTTGGTAGTCCCCTCGGCCCCCGGGCCGGCCACCCCGGTGATGGCGATGCCCAGGTCGGCGCCCAGGAGCTGTGCCACGCCGCGCGCCATCGCGGCGGCCACCTCGGCGCTCACCGCCCCGAATCTCGCCAGCTGCTCGGGGTCCACCGCCAGGAGGTCGATCTTCACGGAGTCCGCGTAGGCGATGACCCCGCCCCGGACGTAGGCGGAAGCCCCGGGCACGGCGGTGAGCGCGGCTCCCAGGAGCCCGCCGGTGCACGACTCCGCGACCGCCACAGTCAACCCACTCGCGACCAGTCGACGGCCGAGGGCCGCGCTCTCCGGGAAGGCTCCGGCGAGGCGCGGGTCTTCACTCACGTCGCGTTGCCCGGGCCGCGCCGGCTCATTTCACGCAGCCGCGATGGCGCCCGCGGTAGTCGAGCCCGCTCAGCGCGGATTGCTATCGAGACGCCGATGACCGGGACCAGCAACAGACGGGGGATGGTGAGCTGGTTGGGCAGGTGGAGGTGGCGTCTCACCGGTACACGCGAACGGTACCGATGGCTCCTCCGCTCGGAGCGATCGACCTGCGGTCGTCGCTCCTCGCTCCGTCGTCATCGGTAGTTGTTGAACTGCAGGGGGACCTCGAGATCCATCTCGCGCAGGGCGTGGATCACCCCCTGGAGAGCGTCCTTATCCTTGGAGACGACCCGGAGCTGGTCTCCCTGGATGCGGGACTGCACCTT
>PMYJ01000026.1 GCA_003170875.1 Candidatus Dormiibacterota bacterium | reverse complement strand
ACGATCCTCATCGACGGCCGTGATCGCGTCCTCCTCTTTCGAGGGGGTGGACCGACAACGAGCGGCGCGTGGTGGTGGAGTACCGGTGGTGGTCGGCTGGAGAGTTGAGGTCCACGGGCGAGAGGGTGTATCCACAAGACCTCGTCACCCTTTTGGCTCACCATCTCCCGGCTTTCAAGGACGCAGCCAGACCCGTACCCGGAGACGTCGTGCACTGACTCCGCCTCGGTCGAGGCGTTCAGTCGGCGCCGAACAGCGCCAGGCAGGGCTCCAGGCCTTCCACCTCAACGCGTGGGTGATCCCGAGCGAGCCAGGCGTCCCGAGTGAGGCGGAATCGCTGAGCTGTCACCACTCTGTCTCGGACCACCTTGCGCCCGACGCCGTCAGCCTCGTAGCCGAGGGAGCGAGTGACGCCGCGCGACGCGGCGTTGTCGTCGAAGGCAGACGTGACTGCGTGCTGAGCGCTGAGCCCCACAAAGGCAAGGTGGAGGACTGCGGTCCGCATCAACTTGCCTATGCCCCGCCCCTGGAACCCGCTTCCCAGCCACGACCCAGTTGCCACCTCGCGTCGGAGGCTGAACTGTGCTGCCCTCACCCCCTGGCTGCCGGCCGGCAGACCGCCAGCCCACACCATCAGGGGTAGGGCCCAGCTGTCACGCTGCCAATCGGCCCGGCATCGCCAATGGAACTGCAGGGAGTTGCGCTCCTGCTCCGGGCTTGGCACGTCGGTCCACGGCACCTCGAACGGCATCGTCTCTGGGGGGTGTATACCCTCGGCCGCGAGACGGGCCAGCGTGCAGAGCTCCTCGTCGGTGGGGAGACGCAACTCGACATCGCCGATGCGCAGGCGCAATCCGAAGAGGGGCCAGATTTCGGAGAGCATCCGGAAAGCGTAACCCCCGGCTGGGACGAGATCTACGACATGGCGGGGTAGCCGCCGCTTCCCAGAGCTACCTCGGCGCCCGTGGGGCCGTTGTCGGCGAGCGCTCGCCAGCCGACTCCGGCGGTGACCAGCAGAGCCACGCCGGCCAGGCCGAAGCCGGCCCGCGCCCCGGCCGCCTCGGCCACCAGACCGATCGTCGGGCCGGTCACCGGCGAAGCGCCGGGCAGCGCCATGGTCCAGATCCCCATGACCCGCCCCCGCATGGCCGGATCGGCGCGGAGCTGGGCCAGGGTGTTGGCCCGGGCGATGAACCAGATGGAGAGGCAACCGGTCACCGCCAGGCCGGCGAAGGCCAGGCCGGCGTCGGGGGCGGCCGCGGTCGCCAGGACGGCGACGCCGGTGAGCGCGCCGAGCAGCCGGACCTCGCGGCCCCCGGGCCGACCCCGCGCCGAGGCGGCGAGGAAGGCGCCGGCGACTCCCCCCAGTCCGAACACGGCCATCATCAGCCCGTAGCCGCCCCCGCCGAGGTGGAAGACCCGGGTGGCCAGCAGGGGCAGGGCGACTCCGAGGTTGAAGAGCATCCCCGACGCGGCCGCCATCAGCACGGTGAACCGGAGCACCGGTGTGCTCCAGACGTAGCGGAGGCCCGCCCGAACCTGGCCGCGCGGGCGACGTCCCCTTCCGGCGGCGGCGGAGGTCGCGCTGGCGGGCTCGGGGGTGACGTCCGGCACGCCGGTCCCGCTCGCCTGGCTGGCGGCGGGGAGCCTTCCCTTGCGGTGGAGGACCAGCAGGACCAGGAGCGGAGGGAGGTACGAGATCGCGTTGGCCACATAGCAGACCGGGATGCCGAGGGTGGCCAGGAAGATCCCGCCCATCGCCGGGCCGACCACCCGGGAGACGTTGAGGACGACCTCGTTGAGGCTGATGGCGCTGGCGAGCTCACGCCCGCCGACCAGGTCGAGCACGTAGACCTGGCGGGCGGCGGAATCCGGGGCGCTCACCGCACCGGTGACGAAGGCGATGGCGAAGAGCATCCAGACGCGCACCGCCCCGCTCCAGGTGAGTGCAGCCAGCAGGCTGGCGGAGACGATGAAGATGCTCTGGGTCGCGATCAGGAGTCGGCGCCGGTCGATCCGATCCGCCAGCGCCCCGGCCCAAGGCCCGCCGACCAGGACGGGGAGCATGTAGCAGGAGCCGAGGAGGCCGAGGTCGAGGCCGCTCCCGGTCAGCTTCAGCACCAGCCAGGACTGGGCCACCCCCTGGGTCATGGTGCCGGAGGCCGAGAGCACCTGGCTCGCGAACCACCAGCGAAACGCCGGAGCGCGCAACGAACCGAAGGCCCGGCCCAGGGGCGGTGGAGGATGGGCAATTCTCATTGATGCGTAATAAAACAGCGGGAAGGAGGCTGCGGATCGAACTCTATCATGCGAGCCGCCCGGCAGATATTTGAACCAATCCGTTGTAATCTGATACATTGCTGGTATGCAGACCTCCCCTCCGGCGCGAACCATCCAGCGGCACCTGCTGGCTCTTCTAGAGGTGTCGGGACCGCTCACCCGGGCGGAGCTGGCCGATCTCGCCGGCCTACCCCCGACCACCGTCGCCGGCGTGGTCAAGGGGCTGCTCCGGAGCCGCCACCTGGACGAGGTCGTTTCGGAACCGAGGTCCCACCAGGCGGGTCGCCCGCCCCGGGCGCTGGTGCTGGCCGGCCCCCCGCGGGTCGTCGCCGTCGTCGGCCTGCGGGACGGCGGCCTCCGCCTCACCCTGGCGACCGCGGCCGGGGAAGTCCTGACAGATCGGAGCGAGGCCGTCTCCACTCGAGGCCGCGACCCGGGTTCGCTGTTCGCCCCGACGGCCGCGATGCTGCTTGCCACCCTGCGGGATGCGGAGGTGTCCAGATCGCGGCTGGTGGCCGTGGTGCTGGGCGTGGCCCACCCCCAAGCTCAGATCCACTCCGCCGCTCCCCTCGAGGAGCGGGTGGGCGTCCCCGTCCTCGTGGAGAATGACGCCAACCTCGGCGCCCTGGGCGAGGCCGCCTTCGGGGCAGGCCGCGGGCTGGACAGCTTCGTGTACGTGATGCTCGGCCACGGGGTGGGCGCCGGCCTCGTGTTCGGGGGCCGGCTGCACCGGGGGGCGTCCGGCTTTGCCGGCGAGCTGGCCCACGTGCACGTAAGGGAGCAGGGGGACGGCCCGCTCTGCGTCTGCGGAGGCCGCGGATGCCTGGCCCGCGTGATCGGCCCGTCCCTGAGCGAGTTCGTCGGGCGGGCTTACGCGGAGCGGCTGAGCGTGGCCCAGGTCCTCTCTCTGGCCGCCGATCAGGAGCCGGGCGTCCGCCGCGTCTTCGCCGATCTGGGACGCACCGTCGGGCGGCCCCTCGCCGATCTCTGCACCATGCTCGACCCCGCGGCCGTGGTGGTCGACGGCAGCCTGGGGGCCGCCGGGCCTCCGGTGATGACCGGCATCCGGGAAACCATTGACCGCCATGCCGCCCCGGCTGTGGCCGACTCGGTCCAGGTGCTCACGGGCGAGCTCGGGGAGCTGGCCGAGGTCCTCGGCGGGGTGGCCCTGGTCCGTCAGCGGAGCCTGGACGCGTCCTAGGCGGGATTGGCCACGGTGGTGAGGGGCTCCGCCCCGCTATGCTCGGCGCCGAATCGATGAAGGAGCAGTTCACCAACCTCTACGACCGTGACCGCTGGCGCCG
>PMYJ01000002.1 GCA_003170875.1 Candidatus Dormiibacterota bacterium | reverse complement strand
TATCTCCGGTACAGGACACTAGATGCCGCCCACATCCTTACCGACGGGCACCCTCGAGGCACTCCCATTGTGCCCAACGGCCTCGCCCTGTGCAAACTTCACCACGCAGCCTTCGATGCAAATCTCCTGGGCATCAGGCCTGACTACTCGGTCGAGATCCGGGAGGACGTCCTCCTCGAGATCGACGGCCCGATGCTGCTGCACGGTCTGCAGGACCTCCACAACCATCGCATCCTGGTTCCGCGGCCGATACCGCTCAAGCCGTCGATCGCATTCCTCGAAGAGCGCTACACGCTCTTCCGCCAAGCCAGCGGAGGCGTCCATGAGCGAGATCTTCGTTGGAGTGACCGATCGGAGCTGGTACGAGCACCTCCGAGCTCAAGCACCCCTGGACGAGGTCAACTTCTGGCGTCCCAGCGCTGGATCCTTCCGCGCTCTGGAGCCGGGTGGTCTGTTCCTCTTCAAGCTTCACTACCCCTCAAACGCCATCGTGGGCGGCGGCCTTTTTGCGCACCACTCGGTACTACCACTCAGCCTGGCATGGGATGCGTTCAGGGAGAAGAACGGCGTCGCCGGGATGGACGATATGATCGGTCGTCTCGCGCGCTATCGTCCCGAGCTGCGAACCATGGACCTTGCGGCGCGCCAAAGGTACCCGATCGGCTGCACCCTGGTCGAGCGGCCGTTCTTCTTCACGGACAACGACTGGTTCCCGGCGCCGGGGTGGCAGCCGAACATCGTCAGAGGAAAGGGCTACTCGCTGGCCTCGACGGAAGGGCAGGATCTCCTTCGGCAGATCCAGAAGCGTCGGTCCGAACCCTGGCAGCCAGTGATGGTCGCCTCGCCGCCACCCCGATATGGCGAGCCGATGCTCGTTCAGCCTCGGCTCGGCCAGGGCAGCTTTCGGGTCATGGTGACCGATGCGTACCGGCGCCGGTGCGCGATCAGCGGCGAGCGCGTCCTGCCCGTCCTCGAATCGGCCCCACATCATCCCGTACGCCGAGGGTGGCCGTCACGAGATCAGCAACGGCTTGCTGCTCCGCAGCGACCTACACACGCTGTTCGATCGCGGATACGTAACCGTGACCCCTGAGCTCCGTGTTGAGGTCAGACGGCGCCTGAGGGAAGACTGGGAGAACGGCCGCGACTACTACGCCTTCCACGGCATGCCCATATCGCCTCCGGGGCGCGAGTCCGATCGGCCAGACCCCGCAGCTTTGACCTGGCACAACCAGCAGAGATTCGTCGCCTGAACCATTCCCCCCATAGAGTCATCAGCCGCTCGGCCCGCGGGCGAACGGTCAGTCGAACCTGCTGGTCTCAATCGCCAGGTGACTGCTCTAACGGCTCACTCACGTCGTTTTGGCGTCGAACCTCGCCGCCGGCTTCTTAACGATGTCCATGGTGACCCTGAGGGGCGGCTGGGTGAGCAGGCCCGAGGTGATCTTCATGAGCGTGCGGGTCGTCACCGGCTTGCGTGCGAGTGCTCGGCTGAGCGTGTTGTGGTCGATACCCGCCATCCGCGCCAGGTCCGCACCCCGCAGGCCTCGAATGTCCATCTCGTAGTGAAGGCGTTCAGCGTCAACAATGGGCATCTGGGGGCATCTCGTGGCTGGGCAGCCGGTCGTCCAGTTGGCGTTCGCCTTGATGAGGCGCGCCCGGCTGGCTGGTGGCGGGCATTTTGGGGAAATTGACTCGCTATCGGCAACTCCGAGGGTGGTCGCCTCGGTGCACCGCCCGCACTGTGGCCGCGCCGCGGCGGAGGCAAGCGAGCGTCCTGACCTTGCTGCTGGAGCTCGCCCGCAGGGGCCAGACTGGCGGCTGAGCCGGCCCATACATCAATGCGCCAACGGCGAGAGTGCTTGGTAACCCCCTCGGTCGCCATCCCCAACCACCCTCGCGCGAAGCGGCCTAACGCGCGCCCGCGCGAGGGAGGTCGCGTATAGATGTCAATGCCTCATCTATAGATGTCAATGCCTCATATGAGAGCCGTACAGGGTAAACACCACCCCGAGCCAACCTGGATGGCCTCGACGCAAGGTGGACCAGGCGCGGCCCTGCCAACCATCTCTGTCCGACGCGCGGGTGGTAGTAGCCTCGTGCCGGCGCCTGTAATGGGCTTGCCGGCTGAAAGCGGCCTTCACGGATTGTCGGATAGCAGCTCGTCCATGATCTCGGCGGCCTGGCGATGCATCCCGGGCAGCACGTGGCTGTAGGTGTCAAGGGTGATCGCCACGGTGGAGTGGCCAAGCATCTCGGAGACCTTCTTCGGGTTGACGTCCCGGCCCAAGAGCAGGGTCGCCGCCGTATGGCGAAGGTCATGAAACCTGATAGACGGCAGGTGGGCTTCCGCGAGGAGCCTCCGCAACTCGGCGTTCACCTGGACGGGGTGCAGGTAGCCCCCCATCGGCCCGCAGAACACCAGACTCTTGTCCACCCAGAGGTTCGCGGCCCGGAGCCGCTCCTCCACCTGCCGCCCCCGGTGGATGCGGAGCGCCTCGACAGCCAGCGTCCCGATGTCGACGCGCCGCCGCGAATGCGCGGTCTTGGGCGTAGAGATCACCCGGTGGGTCTTCGGCTCACCCTCGGCAGGCGCATCCCGTCGGATCCGGGTCAGAGTTCCGGTCACCCGAAGCGAGCCCCCCTCGAGGTCGACGTCATCCCACCGGAGGGCTAGCAGCTCGCCCTGACGGAGCCCAGTGGTGACCGCCAGGACCCAGAGGGCCTCCAGAGGCTCATGACCAGCCACCTGAAGGAGCGCCCGTGCCTCGACCTGGCTGAGGGCCGTCATCTCCCGCGGCGACCCTCGTGGAGGCCGCACCAGGGACGCCGGGTTGGACGCGATCTGCCGCCAGCGGAGGGCGTCCTGAAGCGCTGCCCTGAGGACAGCGTGAGCTCGACGCACGGTCCCAGGGGCCAAGCCCTTCGCCAACAGGGCGGCGTGGGCGCGCTGAACGTCGTTCGGTGACAGGCGGCTGAGCGGTATCCGGCCAACCGTCGGCTCGAGATGGAGCCGGACATGCTCCTCGTCGCGATCCCAGGTGCGCGGCCGGAGCCGCGGCTTCGCCGCCTCCAGCCAGCTGACCAGGAAGCGGCCGACCGTCTCCCGTGGCCCCGGCGCGACCACTCCCCCATCTCGCTGCCCCAACGCCTCCCGCAGCCTCTGCTCCGCCTCGCGGCGGGTCGGGGCGAAGAGTGACTGCCGGTGGAGCTGTCCCGCGGCGTCCACGACTGCAAAACGGGCCTCCCAGCGCCCGGTCGACCGTCGCCGAACGCTGCCCTCGCCATTGCCACGGCGCCGTCGCTTTGCTTTCTCGCCCTTCGGGGCGCCTTCCGGAGTGGTGCCGGACGCGTCCGAACTGGGCACCTCGACGGAGTTTTCCACAGATGAAATGGTAGCTCGCCCGAAACTCCGTTGGGACTCTATTGGGACTCAGGAACGTCCGACGGCCCTTAGGCCAGCCTCCGATCCGGTCACCTGGACGCGGGATAGCCCTTACCGTACAATGGCTTTGGCGGAGCGAGAGGGATTCGAA
>PMYJ01000013.1 GCA_003170875.1 Candidatus Dormiibacterota bacterium | reverse complement strand
GATGGCCACGAGGTGGTCGAGGCCGTAGTGCGCGGCCACGAAGGCGGCTTCCCAGACCGAGCCCTCCTGGCACTCCCCATCTCCGACCAGGACGTAGGTTCGATAGGAGTGGCCCTGCGTCCGGGCGCCGAGGGCGATGCCCACCGCCGCCGAGATGCCCAATCCCAGCGACCCGGTGGACATGTCAAGGCCCGGCAGACGGGTCATGTCGGGGTGGCCCTGCAATCGACTTCCGTGTGAATCGAACGTGAGCAGCTCGGCGACCGGGAAGTAGCCGCGCATGGCCAGGGTGGCGTAGAGGCCGACCGACGCATGCCCCTTGGAGAGGACGAACCGATCCCGGTCGACCCAGTCCGGCTGCTCCGGCCGTATCCTGAGCTCGCGGAAGTACAGCGCGGTCAGGAGATCGGCCTCCGACAGCGAGCCACCCAGATGGCCCACGCCGGTCTTGTGGATGGTGCGGACGATCTCGACCCGAATGCGCCGGGCGACCTCCTCGAGACGGGCGACATCGTCACCCACCGCCTCTCCCGGGGTGACCATCAGGAACGCCGCTCCTCATAGGAGCCGGGGACGACGGGCGGCGAGAAGAGGCAGACCAGCTCGAGAGGCTCCCCGTCGCCTGCCTCGGTGATGTGGAAGGTGCCAGGCGCGATGAGCACGGCCACACCGGGCTCGAGATCGGCAGTCGCCTCGGGCGTGACCAGACGGCCGTGCCCGGAGGCGACGTAGACGCACTCCTCCTGGGTCTCGTGGACGTGCCCCGCGGGTCTCGACCCCGCCAGGTAGACGGAAACCCCCACGGTCACGTTCGTCGCCGGGCTGTTCTCCTGGTCGATGTACGTGTACCAGGTCCGGCCCGGGAGTGGCTGGACCGTTGCCTCGGCTCGCTCGACGCGCTTGATCATGGCAGTTCCTCACGTGTGCCGGGACGGATGCCCGGCCGGCTCCGGCCGTCTGCTCGATAGGTCATCGGTTCCCCCCGGCCGCCTCCTGCTCATCCGAGCGTCGGCGGCCGATCAGGCGGATCAGGTCTTCGTGGAGCTCGAACCACACGCTGTGGTAGCTGTCGACACGCGGCGAGGCGACGTAGCGCTGGTCGCCTCCCTGCGCGACGGTCAGGGCCCGTTCAAGACGCGCCTGATAGCGGTCGAAGCGGGCGAAAGCAGCGGTCAGTGGGGCCATCCAGGTGGCTGCCTCATGGTGGAGCTCCGACAGGCGCTCGAGTACCTGGGCGTCGTAGCCCGGGTCGCCGTGATCGTTGATTACAGGCTCATCGCCGCTGGCGCGGAGCTGCCAGGCGGTCACGGTGTCCTTCATCCGGAGGTCCAGCTTGTGAAAGGACGCCAGGAGCTCGACCAGCCGATCCGCACCGACCTGCTCGCGATCAGCGTTGAAGGCTGCGAGCGCCCGGAGCTTCCCCTCCCCGGTGAGCCGGTCGCCGCCAGTGGCGGCCTCGATGAGGCCGGCGGCTCCCAGTTGGGCCACCAAAGCACTCACCGACTCGGGGTCGCAGGCCAGGTTGAGGGTGAGCTGGTCGCCTGTCGCGGCCCCCTTGATCAGGAGGACCTTGAGAACGTCGTCGCTGGTCGCCGTCGCCGAGGCCGGCTCTTCCTCCCGGGTTTCGACCGGGCTCTCGATCTCGGGGCGGGTGATCTCGATGCCGAGCTGGTCGGCCCAGGCCAGCAGCGTGACGGCCTCGTGCGCGATCAGCGAGCTCCCAGCCACCTCGCCCGCGTAGACCTCGCCGGTGCTGCCGTCGATCGTGATCCGCTCCCCGGCCTGGAGCTTTCGGCCGGCGATGGTTACCTCCCCCTCGGCCACGGCAACGCCGGCAGCGCCGACGACCGCGGGGATGCCCCAACCGCGAGCCACCACGGCGGCGTGGCTGGCGAGCCCGCCCCGGGAGGTGAGGATGCCGGCGGACTTCGCCATGCCGCGGATGTCCTCCGGGGACGTCTCGGGGCGCACCAGGATCACGGGCCGGCCCGCGTTGGCGGCGATCTCCGCCGCCTCGGATGTGGTCGCGATCTCACCGGCGGCGACGCCGGGGGATGCGGGAAGACCGGTCGTGAGCAAGACGGTGACCCCCGGCTCGCGGACGAAGATCCGTGGCGGGCTGGCGAGGTACCGGGCGACCCGACGCACCGCTTCGTCGCGCGAGAGGGGAAAGCCAGGATCCTCCGCCATCTCCACGGCCATCCGCAGGGCGGCCCGAGGGCTGCGCTTGCCAACCCGCACCTGGAGCATCCAGACCTTGCCCTGCTCGATCGTGAACTCGATGTCGCAGAGGTCGCGGTAGTGGCGCTCAAGCACTTCCGCGTAGCGCCGGAGCTCGGCGCCCGCCTGGGGCAGGCGCTCGTCAAGGGCGCTCAGGGAGTCCGGCTTGTGGGTGCCGGCCACGACGTCCTCGCCCTGGGCGTTGAACATGACGTCGCCGTAGAGAGTTTGCTCGCCGGTGGCGGGGTTGCGGGTGAAGAGCACTCCGGTGCCCGAATCCCCCCCCCGGTTGCCGAAGACCATGGCCTGGACCGTGACCGCGGTGCCGGGGCCGTCGGGGATGCCCTCGTGACTCCGGTAGGCCCGGGCTCGATCACTGTTCCACGACTCGAATACAGCTTGGACGGCGCCCCGGAGCTGCTCCCAGGGGTCGTCCGGCGCCTCGGCGCCGACGATCCCACGGTACATCTCGTGGAATCGCCGCAGGCAGTCGGCGGCGAACGCCTCATCCCCGGTCAGGGCGGCCAGCCCCTTCGCCGTGGCGTCGTTGAGCCCCAGGTTGAGGATCGTGTCCATCATCCCCGGCATCGAGATGGGCGCCCCAGAGCGCACGCTCACCAGCAGGGGATCGCCGGGGTCCCCCAAGCGCCTCCCGGTCAGCTCGGCAAGGCGGTGGACGTGAGCCTCGATCTGCGCATCGAGATCCATCGGCCAGCCGGCGGTCAGAAAGGTCTTGCAGACCGCGGTGGTGATCGCGAAGGCGGGCGGGACGGGAAGGCCGAGCTCGGTGGCCATGACCACCAGGTTGGCCGCCTTGCCACCCAACAGCTGGGTGAGGTCCGCCAGTGGCAGGGAGGGGGCGCGATCGATGTCGTAGACGTTTTCGTAGACGGCGTGGGCCGGCCCGCCGACCGAGGCATCGCCGTCGTCGGCGTCCCACCCGGGGGAGGACGCGGGCACCGCGCCATCTTCTCCCGACCCGCGCCCAGACGCAACGCAGCTCTGGAGGCTGAGGGCTCCGCCCTCTCCGTCGCCCCGCGGCGTATTCACGTCCATCACGTCATTCCCTGCATTGGCGATAACTTGACACGAAGCATCGGGGGGATCCGTAGGGCCGCGAAAGGGCCATAGGTCCCCTTTGACCGTGGTCATTGATCATCGACCAAGGATGATAGATCATCGATTAGAGTATAAAGGATCATCGCGGCCCAGGCCAGATGGCCCTTACTGACCGCCTCGGAAGGTGTCAATACTCGCGGCGCGGCTGGGCCCGGTTCCCAGGCGGCATCCGGAAAATGAAAAGGGGCATGAGGCATGGGGGAAGCGATCTAAAGAAGAGGGTCAGAAGGTTTCGCTGCGGCTGGCGGCGGCCATCACCGCCCGGTTTCTGCGTTTCCGCTGGCCGGGACATTGGAACCTCTCCAAGCCGGCCGGTCCGACCTCACAAGGAGAGTTAGGTAATGGCACTCGATCAAACCGCGGAAATCCAAATGGAGACGGCCAAGACCAAGGAGACGATCCCGTTCTGGCTCGCGGTCTCCATCACCGTGATGTTCATCCTGCCCCTGGGCTTGTACTTCGGCCAGTACAGCCTGCCCCTCTGGGTGGCGTTCATCGTGTGGGCGGAGTACTTCGCGCTCGGGGCGAACCTAGGTACCATCAAGACCATCATTCCCGCCTANNCCGATGTACATCGCTCTGTTCGTCGGTGTCTCGGTGATGGTCTACGTCATGAAGTACTTCAAGGTCTTCCAGACCGGATCGCTGCCGTACTTCAACGGACTGTCGATGCTGCTGGCGGTCTACTTCACCGGTGCCCACCCTGCCTTCACCACCAACGCGTACGTCTTGGTTCTCCTGGCGGGAGCCTACGCGCTCGCGGGCGGCTACTTGGGATGGTTCATCGGCTGGTTCAACGTGACCATCACGTTCCCACGGCGTGTCACCTCGGCGCGTGCCTGATGATGCTCTGGGTTTCACCTGTCATTCGGAGGTCATGTCCATGAGCGCAACTGAGCAGAAGGCCGAAGACCCCGTCTTCAAAGAAGAGGTCCTCGGCCAGTTTCTCGGCGACGAGAAGTTCCCGGTCACCTGGGGCCAGGAGCTGGAGAAGCATCTCTTCTGGGTCTATGACGACCTGCACAACCCGCACCCGCTGAGCCCGATGCATGAGGACATCGGTCTCTGGACGCAGTCGTGCGACCACATGTTCCGGCGTTTCGGGACGCCGTTCGCCACCGACTGGATCGCCAAGAACGTCAACGGCTATCTCTACACGGCGGCGATCCCGGCCAACTCGGAATTCAAGATCGACGGTATGGAGCTGGGGGCTCGCGCGGGTATGATAGTGCCCCTCGACCCCGACTATGCCAAGAAGATCGGGGTCTACCTCGGCGCGGTGCTGCCCACCTATGGTGAGGAGTTCGCGGATTGGTGGTACGGTCGGCTCGTCCCCGAGATGAAGCGCAACTTCGACTATCTCGAGGGCATGCTCGACAAGCAGGACAAGCTCACCCTGATGGAGCTCGCCTGCCTGCTCGAGGACGCGATCGATATGCACGATCGCCACTGGAAGATCCACTGGATGCTCAACTTCGCGCAGCTCTCCGCGACGCTCAACCTGCGAGCGGTCATGGAGAAGACCCACGGTAAGATCGACGAGGCGCTCCTCGGCCGGCTTCAGAACTCGGCCAAGGACCGCAACTGGGACTCGATCGAAGCCCTGTGGAAGATGAAGGAGGAGGCCAAGGCCGACGCCACGCTGACGGTAGCGTTCAAGTACGAGACCGCCGGCGAGATCATCGCTGCGTTGAAGGGCACGGAGCGGGGCCGCAAGTTCATCGAGGAACGGGTCGCCCCCTACCAGAAGGAGTTCGGCTGGCACGCGGTCTGGAGCCACGAGTTCGTCTTCCCGACGGTGTATGAGCACATGGAGCCGGTGATCGAGCTGGTCCGGGGCTACATCGAGACCAACTACGATTACCCGAAGACGATCAAGGTTCTGGCCGATGACATCGCGGCGGCTGCCAAGGAGATCCTGGAGGGCCTCAAGGGTGAGGGCCTCGAGGAGATGCGGGTGGCCAACGACATCAACCTCAAGATGGCCCCGCTCACGCCGGACCACCACTTCTACATCGACCAGGGTGCCAACGCGCACGTCCGCTTGGTGCTCATCGCGATCGGCAAGAAGCTCGTCGCCCAGGGCGTTCTGGATGCCCCCGACGACGTGATCTTCTTGCACTACAACGAGTTGCGGGAGTTCATGGGTGATCCAACGGCCATGGACGCCCGTGCATTGGTGGCCAAGGCCAGGGCGGCGCGGGAGAAGGCGTACAGCTTCCGGCCCCGCGACTGGATCGGTACCGTCACCCAGTCCCAGCTCGACTTCCCCTACCTGAACCTGTGGGGCTTCCCCGACAAGTTCAACCGCAAGGCGGGCACGATCGCCGGCCAGTTCACCGGGCTCGGTGGCTCGCCGGGCGTGGTCGAAGGGGTGGCTCGGGTGGTTCTCCGCGAGGACCAGTTCGATGAGGTCCGCGGCGGCGATATCCTGGTCTGCCAAATGACCAACCCGGCCTGGGTCGTGCTCTTCACCAAGATCGTCGGTCTGGTGACCGATGCGGGCGGCACCGTCTCGCACCCGGCCGTGCTCTCGCGCGAGTTCGGGATTCCCGCTGTGGTCGGGACGTCGGTGGCAACCCAGCAGGTCGGCAATGGGGACCGGATCCGGCTCAACGGCACGACCGGTGTCGTCGAGATCCTGGAGAAGGCCGCCAAGCCGCCGAAGAGCGACCTGTTCGGGGTCTGAGGCCAAGTCGATGCGCCGAGCGCCGATGATCATTCGCAGTGTTCTGAGCGATCAGGTCAAGGATTACCTACTGACGGCGATCCTTGCCGGTGAGTTTCCCCCTGGGTCTCGGATCATCGAGACCCGGGTGGCGCGGCACCTTGGCGTGAGCCAGGGTCCCGTGAGAGAGGCGTTGCGGGACCTTGAGGCGCTCGGCCTGATCGACAGCACCCCGTACCAGGGAGCACGCGTCCGGCAGCCGCACAAGGCGGAGCTGCTCGAGGCCTACGACGTTCGAGCTGTGCTCGAGTCGTTCGGAGCTCGACTGGCCATGCCCCGGCTGTCGGACGCCGACCTCCTGGATCTGGAGGGTTACGTCACCAGCATGCAGCAGGCCGCCCTCAACGGCGAGGAGAACGAGCAGGCGCGAATCGACGTGCTCTTCCACAGCCGGATCGTCGCCATTTCGGGAAACCAGGTGCTCCAACGCCTCTGGC
>PMYJ01000205.1:1625-10720 GCA_003170875.1 Candidatus Dormiibacterota bacterium | reverse complement strand
GGTCCCGGGCGGGGAGGTGGGGGCGGTGGGGAGACCGCCTCCTGCCCCCCGCCCGGCCGGCGCATCGGCTCTGTCGCAGATCGCTGACGCCGCCCTGCGGGCCCCCTCCAGCCCGTCGCGGTCGCCGTGGCCGGCGGCAGGGAGGTGATCGATGTGCGCCTCGACGTCGCGGGCGGGGAGATGGAGCGTGACGATGCCACCGGTGCGGTGGTTGCGGGCGACGCCACGGTGCGCCGCTGGTCGGAGCGCTGGCGCTTCGAGCGCGACCCCTCGATGGACAGCTCGCAGACCGACCTCGATCACACCCTGAAGTTCGGGGACGAGGGCTGGATGGTCGCCCACCGCGGCTGGGTGGTCACCCAGATCGAGCGGCTTCCCGCGCCACCCGCGCCTCCTGCAGAGGTGGGGTTCCCGGCTCCGGCGTAGACGCGGCTGCCGGCCGAGCTCAGGCCCCGCGCTCCTCGGGGCGGCTACGGGTTCTTCGGGCCCTTGCCGCGCTGGCGGAAGTAGGTGACCAGGTGGGTCAGCCAGTAGAGGTTGACCGTCCAGCCGGCGCCGTAGACCTTGGGGGTGAAGAACCGCGGGTCGTCCCGATTCCAGTACCGGGACTTGTTCCGCGCCACCGTGGGCGCCCGCACGTCGAAGGGCACGCCGTGCCACTCGCCGCGGCCATTCCCCTGATTGGGGGTGGGTTCATCAGCCATGCCGATCCGTCGATGTGGCCCGCGCCGGCGGGCTGCCCCGCCGCCCTCTGACCTCCTCCTCATCATGACGCGGCCATCTCCTCGCGACCGACCCGCCCCGCGTACCATGCTGGCAGCGGGACGTCGCCCGAGTGCCGCCCCGAGCGCCCCAGAAGGTCGGTCGTACTTCGTTTCATGACACTAGAATCATGTCTTAAATCGGATTCAGGAGATGCCCAAAATGGACGCAAAAGTAGTCGGGACCACCATGCCGGTCCTCGAGGTGGCACTCGATCCGGGCGAGGTCGTCTTCTCCGAGTCCGGCGAGCTCTCGTGGATGACGGCATCCGTCCAGATGAGAACCTCCACCCAGGCCGGTGGTGGCGGTGGCCTCGGCGGCGTCTTCAAGCGGGCCGTCTCCGGCGGCTCGATCTTCATGAGCGAGTACACCGCCGCGGGCCAGCCCGGGATGGTGGCCTTCGCGGCCAAGCTGCCCGGGACGATCTTCCCCGTCGACGTTGCTCCGCAGCCGGGCATGAGCTTCATGGCCCATCGCCACGGATTCCTCTGCGGCACCCAGGGCGTGAATCTCGGCATCGGATTCCAGCAGAGCCTGGGCGCCGGGATCTTCGGCGGGGACGGCTTCATCCTGCAGAGGATCAACGGCCAGGGCCGTGCCTGGATCGAACTGTCAGGGGAGATCATCACCTTTGACCTCGCCGCCGGCGAGGTGATGCGGGTCCATCCCGGTCATGTCGGCCTCTTCCAGGACACGGTGCAGTTCGGCATCACCACCGTCCCGGGCATCAAGAACAAGATCTTCGGTGGCGACGGCCTGTTCCTCGCCCAGCTGGCGGGTCCCGGCCGCGTCTGGCTGCAGTCGATGCCCCTGCCGATCCTCGCGCACGCGGTCGGCGAGTACCTCCACACCGAGGTCGCCGCGGGGGGGATGGCGGGCGGTGCCCTGGGTGGCGGGATGATGGGCGGGCTTCTCGGCCGGGGGCTCTGAGCACCCGCCCCGAGGAGACCAGCTCCTGAGGGATCTCGGACAGTTCGCGGTGAGCTGAGGGGCGCGCCCACGACGCGGGCGCGCCCCTGCTCCACGGCCGTCTTCGGCCGCTCAGCTCAGACCGGCCGGCTCCGCCGTCTCGGGATGAGCCCCGCCGTGCCGGCGGCAGTCCACGATGGCGAACTCGAAGGCGTCGGCAAGTGCCATCCACGACGCCTCGATGACGTTGGTGCTGCAGCCGACGGTGCTCCAGCGGCGGCGATGGTCGCCGCTCTCGATCAGCACCCGCACTCCCGCAGCGGTCCCGTCCTGGCCGTCGAGGACGCGGACCTTGTAGTCGAAGAGCTGGGTCTCGCCGATCGCCGGGAAGGTCGGGGTGAGCGCTTTGCGCAGGGCGGCGTCGAGGGCGTTGATCGGGCCGTTGCCCTCGCCGGCGGTGTGCACCGCCACGCCGTCGATCTGCACCTTGACCGTCGCTTCGCAGACCATCGCCCGTCCCTCGCGCTGCTCGATCAGGGTGATGTAGTCGATGAGGGTGAACGGCGGCTGGTGACCCCGGGCGCGGTGGACCAGCAGCTCGAAGGAGGCCTCCGCCCCCTCGAAGGAGTAGCCGCGGTGCTCGAGCTGCTTGACCTGCTCGGCAACCCGCCGAACCAGAGCCTGGTCGTCGCCGAGGTCGACGCCGAAGTCGGCAGCCTTGGTGAGCACCGTCGCCCGCCCCGACAGCTCGCTGACCACCGTCTGGCGCCGGTTGCCCACCACCTCGGGGTCGATGTGCTGGTAGGTGTAGATCGCCTTGGCCATGGCGTCGACGTGCTGCCCGCCCTTGTGGGTGAACGCCGAGGTGCCGATGTACGGTGCGGAGTGGGGCGGCGCCACGTTGGCGATCTCGGCCACGTCACGGGCGATGACGGTCAGCCGGTGGAGTTGCTCCTCGCTGATCACCGGCATCCCCATCTTCAGCTGGAGGTCGGGGATGAGGGTGCAGAGGTTGGCGTTGCCGGTGCGCTCACCGTAGCCGTTGACGCAACCCTGGACCTGGGTCGCACCGGCACGGACGGCGGCCAGGGTGTTGGCGACAGCGCAGCCCGAGTCGTCGTGGCAATGGATGCCCGCCACCGGGCCGAACCGCGCGACGACCTCACCCACCACGCGCTGGATGTGGTCGGGCAGCATCCCGCCGCGGGTATCGCAGAGCCCGACCGTCTCCGCGCCCGCCTCGATGGCCGCCTCCAGACAGCGGAGCGCGTAGTCGGGATCGCTCAGCTGGCCGTCGAAGAAGTGCTCGGCGTCGAAGACCACCCGCCTCCCCTGCGCGGTGAGCCAGCGGACCGAGTCGGAGATCATCCGCACGTTCTCCTGGTTCGTGGTGCGCAGCACGTCGGCCACCTGCCGATCCCAGCTCTTGCCCACCAGGGTCACGATCGGGGTCCCGGCCTCGAAGAGGGCGCGGAGCTGGGGATCGTCCTCGGCCCGGACGTGGGCGCGCCGGGTCGCGCCGAAGGCGGCCAGCACCGCGTGGTCGAATCGGTGGCCGCGCATCTGCGCAAAGAAGTCGGTGTCGGTCGCGTTGGATCCCGGCCAGCCACCCTCGATGACCGAGACACCGAGCTGGTCGAGCTGCTCGGCGATGCGGAGCTTGTCCGACACCGAGAAGTTGATCCCCACCCCCTGGGCGCCGTCGCGCAGCGTGGTGTCGTAGATCTGCAGCGCGCTCATCGGGGGGAGCCCGCCGCAGCCAGGCGGCGCACCACGCTCTCCCGCACCGCGGCCCCGATCGCCTCGGTCCCCAGGGAGCCGCCGACGTCGGCCGAGAGGTTCCCGTCGGTGATGCAGTCGTCGACCGCCGCCTCCACGGCCAGGGCGAGGTCGTCGCGCCGGAGCGAATGGCGGAGCAGCAGGGCGACGGAGAGGATCGCCCCGTACGGGTTGGCGATGCCCCGGCCGGCGATGTCCGGCGCGCTGCCGTGGATGGGCTCGTACAGGCCGGCGCCCCCGTCCCCCAACGACGCGGAGGGCAGCATCCCCAGCGACCCGGCGAGCACCCCCGCCTCGTCGCTCAGGATGTCGCCGAAGAGATTCTCGGTGACCACCACGTCGACGCCGGCCGGTCGCTGCACCAAACGCATCGCGAAGGAGTCGACGAGCTGGTGCTCCAGTGTGACCTCCGGGTACTCGGCGGACAGCCGGGTCACCGTGTCCCTCCAGAGCTGGCTGGTGATGAGCACGTTGGCCTTATCGACCGAGGTCAGGTGGTGCCGCCTTCCGGCGGCGAGGGCAAACGCGATCCTGGCCACCCGCTCGATCTCGGCGGCGGTGTAGACGGTGCTGTCCCGGGCGATCTCCTCGGGCCCGGTCCCGGATCGTTCGCGCGGCTCGCCGAAGTAGGCGCCGCCGGTCAGCTCGCGGACGATGACCATGTCGGTCCCCCGCACCACCTCCGGGCGGATCGTGGTGTGGTTGGCGAGCCGGGGATGGACCCGGACCGGGCGGAGGTTGGCGAAGACGCCCATCCCCCGGCGCAGTCCGAGCAGACCCGCCTCGCAGCGCAGCGCGCCGCGGAGGTGGTCCCACTTCGGGCCGCCGACGGCTCCGAGCAGGACGGCGTCGGCACCGCGGCAGGCGTCGAGCGTGGCGCTGGGCAACGGCAACCCGGCCTCGTCGATGGCCCGCCCCCCGACCAGCCGCTCCTCGACCTCGAGGTCGATCCCGGCCTCGTCACAGACCGTGGAGAGGACACCCAGGGCCACCCCGGTGACCTCGGGGCCGACGCCGTCGCCCGGCAGTGATACGACGTGCGCTCCCATCAGCCGGCCTCCGCGACACGCGTGAGGTCGGGCATCCAGGCCGGCCGCTGGGCCTCGAAGGCGGTGATTGCCGGCTCATCGATGAGGCTCAGGCCGATGTCGTCGAGGCCATCGAGAAGGCAGCGGCGCTCGAAGGGGTCCATCTCGAAGTGAAAGCTGAGGTCTCCGACAGTCACCGACTGCTCTTCGAGATCGACGATGCCGGCCACGCCAGGGTCCTCGGTGGCGACGTCGAGCAGCTGGCGCACCTGCTCCTCGGGCAGGATCACCGGCAGCAGCCCGCTCTTGAGCGCGTTGTTGCGGAAGATGTCGGCGAAGGAGGGCGCGATCACCGCCCGGATGCCCTGGTCGTTGAGCGCCCAGACGGCGTGCTCGCGCGACGATCCGCAGGCGAAGTTGCGCCCCGCGACGAGCAGGGTGCCGCTCCGGTACTCCGGCCGGTTGAGGACGAAGTCCGGTCGCTCCGCCCCACTCTCGTCATAGCGCCAGTCATTGAAGAGGAAGGTGCCGTAGCCGGCCCGCTCGATCCGCTTCAGGAACTGCTTGGGGATGATCTGGTCGGTGTCCACGTCGGAGCGATCGAGGGGGACGACCACTCCGTGCTCGCAGTGGAACGGCCTCACTGGTGCTCCTCCTGGAACCGGCCGAGCCGGCGCACGTCGACGAAGTGGCCGGCGACGGCCGCGGCCGCCGCCATGGCGGGGGAGACCAGGTGGGTGCGCCCGCCCCGGCCCTGGCGGCCCTCGAAGTTGCGGTTGCTGGTGCTGGCGCAGCGCTCCCCGGGCTGGAGGATGTCGGGGTTCATCCCCAGGCACATCGAGCAGCCGGTGTTGCGCCACTCCGCCCCGGCGGAGCGGAATATGCGGTCGAGGCCCTCCGCCTCGGCCTGAGCCCTGACCTGCGCGGATCCTGGGACCACCAGGACGCGGAGCCCGTCCTTGACCGTCCGGCCCTCGAGCACCGAGGCGGCGACCCGCAGATCCTCGATCCGGCCGTTGGTGCAGGAGCCGATGAAGACGGCGTCGACGGAGATGTCCTCGATCGGCGTGCCCGGGACGAGGTCCATGTAGGCGAGCGCGCGCCGCCCGGACTCCCGCGCGTTCGGGTCGCCGAAGCTCTCCGGGTCGGGCACGCGGCCGGTGACCGGCACCGACTGCGCCGGGGTCGTCCCCCAGGTGACGGTCGGCTCCAGCGAGGCTGCGTCGATGACGACGGTCTGGTCGTACCTGGCGCCGGGGTCGCTGTGCAGCTCGCTCCAGGCGGCCACGGCTGCCTCCCAATTGGCGCCGCGGGGCGCGAACGGCCGGCCCTCGATGTAGGCGAAGGTGGTCGGGTCGGGCGCGATCATCCCGGCCCGCCCGCCACCCTCGATGGTGAGGTTGCAGAGGGTCATCCGCTGCTCCATGGAGAAGTCGCGAATGGCCTGCCCGGTGTACTCGACCACGTGGCCGGCGGCGCCGGCGGTGCCGATGGTGTGCAGCACTCCCAGCGCCACGTCCTTGGCGGTGACCCCACGGGCCAGGGCACCCTCGATCTTCACCTCCAGCGTCCGGGGACGGAACTGGCGGAGGCACTGGGTGGCCAGGACGTGCTCGACCTCGGAGGTCCCGATCCCCAGCGCAAAGGCACCGAAGGCGCCGTGGGTCGCGGTGTGGGAGTCACCGCAGACGATCACGTTGCCGGGCAGGCTCAGGCCCAGCTCCGGTCCGATGACGTGCACGATGCCCTGCCACTTGTGACCGACGCCATAGCAGGTGATGCCCGCCTCCTCGCAGTTGCGGCGGAGGGTCTCCATCTGGGTCCGGCTGATCTCGTCCGCGCCGCCCAGGACGTCCTGGGTGGTGGGCACGTTGTGATCCATGGTGGCGACGACCTGACCCGGCCGGCGCACCTTCCGCCCCTCGAGTCGCAGACCCTCGAAGGCCTGCGGCGAGGTGACCTCGTGGACCAGGTGGAGGTCGACGTAGATCAGCGCCGGGGAGTCGGGTTCTTCGACGACCACGTGGGAATCCCAGATCTTGTCGAAGAGCGTCCGCGCGCTCATCGGCCGGATCCCCGCGCGGCGGGCGCTTCCGGCCCCTGACAGCTGCACCTCACTTGGCCACCTCCGTCCCGACCCGACCCGCGCCCATCCGCTCCGGGGTGAGGCGCGGGCCGCTGCCCTTGGATGCGGCCACCCGGTTGAGGGCCTGGACGTAGGCCTTGGCCGCGGCCACGATGATGTCGGTGTCGGCGCCGCGGCCGGCGCTCAGCGTGCCTTCGTGACGGAGCCGGACGGTCACCTCGCCGACCGCGTCCATCCCCGCGGTGATTGCCTGGACCGCGAATTCATCCAGCTCACCCTCCACCTGGACCAATGCGCCGATGGCCCGGTAGGTGGCGTCGATGGGGCCGTCGCCGAGGGCCACCGCCTCCCGGCTCTCTCCGCTGGGCAGGAGCATCCGCACCGTGGCGGTGGGCCGGAGGTTGGTCCCGCAGCTCACCTGGAGGTGCTCCAGATGGAACGATTCCGCCGCCCCCTGCCGCTCGTCGGCCACGATCGCCTCGAGGTCGCGGTCGGTGACCTCGCGCTTGCGGTCGGCCAGCTCCTTGAAGCGGCCGAAGGCCCGCTTGAGGTCCTCGTCGTCGAGGCGGTAGCCGAGCGCCGCGAGGCGCTCACGGAGAGCATGGCGCCCGCTCAGCTTGCCGAGCACCAGGCTGGAGCCGGCTCCGACCTCGTGTGGCTCCATGATCTCGAAGGTCCGGCGGTCCTTGAGCATGCCGTCCTGGTGGATGCCGGCCTGATGGGCAAAGGCGTTGCCGCCTACCACCGCCTTGTTGGCCTGGACGAGCATGCCGCTCAGCTGGGAGACGAGCCGGGAGGTGCGGAAGAGCTGGGTGTGGTCGAAGCGCGTGGCCACCCCGAAGACCTCAGGGTGCAGCCGGACGGCCATGGCCACCTCCTCGAGGGCGGTGTTGCCGGCGCGCTCGCCGATCCCGTTGATGCAGCCCTCCACCTGGCGAGCGCCGGCGCGGATGCCGATGAGGGAGTTGGCGGTGGCGAGGCCCAGGTCGTTGTGGCAGTGCACCGAGACGGTCACGTCCTTGAGGGCAGGGACCTGCACGTAGAGCCACTCGATGAGCTGGCGCCACTCGTCGGGAGTGGCGTAGCCAACCGTGTCAGCGAGGTTGATCGTCGTCGCTCCCGCCTCGATGCAGCCGTTCAGCACATGGGCCAGGTAGTCCGGCTCCGTGCGCGTCGTGTCCATGGCCGAGTACTCGACGTCTTCCTGGAATGACTTGGCCAGGCGGGTCATGCTCACCGAGCGCTCGTAGACCTCCGCCTGGGTCATCCGCAGCTGGCCCTCGCGGTGGATGGGCGAGGTGCCGATGAAGACGTGGATGCGGGCGCGCTTCGCCTTCGCGAGCGCCTTGGCACAGGAGCGGATGTCCTCCTCGAAGCAGCGGCTGAGGCCGGCGATGACCGGCCCCTCGATCTGCTCGGCGATGGCCGTGACGGCGGCGAAGTCGCCGGGGGAGCTGTAGGGGAAGCCGGCCTCGATGACGTCGACGCCAAGCCGGGCCAGCTGGTGGGCGATGGCGAGTTTGTCCTCGGCGCTGAAGGTCACGCCCGGCGACTGCTCGCCGTCGCGCAGCGTGGTGTCGAGGATGGTGAGCGGCTCCAGCTTCTCCGGGGCCCGCTTCACCAGGAGCGGATTGCCCAGGCTGACTGAATCCCCGACGGCTCCGCTCGTTCCTCCCACGCCGGGTACGCCACTCCCCTCGTCCGACCCGCTCGCGTTGGCGCTCATACCTCTTTCCTCTCCACGGTGCCGTCACCCTCGGATGCGAGCACCTCCTCCATGCCCGGCGCGGTCTTGGCCCCCAGCCAGCTCATCTTCGAGCGGAGCTGGGCGCCGACCTTCTCGACCGGGTGATGGCGATCCTCGTCGCGGTACTCCAGGAAGTTGGGCAGCCCGAGGTCGTTCTCCTCGATCCAGCGCTTGGCGAAGGTCCCGTCCTGGATGTCCTTGAGCAGGGCGCGCATCGCCTGGCGGCTGGTCTCGTTGACGACCTTGGGGCCGCTCACGTAGTCGCCGTACTCGGCGGTGTCGCTCACCGAGTAGCGCATGTAGGAGAGACCGCCCTGGTACATGAGGTCGACGATGAGCTTGAGCTCGTGCATCACCTCGAAGTAGGCGAGCTCGGGCTGGTAACCGGCCTCCGTCAGGGTCTCGAAGCCGGCCTTGACCAGCGAGGAGACCCCGCCGCAGAGCACCGCCTGCTCCCCGAAGAGGTCGGTCTCGGTCTCCTCGGCAAAGGTGGTCTCCAGCACGCCGGCGCGGGTGCCGCCGATGCCCCGGGCGTAGGCCAGGGTGCGGGCACGGGCCTTGCCGGTCGCGTCCTGGTGCACGGCGAAGAGGCAGGGGACGCCCTGACCATCGGCGTAGGTGCGCCGGACCAGGTGACCGGGCCCCTTGGGCGCCACCATGCTGACGTCCACCCCGGCGGGGGGCTGGATCAGCTCGTAGCGGATGTTGAAGCCGTGGGCGAACATCAGCATGTCGCCCGGCTTGAGGGTGGGCGCGATGGCGGTGTCGTAGAGGGCCCGCTGGC
>PMYJ01000205.1:0-1565 GCA_003170875.1 Candidatus Dormiibacterota bacterium | reverse complement strand
GCCGGGTCGGCGTCGGCGTCGTAGTACATGCGGGCGGTCATCGCGGGGTCTTCCTCCGGTAGGTCTCGGATCGGGCCGCCGGTGGACGGTGACGGCTCGTGGACGTGATCACGGCGTGGATTCTGCCTTGCACTAGATGTCCCCTGTCGTGTCGCCGGTGATGCCCGCGCCGGCGGACCCCGCTCCCACCCTCGAGCCTCCGGGCGCCCGCGCCTCCAGGCCGAGGTCGGCCAGCCTGATCCCGGCCTGATCTCCTCGCACCAGGGCGACCGCCCCGCTCCGGGCCATCTCCGTGATCCCGTAGGGGCGCATCAGCTCGACGAAGGTGTCGATCTTCTCGGTCGTCCCGGTGATCTCGATGACCATCGAGCTGGAGGCGATGTCGACGATCCGGCCCAGGAAGACCCCGACCACGTCGAGGATCTCGGAGCGCTGCTCGGCCGGCGCGTACATCCGGATCAGCATCAGCTCGTGGGCCACCTTGCGCATCTCGGTGATGTCCTCGATGGTGATGACGTCGATCAGCTTGGTCAGCTGTTTGGTGGCCTGCTCGGCCGCCTGGCGGCCGACATGGACCGCGATGGTCATGCGCGACACCGTCGCGTCCTCGGTCGGCCCGACCGAGAGGGAGTCGATGTTGAAGCCACGCCGCCGGATCATCGACGCGACCCGGTTGAGCACGCCCGGCTTGTTCTCCACCAAGACCGAGACGAGGCGGCTGGGGTTCATCAGCTGGCCTCCACGAAGTCGAGCATCCCCTTGCCGAGCGGGACGATCGGGTAGACGTTGGCTTCGGGGTCAATGTCGAAGTTGAGCAGCACCGGGCCCTTGTGGGCGAGCGCCTCGTCGAGCATCGGACCGACGTCCTCGAGACGGCGGGTGGTCATCGCCTTCATCCCGAAGGCCTCGCCCAGCTTGACGAAGTCAGGGGTGAAGGTGAGGTCGACGGCGCTGCGCACGCCGTCGTAGAAGTCGTCCTGGAACTGCCGGACCATGCCCAGCGAGGCGTTATTGAGGATGATGACCTTGACGTCGATGTTGTTCTCGACCATGGTCGCCATCTCCTGCATGTTCATCATGAAGCCGCCCTCGCCGACCACGCAGAAGACGGTCTTATCGGGATTGGAGAACTTCACCCCCATCGAGGCGGGGAAGGCGTAGCCCATGGTGCCAAGGCCGCCGGAGTTGAGGAAGAGTCCGGGCTTGGCGTAGTTGAACCAGAGCGCCGCCCAGATCTGGTTCTGGCCGACGTCGGCGACCACGATCGCCTCGTCCCTGCAGCGGCTGTACATCGCCTCCAGCACCTCCTGGGGCTGGAGGAAGCCCTCGCGGCGAACGTAGTGGACCGGATGCTCCTCCTTCCACTGATCGATCTGGGTCAGCCACGCGTGCTCCCGCTTGGGCTCGACCATGGGGAGGAGCCGGCTGAGGGCGGTCTTGGCGTCGGAGACCACCGAGAGGTGGGGAACGACGCTCTTGCCGATCTCCGCGGGGTCGATGTCGATGTGGATGAGGTGCTCGACCCGGGGCGCGAAGGAATCCAGCCGGGTGGTCACCCGGTCGTC
>PMYJ01000086.1 GCA_003170875.1 Candidatus Dormiibacterota bacterium | reverse complement strand
TGAATAGCCGCCCGGGCGTCGCCATCAGGCGGCGCGCCATCCGCCCGGCCGACGTAGCTCAACGGTGGAGCAGCGGTTTTGTAAACCGTAGGTTGGGAGTTCGAATCTCCCCGTCGGCTCCGATTTTGAATACAAGAAGCCACTCTATCGACCATCACCGGTCCGTTTGTACCCCTGATGTACCCCTTAACTCGCTAAACTTCTCCCATGGGACGGCGGGGTCGCGGAGAGGGCACGATCCGCAAGCGGGTGCGATGCGGCTGTGGCCGGGTCTGGACCCCGACCCCTGAGGTTCGGGCCTGTCCGGCCTGTGGCGCCGCCCCGGCCGGCAGGCCTGTCACCTGGGAGGCCCGCTACTTGGTGGGCGAGGGTCCGGGGCAGGTCCGGCACTCCCTGTACGCCCCGACCCGGCAGGAGGTGGTCGCTCTTCTCGACGAGGAGCGCCGGCGGATCACTCTTGGTGAGGCCCCCGCTGACCGGCGCCAGACCATGGCCTCCTACCTGGCGGGGTGGCTCGCCGGGAAGGAGAGGGCCCTCCGGCCGTCGACGTGGGTGACCTACCAGGGGTACATCGCGAGGACGATCGCGCCCGACCTCGGCCACCTCCGCCTCTCGGAGCTGGGGCCTCGGCACGTCGATGCGTGGATCGACGCCAAACTCGAGGCCGGCCTCTCGCCCCGTACCGTGAGCCATCTCCGGGCTATCCTCCGGGCCGCCCTCAATGACGCCCGGCGTCGCGGCCTCGTCGATCGCAACGCAGCAGCCCTGGCCGTCCCGCCGCGGGTGGAGAAGCGGACCCAGGCACCCATGACTGCCGAGGAGGCCGGCCGGATCCTCAAGGCCGTCGCCGGCAGCGAGGTTGAGGCACCCGTGGCTGTCGCTCTTCAAGCCGGCCTTCGCCTCGGCGAGGTCCTCGGCCTAGCGTGGCACGATGTCGACCTCGCGGCCCGGACCCTGAGAGTCCGGCAGGCCCTCTCGCGCCTGAATGGGGTGACCACCCTCGGCCCCCCGAAGAGCGCTGACTCGCGGCGAGTCGTGTCCATGACCCGGCCTCTCACGGCCGTCCTTGCCGAGCATCGGGAGCGCGAGGCCGTCAAGCGGGCGCGGCTCTGCCTCCCGGAGGCGGCCGGCGAGGCACTCGTTTTCACGAACCGCGCCGGCGACCCACTCGACCCCAGCTGGGTCAGCCATGCCTTCCACGACCGGCTGGCCGAGGCCGGGCTACCGCCCCGCCGGTTCCACGATCTCCGCCACGGGTGCGCGGCTCTTCTCCTGGCCAGCGGGGCCGACCTCAAGGTCGTCAGCTCGATCCTGGGACACTCGTCCATCCGGCTGACTGCGGACACCTACGCGGGGGTTGTTGATCGGCTGCGCGGCGACGCGGCAGAGGGCCTCGAGCGCCTCCTCAACCTTGTCGAGGCGCCGACCCAGTAAGCAGGGCGTAGGGGGTTGAATTCCCTTTCCTGAGACCAGGATTTCCAATTCAGATCAGATCTGGTGGCTCGGGCCTGCCTCGGTCGCTCAGGTGCTTCTTCTCGACCCTCAAGCTCGACCTCCTCTATCGCCGCAGCTGGCCAACCCGGACCGCCACGACGAGCGCCATCTTCGAGTACATCGAGGTCTCCTACAAGTGCGAGCGCCGCCACTCGACGCTCGGCAACCAGGAGTCCGGCAGGCTAAATCCGACCACGCGGCGGTGTGCTCGGCCTAACAAACGTGTCCGTCAAAGAAGGTCAGGCCCAGTCAGCGATGGACAGCTCGCCGTTGTCCTCAAGGGCGCGCGTGTGGAGGCCCTGGACCACCGTGCGCATCCCGGCGGCTGCCTTGCGTGCTGACCGAGATCGTCGACGAGATCTTTCTGCCCCTTATGGGGGCTCCATCCCGCCGTCAGGCACCCCGCGCGAGACCCTGATCTGGCGGTCTTCCAAGGCGAATACCGCTGGGGTCTGAGCCACGGCCCCGCCGCAGCCGGCGCCCTGTGCGGAAGAAGGCGGACGACGCTGAGGCCGGAAATGACCTGACCTCAACTATCTGGGGGGCCATATCCGCTCGGACCTGCTACCGTCCTGGTGGCTGTGAGTATCACGACGTCGGATGATCCCGCGACATACCGAGACCGCCCTCGAGCCGCCCGAAGCGAGAACCCCGGGGCGCCGCCCGAACCTCCAAGCGGGCGCCAGCTCCGCATCAGCTGTGGTGACCAGGAGGTGATCGTCACCGAGGTCGGCGCCACCCTCCGCAGTTACTTGGTCGCTGGCGTCCCCGTTCTGGAGGGGTTCACCGAATCTGAGATCTGCCACGACGGGCGCGGGCAGCTCTTACTGCCGTGGCCCGCCCGCCTCGGCGACGGCCGCTACACGTTCGGTGGCAAAGAGCACCAGCTCCCTCTTGACGATCCGGAGTTCGGCAATGCCATCCATGGGTTCACGCGCTGGGACAATTGGGTCGCCGAACCGCAGTCCGCGACTCGACTAGCTATGCGCCACGTTCTTCACGCTCGGCCGGGATATCCCTTCTGCCTTGACCTCGCCGCCACTTTCGAGCTCGACGAAACGGGAGTCAGCGTCAGCCTCTCTGCCGTTAACATCGGGGATGCCCCAGCCCCACTCGGCGCCGGCGCCCATCCCTACCTCACGGTCGGCACCCCAAGGGTGGACAGTTGCCGGCTCCTCGTCCCGGCATCCACGTTCTTGCTCACGGACTCCCGGTTGCTCCCCGCCGGGAGAACCCCGGTCTCCGGCACCGAGTGGGATTTCCGAAAGAGTAGGGTGATCGGCGCCACGCGGCTCGGTACCGCCTACACGGACCTGGTCCGCGATTGCGACGGACTGGCCTGGGCTATCCTCGACGCCCCTGGCGGGCGCCGCTTGGCCATGTGGGTCGACCAGGCCCACCGGTGGATCCAGCTCTACTCTGGTGATGCCATCCCGCCTCCTCATCGTCGCACCAGCCTAGCCATGGAGCCGATGACCTGCCCGCCTGACGCCTTTCGCAGCGGCGAGGACCTGACTGTGCTGGAGCCGGGGGAGAAGTGGATCGCCCGTTGGGGAGTCGACGTCACTGGCTTTCGCTGAACACCTATTCGCGAGAACAACCGTTGCGCAGGTTGCCAATATGAACTCGAAGGCGCCGCTGCCACTGGCCGAGCGTTGCGGACAACCACCCAGCTATCTGGCGGACGGCGACCAGGGACTCGCGGGCGACGGCCACCGTGCTCAGCTACGCCTGGTCATCTTCGACTTCGATGGCGTCCTGGCAGACACTGCCGAAGACCACGTTCAGGCGGCCAACGCGGTGCTAACCCACTGCGGGATGCTGCCGGTCTCGCCGCTCGAGGTGCGGGGGCTAATTGGCGGTACCGCCGAGGCGCTTATGCAGCGGCTCATGGTCGATGCGAACCCTGGACAGGTGCGCGAGGCCGCATCACTGTTCAAAGAGATCTACGCGACCTGCTATGACCGCTCCACCCGTCTCTACTCGGGAGTGTTAGGAGCGCTTGACGCCCTGCGTACCGAGGGAGCGCTGTTGGCCGTGGCGACGAACAAGGCTGAGGCGATCACGAGAGACCTTGCTCAGAAGTTGGGCATCCTTTCGTATTTCAGGGAGGTCGTGGGCCCCGAGTCGGTAACGAATCGCAAACCGGATCCGGAGCCGATCCAGTTGATTCTGAGCCGGCTCCAGCTGCCCGCGGGTTCGGCCCTCATGGTGGGTGACGCTGCCACCGACATAATCGCGGGCAAACGAGCGGGGACACTAACCTGCGCGGCCTACTACGGGTTCGGAGCAGCATCCGAACTTGAGGCTGCCGAGCCGGACTTCGGCGTGTCCTGTATCCAGGAGATCCCGGGACTTCTCTCGTCCACTAGCCTCGATCTTTCACCGAGGTAGCTGGGCGCGCTGGTCGGGAACGAGAAAGTGCCCCGCCTGACAAGGGATACTCGGGTTG
>PMYJ01000004.1 GCA_003170875.1 Candidatus Dormiibacterota bacterium | reverse complement strand
GGGACCGGCGCCTTCCAGGATCGGCTGGAGGAGGCACGGATCACCTCGAGGTGCAAGACCCAGCTGCCGGTGTCCCGCCAGGGGCGGTTTGCCAAGGACCGGTTCACCGTCGATCTGGAGAACCAGCAGGTCACCTGCCCGGCCGGCGTCACCGCTGTCATCAGCCGCCGCCAGGATGGATCGGGGAGCGCGAAGTTCGGTGCGGCCTGTGGCGAGTGCCAGCTCCGGGAGCAGTGCACCGACGCCAAGGCGGGGCGCGCCATCACCATCAGCGCGCAGGAGGTCGCCCTCACCCGTGCTCGTGGTCGTCAGGTCGATCCGGCGTGGCGAGCCGACTACCGGGCGACCCGTCCCAAGGTGGAGCGCAAGCTCGCCCACCTGGTGCGTCGCCGGCACGGTGGGCGCCGAGCCCGGGTGCGCGGCCGTCCCAAGGTGGGCGCCGACTTCAGCCTGCTCGCTGCCGCGGTGAACCTCGCCCGGCTCGCCGTGCTGGGTCTCTCCTCCACCCCCGCCGGGGCCTGGAGCCTGGCCTGAGCCGCCACCATCTCCGCCTGGCCTCCTGACCTCCTGACGCGCCGGGCCGGCTACGCCCGCGCCGACCCCTCGATCTCCCGTCGCGGGTACCCAGTCATCAAAGAGTCACCCGGCGCCGCATCTGGCCGGCCCTGGACCCCCGCTTCACACCAGTTACCTAGTGCCCACTTCCTCATCCCATGTCCTCCATGCGGACACCTCTAACCGGCAGCGCGAAGCGCAACCGGGGTGCCGCCCAGGCCTGCATGCCACCACTGGCCGCCTTCGCTCGCTCTAACCAGGAGTTCAGGGTCGCTCCAGCTGGGGCAGCCCAGAGCATCCGCTACTTGCGTACTTGCGTTGTTTCGTAGCCAAGAGCCTTCGCCTCTGTGTCACGGGCTCGCCAGGGCCGCAAGTCCGCTCTTGGGTCGGGACGATCGCTCGGTCGGCTTGTCTCATGGCTTGGTCTTGGTCTTGCGCCGATGGGCAGCACGCCAGGCGGTGGCACGGGCTCGCTCTTGCTCTCGGTGGGTAGCGCGCCAGGTGGCGGACCTCCTCTTAGCGAGGAGGAGGGAACGCGCGGCCTGACTTCTTCTATGTCTCGCTGGGGCTGGCGAAGCGGGCCAGCAGAGGGATGAGCACCTGCGCGTTGGGGGTTCCCCAGCCTGTTACCGGGTCCCATCCGGGCGTGGCCTTGTAGCCGTTGTTACCGGTCGTCACGTCATGGAATGCCGTCTGGTAGCTGGAGCTGCGGCCGATGCGGTAGATGGCGGAGTTGACGGAGCCGGGGCATCCCGTTCGTAGCGGCGGATCACCCGGCCGGTGGGCCGATCCATCCAGGCCAGGCGATGCAGCTGGTGGCGGCGGAGGACCGCGTAGCAGGTGGACCGCGGCCGACCGGTGATCCCGGCCAGGCGGTGGGGCCCCAGCTTCCGTTCCCGGCGAAGCTCCAGGATCTCCTGCTCGACGGCTCCAGCGAGCCGTCGCGGGCTTCGGTGTGGCCGGCTGGACCGATCGGCCAAGCCGGCCGGCCCCTCGTCGCGGAACCGGCGCAGCCACTTGTACGCGGTGGCCCTGGAGATCCCCAGCGATTCAGCTGCGGCGGCCGGTGCCCAGCCCTCCTCGACCACCCTGCGGACGATCAGAACCCTGCCGTAAACGTTGAGACGCGGCATACCATGGGACACCAAGAGCCCTCCCGAGGTCCGGAACCGTTAGACAGTCCCAGACCGTCCGGGATGGCTCTCCTTTTGTCAACAAGGTCCGTGGGCGCTACAGCTAGCTCGGCGTCAGCGGTCGATCGGCAGCCCGGCGCGTCGCCAACCGGCGATTCCACCTCGGACGCTGGCGACCGTCTCGAACCCGGCGCTCCGGAGTAGCCGTGCCGCGACCTGGCTGCGATGCCCACTCGCGCAGATGACGTGGATCTCCGCATCGCTGGGGAGGTGCGGCGACTCCCGGTAGAGACGGCTCAGCGGGAGATGGCGCGCCCCGGGCGCGTGGCCAGCGCGCCACTCGCGGGTCTCGCGTACGTCGATGAGGACTGCGCCACGACGCTGCGCCGCATACGCCTCGTCGGGGGTTGAGTGCGCGGTGGTCGCGCGTCGAAAGAACCCGAACATCATGACCTCTCAGGCGGATGGGATCCCAGGCCCCGCACCGTTGGACAGGGCGCCGCCACCTGCACCGAGATCGCCTCTCCACTGCGGTGGGGACGTGCGGCAGTTGCTCGCCGGCGTCGACACCGGTCGCATGGAAGGTCAGAGTGTTTGGCTGGATGCACCATTGAGGGGGCTCCTGATGCGGTGGGGGGGTCGTGGTAGCATACCCCTACCGGTATGCTATCACGACCCCCCACCGGTGCGGCGACAGCGCTCACCCTCGGAGTCGCGACCGCGAGAGTTCAGGCGCCCAGGAGGCGGTAGAGGACGAAGGCAACTCCGCAACCGGCGAGGAACCATCCAAACCACTTCCGCAGGCCACCGCTGGTGCCCCGTTGGGCGAGCCGACCGCTCAAGATGCTGGTTGGGATGGCGCCAAGCGCAAATTCCCCAGCGACGCTCCAGTCGATGTGCCCGAGGGCGGCGTGGGCAGCAAGAATCGGCACGGTGAGCACAGCGATAACGAGAAGGCTGGTTCCGGCGGCCTGGCGCATGTCGAGACCAAAAATGAGGAGGTACATCGGCACGAGCAGGAAACCTCCCCCGTTGGCGAGGAGCCCAGAGAAGAGTCCAACGGCAGCAGAGACCGCGACCAGGACCAGGCGGTTCTTGCGGCGGATGGTGCCGGCACGCTGCTGTGTTTCGCCAATTGGCCTGACGACGCGGATTCCGACGATCGTGAGGACGATGCCAGATGCGTAAAGCAACACGGAGCCACCGATCACTTGGGAAAGGAACGCCCCGGCGATGGCCGCTGGCACGCTCCCGATCAGGGTCCAACCTGCGGCACGAGGCCGAGCCGTCTCGTTTCGCAGATAAGGAACCACAGCGCCGAGAGCGGCTGGGATCGTGGCTGGCAGAGGGGAGGCGACCGCCAGCAAGCCCGGAACGCCGAGCACGGCCAGTAGCGGCGTGGCGATCGACGAGCCCCCGACGCCGAACAATCCGACCAGCAGCCCGATCACCGCTCCGGCAGCGACGAAGACGGGCCACGGCGCCATCCACGCGACGGCCAGCACGCGCTAGAGGCCTCCGGCACCGCGCTGAGCTTCACAGCTCCTGCCAGGGTGGCAAGGCGCAGTGAATGAAACGCGGGGGCGACCTCGGATCATCGGCGGCTCTCCACGCGCCTGATTCTGGCACGTCGCCGATTGAGCAGACGGAACCGGGCCCAAGTGTGCGCGGCCTTCCAGCACCGAGAGTGCCCCGGAGGGACGATGCGGGCGACCGAGATGCCGCATGCGGCCGGACGGTCGTCGCCAGGCGACAGCGTGAGCCTGACCGCGCTTGCGCGTCACCCGCCAATCGAGCAAGCGCGTCCAAGCTTGGGAACAGAGCGCTCAGGTCACCGCCAAGCGGGTCTCGGATGCCATCACTGAGAAGTGCGCTGGCCGTGCCCCCAGGTCCTTGCAGTGCCGTGCCGGCGGGTGCTGAGGTGGAAGGGCACATAGAGCGGGCAGAAGCCGGACGCACCAGTGACCAGTAGGACGGCGGCGATGGCGAGGAGCACAATCCCCGCCGCCGTGCCGAATCCCGCCCAGCCGGCGACCAGGGTGGCGGCGACAGTTACAACGACGCGTACCGCGCGGTCGGTGGTGCCCATGTTCTGAGGCATGTTCATCTCCACGGTGTGGCCGGGCGGATCCAGCGATCCGACAGAGCCGGCTGTCAGTTCCACGGATGCGCGGCGATACCAGATGGTGCGCGGCTGCCCGCTGTGGTGGCTCACCACCTCCTCCGAGGTGACCACCCACGCCACCTTGGTTTTCTCCGCCGGCGCAGCGGGTGGCCCTCTACTTCAGAGCGACCAGGGCTGCGTCCGCACCATTTCGCCCGCTCGTGCATCAGTGGTGTGTGAAGCGCCGAGGATCTCTCGGCCGTTCGCTGAGGTGGAGGAGATGGCAGAGTTGGTGGGACCACTGATGCGTGATGCCCTGGCTTCGCTGGGGATCGACGCGGTCACGCCAGCGGACACGGGCCGTGATCGGTCGGAGAGTTGCGACCTCATCATCGTCGGGGGCGGGCCGGCTGGTCTTGCCGCCGGCCTCTACGCTGCTCGCATGAACATGAAGACGGTGCTGGTCGACGGTGGCCCGATCGGCGGCCAGCTGCTCAACACCGAGCTGATCGAGGACTACCCGGG
>PMYJ01000153.1 GCA_003170875.1 Candidatus Dormiibacterota bacterium | reverse complement strand
CTGGCTCCTCAACCTGGAGGCGGGCTTGGTCCACGTCCAGAACGCCCAGGTTTCGACCGTGCAGGGCGAGTACGGCCATCAGGTCGGCATCGCCCTCCTGCTGCTCTCGGTCGAGGTTCCGCTCGCCGAGGAGACATTCTTCCGAGGCTTCGTCTACGGCTGGATGCGCCGCCACCTCAACGTCCCGGCGGCAGCGGTGCTCTCCGGATGCTTCTTCGCCGCCGCCCATGTCGGCTGGGGAACGTCCACGGAGGAGATCCTCTTCCTCCCCCTGGCCCTGCTCGGGATCCTGCTGGCACTCCTCTATGAGTACTCGGGGTCCCTGCTCCCCGGGGCGATCGTCCACGGCCTCTTCAACCTGGTGGAGACGCTGCAGATCCTCTGACCTGGATCGGTGAGTAGCGCGAAGCAGACCGCCTGCCAGGCGAGATCAGCCCAAGGCGCCGACGAGCACCGCAGGGAGTGCACCCGGAGGGCGCATGACCGAAGGAGCACAGGAGCCAACGCCGGGGTGAGCCGGCTGGTGGGATGAGACGCGAGTAGCTACTCACCGATCTAGGTCAGAGCGTGGGCTCGGACCGTGTCCCGGTACCAGGCGAAGCTCGACTTGGGGATGCGGGCGCCGGTCGGGTAGTCGACCCAGGTGAGCCCGAACCGCTTCGAGTAGCCGTACGACCACTCGAAGTTGTCGATCAGCGACCAGACGAAGTAGCCGCGCACGTCGACGCCGGCGTCGACCGCGTCGAGGACGGCGCCGAGATGGCTCCTGACGTAGGCGATGCGCTCGGGGTCGTGGACCTCGCCGTCGGGGGTGACGTAGTCGTCGTTCGACATGCCGTTCTCGAGCACGTAGAGGGGGCGAGGGCCGTACTCGTCGCGGACCCGGAGGAGTAGCTCGGTGAGCGCCGCGGGCTCGATCTCCCACCCCATGGTGGTGCGGGCCATGGCGGGCCGGTGGACCTCCACCCCTCCGAGGTCGAGGCTGAGCGCGTCGGCCGGCGGGGAGGCGGGCACCCAGTACCCGGCCGCCCTTGCCTCGGCCATCCGGCTGGTGGCGCAGACGGTCCGGGGCGCGTAGAAGTTGACCCCGAGGAAGTCGGTCGGCTCGGCGATGACCCGGAGGTCGCCGTCCTGCACCACCGAGAAGCCCGGCCGGCGGTCCGCGTAGTGGGCCAGCATGTCGGCGGGGTATTCGCCGCGGAGCACCGGGTCGAGGAAGAGGCGGTTGAGGTTGCCGTCGGCCAGGCGGGCCGCGGCCAGATCGTCCTCGTGGGCGGTGGCCGGCCGGGTCGGTTGGAGGTTGAGGTCGATCCCCACCTGGGCACCGGGGACCGCCGCCCGGATGGCCTGGACCGCCCGGCCGTGGGCGAGCAGGAGGTGGTGGTTGGCGGCCACGGCCAGTCCGACGTCCTGGCGACCGGGGGCGTGCTGCCCCTTGCCATAGCCGAGCCACGACGCGCACCACGGCTCGTTGTGGGTGACCCACATGCGGGCCCGGTCCCCGAGTGCCTCGGCGACAATCGTGGCGTAATCGGCGAAGCGGCCGGCGGTATCCCGCACCGTCCAGCCCCCGGCGTCCTGCAGGGGCTGCGGGAGATCCCAGTGGAAGAGCGTCACATACGGCGTGATGCCGCGGCGGAGCAGCCCGTCCACGAGCCGCCGGTAGAAGTCGAGGCCCCGCTGCTCGGCGGGCCCGCTGCCCGTGGGCTGGACCCGGGGCCACGCCACCGAGAAGCAGTAGGCGGGAGCGCCCAGGTCGGCGACCAGGTCGAGGTCCCCGTCCAGGTGGCGGTAGTGGTCGGAGCTGACGTCCGCGGTGTCGCCGTGATGGGTGGCGCCCGGGGTGTGGCTGTAGGTGTCCCAGATCGAGGTGCCCCGGCCATCGGCGTGGACCGAGCCCTCCACCTGGTGGGCGGAGGTCTTGGTCCCGAAATGGAAGCCCTCGGGGAAGGCGCGGGGTTGGTGGTCGGTCGGCAAGGTGCACATCTCCTGGCGAGGAAAAGCGGTCGCGGCATTGTCCTCCGTGGGCGGCGCCGGGTGGCTGTCCGGGCCGGCGCGGCGGGCTCCGGCGCGGCGCGGACCGCGGCCGCGATCCCGTGACGGGCTCGGGAGCGGCGTACGGGCGTGTGCTATGGTCGCCGCCGCGGGAACGAACGGAGCAGGAGCGCCCTGGTGGTGGACCCGGTGAAGGTGCGGCTGGCGGAGAGCGACTACGGCTACTTCGACCTCGGCGCGGCCGAGTTCGTCATCACCCGGCCCGACACCCCCACCCCCTGGATCAACTACCTGGGCGAGGGTCGCTACGGCGGGATCGTCTCCAACACCGGCGGCGGATTCTCCTTTGACCGCGACCCGCGCAACCGGCGGGTGAGCCGCTACCGGTACAACTCGGTCCCCGCCGACCAGCCGGGACGCTACGTCTACGTGCGGCGCCAGGACACCGGGGAGTTCTGGGGCGCGACCTGGCAGCCGGTGCGCGGCGCCCTGGACCACTACGAGTGCCGTCACGGGGCCGGCTACACCCGCATCACCACCGAGCGCAGCGGGGTCCGCGCCGAGACCCTCTACTTCGTGCCGCCCGGCGGGCCGGACGACCCCTGCCCGGTCGAGCTGTGGGAGCTGCGTCTGACCAACACCGGTGACCGGCCGGTGGTGCTGCGGACCTTCAGCTACGTGGAGCTGAGCTTCCCCGACGCCATGGGTGACCTCAACAACATCGATTGGACCGGTCATGTGGTGAGCGCACGGCACGACTCGGAGCTGCGGGCGATCGTGGCGACGACCCGCTTCCGCCCCACCACCACCTTTTTCGCCTCCGACCGACCGCCGGTCGGCTCGGACTGCAGCCGGGAGGCGTTCGTGGGCCCCTACCGGGGGCTGGAGAGCCCCGCCGTGGTCGAGGCGGGCTCCCCCAGCGGCACTGCCTCGCCTCGCGGCAACGCCATCGGGTCACTGTGCCACGAGGTCGCGCTGGAGCCCGGAGAGAGCGCACGGATCGTCCACATGCTGGGGATCACCGACACCCCGGAGGCGATCCCGGTGGCGGTGGAGCGCTGGTCGGACGCCGCCGCGGTCAGCCGAGCCTTCGCGGTGCTGCGGGCCAACTGGAACGCGTACCTGGGCAGCTTCACCGTGCACACCCCGGACCCGGACACCGACGCGACGCTCAACCTCTGGAACCCCGTCCAGTGCCGCACCACGCTGTACTGGTCACGCTTCGTCTCCGGATACGAGACGGGCCTGGGACGGGGCATGGGGACGCGCGACAGCGCCCAGGACACCCTGGCCACCTCCCACGTGGAGCCGGACCTCGCCGAGGCCCGCCTGGAGCAGCTCTGGGCGCTCCAGTTCGCCGACGGGCACACCTGGCACCAGTTCCTCCCGCTCACCGGAGAAGGTGGGCCGGGGCTCGCCGCCGAGCGGCCGACCTGGCCTCAGTGGTTCAGCGATGACCACCTCTGGCTGGTCATCGCCACCTGCGCCTAC
>PMYJ01000025.1 GCA_003170875.1 Candidatus Dormiibacterota bacterium | reverse complement strand
CGACGATAGCGTTGATGGTGCCGAGATCGTTGAAGATATCGAGGCGGCCGGCTGAGCCGCCGGCCGTGGCCAGCTGGACGATACACAGGTTGGGGGTGTTTTGCTGGGGGCCGACGTTCAGGTCGCTAGCGTTGGGCTGTGACACGTCCGACGGATAGAGCGTGAAGTAGGTGAAGGCGGACCCGCTCACCGCCGTGACGTTGGCGATCACCGCCACCGGCGGCGTCGTGCCCCCGGTGCCGGTGATCCCGTCCACCCCGGCCACCTGGACGGGGAGAACCGCGCCGGGGCCGATGGGGCTGCCCGAGCACTCCGTGACGTAGCCGACGGCGGCGGCGCTGCGCGTGTCGCAGATGCGCAGAGGCGAGACGGCGTAGAAGTACGCTCCGGTCGAGGTTTCGGCTCCGTTGCCGAACCAGCCGTTGACGTCGAGGATGAAGTTGATGGAGCCCAGGCTGTTGTAGACGCAGACGTCCTGGCCGGGGCCCAGGGGGACGATGACCCGGTTGGGCAGGTTGGTCTGCGCGTCGACGTTGAGGTTGGAGGACGGAGGAGCCCCGGTGGGGCAGGCGTCCCCGCTGCTGGGGGGCACCACGGAGAGGTAGGTGCCCGCGGTGCCGGAGACGGCGGTGAGGTTGAGAGCCACGGCGAGGGCTGTGCTGTCGTTGGGGATAGAAGCGGTGCACGACGGGTCGCCTGTCGGGCACCCGGAGACGACCACCTTGGTCCATTGGCCGGCGCCCAGGGGAAGGCTGGGCCCCACCCCGCCGTTGTTGCAGACGTTGGCCGGCTGTCCCGCCCTCGTGTCGCAGATGCGCAGCGGAGGGATGGGGTGGAAGAGGCCGACGGGGGACGAGCCCGAGGGGGCGGCGAAGTAGCCCTCCACGTCGACGGCGACGTTGATGGAGCCGAGGGAGTTGTAGACGTTGACCTGACCATTGGAGCCCAGGGGGACCACGACGAGGTTGGCCTGGTTGGTCTGGGCGTTGACGTTGAGGTTGGAGGCGGTGGGCACGGCCGCGCCGGCGGGATAGGCGGTGAGGAAGGTGCCCAGGGTGCCGCTGATGCCGGTGACGTTGAGGACGACGGCCAGGGCGCCGGTGGGAACTGACTGGGATTCGGGGCCGTCGACGCCGCTGACCTGGAGGGTCATGCTCTGGCCCTGCCCGAGGGCGCCGAAGCTGGAGCACTCGGTCTCCGTGCCCGCGCGGGTGTCACAGACCCGGAAGGGCTGGAGGGGCGTGTACGCACCCGCCCCGGCCTCGTACGTCTGCTCGATCAAGGTTCCCACGGAGGTGTACCCGATGGCGAAGCAGAGGCTCGCGCTGGCGCAGGTGACACCCTGGAGGCCATTCCCCGTGCTGGCGGAGGGATTGGGAGTGGAGACCATGCTCCACTCGGTGCCGTCGTACTGCTCCACCAACGTCTGGTAGTCGGTCGTGGCGCTGCCGATGTAGTGGCCGGCAGCCCAGCAGTCGCTGTCGCTCACGCAGGTGACACCGTCGAAGTCGATCTGGCTACCGGAGGGGTTGGGGGCGGAGCCGATGGTCCAGTCGGTGCCCGCGTACCCCTCCATCAGCACGAACTCGTTGTGCTCGGCATCCTCGTACGAGCCCGCCGCCCAGCAGGTGGTGGCGCCGCAGGCCACGCCGGAGAACCAGCTCCGCGAGGCGCCGGTGGGGTTGGGGCTCGGGACGAGGTTCCAGCCGGTGCCGTCGAACTGCTCCACCAGGCTGGTTGGGAGATCGCCTGCGTCAGCGCCGCCGACCGCCCAGCAATCGTCGGCGTTGACGCAGGCGACCGCATCGAGGTAGTTGAACGTGCTGCCGATAGGGTTGGGCGTTGTGACAAGGGGAATGACCCACGCGGTGCCGTTGAAATGCTCCGCCAGGCTCCACACATCGCCGCCGCTGTCGGTGTAGGTGCCGACGGCCCAGCAGTCGCCGGCGGTCACGCAGGTGACGCCGTAGAGCTGGCCCTGCGTGCTGCCGGACGGCTCGGGACTGGAGACGATGCTCCAGCCGCTGCCGGTGTCCTGCTCAGTGAGCACGACCTGGTCGCCGCCGGCGTTGACGGAGTAGCCGACAGCCCAGCAGTAGCTCGCACTGACGCAGGTCACCGCGTTGAGCAGGGCATAGGTGCTCCCTGTGGGATCCGGGCTGGAGACGATGGCCCAGCCGCTGGCCGTGAACTGCTCGATCAGGGTCTGGTCGGCACCGGTGCCGACCGCCCAGCAGTCGCTGGAACTCGGGCAGGCCACCCCGTAGAGGACGCTCGACGAGCTGCCCGAGCTGCCGGGCGCATTGGGGCTGGAGACGATGTTCCACAGGAGCGGGCCCGTGGGCGGCGGCGCGGCGACGGCACGCTGGGGCAGAAGAAGGCCGGTCGCCAGGGTCGCCACCACCACACCGAGGATGACGGACAGCCCGATTCCGAGACGGGCCCGTTGCCGGCCGGCGGGGCCGCCCCCGCCGTGGCGGCGGACGATCCGACGCACGCCGTGGGATCTCACTCCAGCCGCGGTGCGGAGCATCCGCGTCCCTCCCTTCCCTGTCTCAGCGTGTAGACACTACCACTGTGGCCGATCGCGTGGTTCCCGTCAACGGCGGGATGGAGTGGACCGGGTCCGGCCGATCCCAGATCAAGATCCGTCCGTCGGCGATGGTGACCGCGCGCATCCCCATCCTCTGTCGCATCCCGGCCTCCTGTTGCACGCCACAACGGGCAGCGCTCCGCGCCGAGACCGGCGGCGGCACGCCAGGGCCGGGGCAGGCGGCGGACCGGGAGCAGGTCGGGGACTGGGAGCCGCTGGTGGATTCGACATCGTGGTGGGCTGGGTTCGGTGGTAGACCGGCGCCGGTGGTGGGCCGGCGCCGGCCAGATCAGTGTGGCGCCGCGCCCCCAGGACGGTGGGCGATGGCGTTCAGCTCGCCACGGGCAGCGCAGC
>PMYJ01000242.1 GCA_003170875.1 Candidatus Dormiibacterota bacterium | reverse complement strand
ATTGTCGGCGGCCACGTCCTCCACCTCGTCTGCGACCTCACCGTCGCCGCCGACAATGCCGTCTTTGGCCAGACCGGTCCGCAGGTCGGCTCCTTCGACGCCGGCTATGGCGCGGGGCTACTGGCCCAGACCGTCGGCCTCAAGCGGGCCAAGCAGGTGTGGTTCCTCTGTGAGCGGTACGACGCCGCCACCGCCGAACGCTGGGGTCTGGTCAACTGGGTCGTGCCGGTGGACGAGCTGGAGGCCCGGACCGTGGTGGTCTGCCGCCGCATCCTGGAGATGAGCCCGCTGGCCCTCCGCCTCCTCAAAGCCGGCTTCAACGCCGACGCCGACGGCCTGGCGGGGATCCAGCAGCTGGCCGGTGACGCCACCCTCCTCTACTACATGAGCGAGGAGGCGCAGGAGGGTCGCGACGCCTTCCTCGAGAAGCGCCGACCCGACTTCTCCCGCTTCCCCCGCCGGCCGTGACGGGGTGACCTCCGCGACGCTGCCCGCGCGGCGTGGCCCGGGCGAGGCCGCCCGTCTCTGGTTGGCCGGGGCGCGGCCGCGCACCCTCGGCGTCGGCGCGGTGCCGGTCCTGCTCGGTGCCGCGGCCAGCGGCCACCCCAAGGCGCTGCCCACGGCGGGCGCGCTGGTGGTCGCCGTCGGCGTCCAGGTGGGCGCCAACCTCGCCAACGACTACTTCGACGGCCGCCGCGGGGTGGACACCGCCGCCCGGGTCGGGCCCCGGCGGCTCACCGCGAGCGGCCTGGTCCGTCCGCGTGCGGTCCTTGCCGCCGCCCTCGCCTGCCTGGCGGTCGCCGCGGCGGTCGGCGTCTGGTTGGCCCTGGCGAGCGGCGTCCTCTGGCTGCTCGTCGCCGGGGGGATCGCGCTAGCCGCCGCGCTCCTCTACACCGGGGGGCCCCGGCCCTACGCCGCCACCGGCGTGGTCGCGGACCTGGCCGTCTTCGCCTTCTTTGGTCTGATGGCGACGGTGGGGACCGCCGCGGTCCAGGGCTACGGGGTCCCCGCCCGCGCCTGGTGGGCGGCCGTCGCCATCGGGTTCCTGGCGGTGGCCGTGCTCGTCGCCAACAACCTCCGCGACCTCGCCACCGATCGGGACGCCGGCCGCCACACCCTGGTGGTCCGGCTGGGCGACGGACGGGCCCGCACCTTCTACACGGCGCTGATCGTAGCCGGGGTGCTGACGCCCGCTCTCGGGGTGCTGCTCGGGCAGCTACCCCTGCTGACGCTCGTCTCCCTGCTGGTGCTACCCCTGCTGGTGAGCCCGCTGCGCATCAGCGCCCGGCGCGAGCTGGAGGGCCGCGCCCTGGTGCCGCTCCTCCCTCTCACCGCCCGGATGCACGCGGCCCTCGGCGTGCTCCTCGCCGCCGCCCTCCTGGTCGTCGCGGTCGCCTCGGGGTCGCCGCTCGCCCACTCCCTCTGGTAGCTCGCCACTCACCCCGTTGTTTGCAGAAAGGCGAGGACCTTGGGCCAGACGTTGACCAGCGCCTGTTCATTCGCATCCGGCGTGGCACCCGCCAGGAAGTGGGCCAGGCCTCCGGAGGAGGCGGGCTCGTAGGGCAAGAGAACCCCGACTCCGTGACCGGCATCTGGGTATGTCTCGAGCACGTGAGAGTGGGGATCGTCATTGGCATTCAGCCGGCTCATGATCGCGTCCGCGTACGCGCACGAGGTCCACAGCAGATCGTCCCCACCGCAATCGAGGAAGATGGGGCCGTTGATCCGCTCCACCGGGATCACCGCAGCGGGGTTGTCGGTCGGCGCTGGGTTGTCGCCTTGGCTCGTGTACGGAAGCGGAGTGCCGTTGAGCGTCCAGACCGGCCCCGCGCACCGGGGGGGGAACAGAGGGCAACGTCGCTGGGCACGGAGGCGATGACCCCGTCCACCAGCTGCGGGTAGTACACACCCAGCAGCAGCGCCGCCTCGCTCCCCCGCGATGCGCCGAAGACCAGGACATGGTCCGGCTCGACGCCTGGCTGGTGATCGAGCCAGGTCAGCGCTGTGGCGAAGTACTCGAGCGGTATGTCCGACAGGGTCTGCGGCAGCCCGGGTTCCCCNNTTGACGCCGGTCGTCGGAGCGAAGAACTCACCCACGAAGCCGTCGGCCTGCAGCGATTCCGCACGCATGAAGACGGACATCCCCGAGAGACGGCGTTGAAAGGTCGACGACGCCACGGTCGAGCCCTTCAGCGCGACGCTGAGCGTGAACGCGAGAGCCTTGGTGTCACTCCATGCGTAGGAGGTCGCGCTCGAGCTCACCGGCTCCATTGACCAGATCAGGCCCATGCCATCCACACCCGAGTAGTCGCCGAACAGGGGCGCGGAACGGTCCACGTTGAGCTTCCCTTGTGCATCAGGCCTGTACGTCGCCGCTGATGCCCATGCGACCCCGTCCGCGTCGGTCGAGGTCAGCTTGAGCGTGACGGTCGCGTCGGGAGAGAGCCCGCTGACTGCGATCTGCACGGGCTGGTCTTCGCCAGACACAGCCGGGCTGACGGTGATCCGCATGCTTGAGGATGAGCCTCCGCACCCCAGGATCAGGCTGGGTGCGGCAACCACCAGGACCGCACAGAGAGCCCAACAACGTAGGGAGAGCGCCGTGCGAGTTGCTATTCCTCTCAGGACAGTGAGCAACTCTTACCCTCCCGTCTGGCGGCTGGCGGCTGGCGGCTGGCGGCTGGCGGCTGGCGGCTGGCGGCTGGCGGGGGGATGGTAGACGTTCTCGATGGCGACCAGGGCGAGGGAGGCAGAGGGCTCGGGGCGCGGTCGAGGCGGACCCACCGGGACCTCGGACCGGCCGCCGGCCTCGGCCCCGGTCCCGGGCGTGGTATACGACCTGCCATGGCCTCCCGTCGCATCCCCTTCTCCGTGGGGCTTCGCCACCCGGTGCTCGGCGTCACCACGCGCTCCGGCTGGCTGATCGAGGGCTCCGCCGGATGGGCCGAGTGGTCGCCCCTTCCCAGCTGGAGCCGCGAGGAGGGCGAGACCGCCCACCGGGGGGCGCTGGAGGCGGCCGACCACCCCTTCCCCTCGCCCCTCCACGCTTCCGTCGAGATCAACACCATGATCCCGAGGGTGCCACCCGACGTCGCCGCCCGGATGGCGGTCGCCGCCGGCTGCCGCACCGTCAAGGTCAAGGTCGGCGACCCGGAGGGGGAGGCCCGGGTCCGGGCGGTGCGCGAGGCTGTCGGCCCCGCCGTTCACATCCGGCTCGACGCCAACGGCTCCTGGGACCTCGCGGAGGCGATCCACTCTCTCGACGTCCTGGCCGGCTACGACATCGAGCTGGTCGAGGATCCGGTCCCCACTCTGGACGAGCTGGCCCGCCTCCGGCGCCGCTGCTCGATTCCGGTGGCCGCCGAGACGTCAATCAGGACAATAGAGGACGTGGACGAGATGCGGCGATTGGGAGCGGCTGACGTGCTGGTCATCAAACCCCAGCGCATCGGGGGCATCGGCGCGGCGCTTCGCGCCGCCGAGCTGGCGGGCATCCCGGTGGTGGTCTCCAGCGCGCTGGAGACGTCCGTCGGCCTGGCCTCCTGCCTGGCCGTCGCCGCGGCCCTGCCCGCCTCCCGCTACGCCCACGGCATCGGCACCGCAACGCTACTCATGGAGGACGTCACCTCCCTGCCGCTGCTCCCCGTCCAGGGAAGGCTCGTGCCCCGCAGGGTCCTGCCCGACCTCCTGCTCGGCTCCCGGCCATGACCGCCCCCACCCCCGAGGCGACCGGCGACGTCGCTCTCGCTTGCATGGCCCAATTGGCCGGCGAGCTCCACCGCCTCGGCCTCCGAGACGCCTGCATCTCCCCGGGGTCGCGCTCCACCCCGATCGCCCTCGCCCTCGCGCGGCACGGCGGCATCCGGGTCCACGTCCACCTCGACGAACGCTCCAGCGCCTTCTTCGCCCTCGGAGTGGCCCGCGCCTCCGACCGGCCGGTCGCCTTGGTCTGCACCTCCGGGACCGCGGTGGCGAACTGGCTGCCGGCTGTGGTCGAGGCATCGATGTCTGGGGTCCCCCTGCTCCTGCTCTCGGCCGACCGGCCCCCCGCACTGCGCGGCACCGGCGCCAACCAGACCATCGACCAGGTGGGCATCTTCGGCGGCTACGTTCGCTGGTCGCTCGATGCGCCCCTTCCCGCTCCCGGCCCGGACGCCGGGCGGACGTGGCGCGCCCTGGCGACGGCGGCGGTGGAGCGGGCGCTGGGGCCGCACCCCGGGCCGGTCCACCTCAACCTGCCGTTCACCGAGCCCCTGGTGCCGTCGGGGGCGGCCGTGGACCTCGGGCCCGAGCCGCCGTCGGGGCGGGACGCGGAAGACACGCTGCGAGCCGCCCTCCCCGCTGCACCCGATCCAGCCCTGGTCGATGAGCT
>PMYJ01000188.1 GCA_003170875.1 Candidatus Dormiibacterota bacterium | reverse complement strand
CCACAGCCGGGTCGTGATTCGTATCAGGACGACACCCAGCGACACCAGACAACACGTCAATCGGCGCTCTTGAAAACCGCAAGGGCCGCCAAGCCCTCGGGGGTTCGAATCCCTCTCCCTCCGCCAAAAACCCTTGGTGCACAAGGGGATATGGTGTTCTAGCGCGTTTGATAGTTTAGCCTTGATAGATAGGATTGCCAATTTCATTCCAGCTTTCGTGCCACCATCCAGCCCGGTGCGACGTGGCCGTCGTCTGGGTTTGCTGATCAACTGGCAGGATTGGAGCTACATCGCGCTGCTGGTGGCGATCGCCGACCGGCGGCGTAGCGGGGTGGTCAGGGTGGCCACGGTGGTGGTGATCACGGTGCCGGTGGCCATGCCCACCGGGGTCGTGGCCGTGATGGTGATCAACGCGGCGGTGCACCGCTCAGGCCGGCGCTTCCCCTCCCACCCCGACTGCGCGGCTCGAAGCATGTGAACGACTTCACATCAGGTGCGCTGGGTGGCGAATGCAGCGCTCAGGACGGTAACGAGCCTGTTCTTCAAGCGTGCGACCGGCCGCGTCGGGGCCTGATTGAGCCTTGCGGCCGCGAGGGCTTCGCGAACCTGCTGGTGACGCAGAGCCTCGCGAATCCACTCGTCCTGCTTCATACGGCACAACTGGTACTGGATGTCGGGGTGCATGTCCATCTCCTAAGCGGTCGACATCGACCCCACCATTCAGCCAAGAATGCGTCTGGCACTCATCGGGAACGCTCCCCATCTTGGGCGCCCCTGGTACCCAGGTTGGCGACGCCAGCCGGGTCAGGACGCGAGCTCGATGCCGAGCTCGGCCGCGGCCGCTGCTGCTTCTGTCCGTGATCGGACGCCGAGCTTGCCCAGGATCGCCGACAGGTGATGGTCCACGGTCTTCTCGGTGAGATGGAGGCGCTCGGCGATCTCCACGTTGCGCAGGCGCTGCGCCACCAGCGAGAGGACCTCCAGTTCGCGAGCTGTGAGCAGCGCAGGGTTTCGCCGCGTGGACGGCCTAGGACCCCGAGGGAGGGAGCGTTCGCCCCGCTCGCGCAGCTGGCGGGCGACGATCGCCGCAGCCGGGCGGGCTTCGAGCCGTTGCAGCTCCTCGAGCGAGCGGCGCAACAGCTTTTCGTCCTGAGCGTCGGCGAGCGCGAGCGCGGCTTCGTAAGGGCAACCCGACGCGGACCACATCGAGTGAGCCGCCTCGAACCACCCGTTGAGCTGCAGGCCGAAGGGAGCCCCAGGGTCGACAGGGTTGCCCGCCGCGAGCCCCGCCCGCCGGCGCCAGACGGCCAACTCGTCAGCCAGGGCCACTGAGCGATCCTGAGCCATTGCAAGAGCCAGGTCCGTCGCCGCGCCCACGCGATGGGGCTCGCCGGCGAGCCAGGCGACTTCGGCGCGGGCTGCCGCCACGGGTCCCAGCCGGTTGAGCTCCCCCGTCGATTCGACCAGGCTCCATGCTCGGTCCAAGAGAGGGCCGGCGTCCGGGTGGCCCCGTCGTGCCCGGACCAGCCCCAGCACCGTCAGGGCTGTGACCCGAGGGTTGATCGACCTTCGAGGGATCCGCAAGACAACGTCAGCCGCTTCTTCGGCCGCGTCCCAGCGAGCTTGGGCGAGGTAGAGACGCGCCCGGAAGCTAAGCAGGTAGAGACGGTTAAGCTCGAAGCCGTGGTCGCTGCAGTACTCGAGGCCCTTGGCGAGCTGCCGCGCAGCGAGGTCGACGCGGCGCCGAGAGACGGCGGTGTCCACCAACCCAACGAACATGTCGCCCACCAATTCGTGATCCCCACTCCGCTCCGCTTCGTCGATCAGGTGTTCCATTTCTTCCAGGCCGCCATCGGGTAGCGAGCACGCCAGAAGCCTCCGGGCTTGGATGGCTGTCCTGGGTTCGTTGCATTCCTCGGCCAGTCGCAATGCCCTCCGGGCCCAGCTGAGCGCGGCGCCGAGGCCCTCGGTGTCTGAGATGTCCCGGGCCCGCTTCGCGTATGCCCGCGCAAGCTCCGGGCCCGCCGGCAGCAGTTCGAGCACAGCGACGGCCTCGCGTGCCGCACGATCCGATTCGCTCGTCCGCCCTGGGCACCACAAGAACCCTGAAAGGCGTCGAAGCGAGCGCCCCTCGGCCAGCTTGTCTCCCAGGGCGCGATAGTGCTCCAGAGCTTGCTGCGCCGCGGCGACTGCCTCATCGTTTTCGTCGGTCAGGTAGCACTCGTGCGAGCGCCGCTCCAGTACGTCTGCCCGTTCGGCGACGGGAAGGCTCTCACCGAATCGGAGAACACGTGCGTACTGCGCGGCCGCCTCCCGATGGGCATCCTGCGAAGCTGCCCGCTCGGCGGCCGCTCGCGCGAACCGGACGACGGCGTCCGCATCCCCGGCTGCCTCGGCATGATGGGCGAGGCGGGCGAAGTCAGATGAGGTGCCGGACCGTCTAGCGAGGGCGGCCAGGGCCTTGCGGTGCAGGGCGGTGCTCCGTGCCGGTCCGATGGAGCCCTCGATGCTGAGACGAGCTAGCTCGTGGCGGAACATGACCCCATCCGGTTGCGCCACAAGCATCCCCGAAGCCGTGCACTCGTCGAGGGTTTGAAGGTCGGCGCCCGCCAGCGCTTCCAAGAGCCACAACTCGGCCGGTTGCGGCACCACTGCGACAGCTTCGAGGAGCGCCTGGGCGGCTGAGCTCAAGCGCATCGACCGGGCGAGCACCGCTTCTCTCACCGTGGCGGGGATCTCTTCGCCGCCTCCGGCGAGCGCTTCGACGACGAAGAACGGGTTGCCTCCGGTTTTCTCGTACAGTTTGGCGCCATCGACGCCATGTGGCGCAGAAAGTTCGGAGACGGCGTCGATCGACAGGGGCATGAGCTTGAGCCGTTGGACATGGGCCGTGGTAGCCATCTCCCCGAGGACTCGACGCAGCGGGTGGGCTCGAGCCAGGGTGTCGGCGCGATACGTGCCGACGAGGAGTGTTTGGACCGTCTCCACCCGACGAGCGAGCAGGGTGAACACGTCAAGGGTGGCTTCGTCAGCCCAATGGAGGTCCTCGAGCACCAGAACAGTCGGAGCAGCAGAACGCAGTTCATGGACAAGGGCGAGGAGAACTTCGTGCGGCGAAGCCCCCCTTTCTACGAGGTCGTGGAACTCTCCGCGGGCCACTTCCCCGATCGTGAACAGGGGGCCGAGAGGACGAGGCGCGAACAAGGGATCGCACGCACCCCAGAGCACGTGCACCGAAGACGCAACCGCGCCGCAGAACGAACGCAGAAGGGCCGTCTTCCCGCCCCCCGCTTCGCCGTTCACGAGCACTACCTGGCCCCGGCCCTCTCGTTCCACCGACGAGAGAGCGTCGCCCAACAACGAAAGCTCCCTTGCCCGCTCAAGCAGCTCCTCCGAGCCTCTCGGGCCGCGACCAGTGACTGCAGCGCGGGCCATGTCCTCAATCGTAGATAGAAAGGGAAGGTTTGCAACAGCCACCGGGAGCGTGGCTCGACCCACGGGGACAGCGCGATTCCGCCCGTCGGCCCGATCCTGGCGACCGGCCTGATTGAAGCGAGTACCGCGTGACGTCGACGCATGCCGATCAAGACCCTGTCCACCGGCCAACCGCCCAGCCGCAACCACGGCTCGGCGGCGAGGGCATCCCCACCCCTCGCAACGTGGAGAATCTACTAGGAAGCGAACCTAACCGATCAAGAGCGGCATGGCCTCACTCTTTCCGGGCCCGTCGAGCTAGTCAACGGGGCTTCCGGAAGTGACGACATCAGTGAGCTGACCCGGGCGGAGAGCCCGTTTCCCGCAGTGGGCCAGCGGCCGCTCTGGAGGTCGCACAGGGGTGAAATTGACATACTGGTGTGGTCCAGCCGTTGGGTCAAATGGGCTTCCTGGCCGAGACCAAGATCTGGTAATTGCCGGGAACGCCGTACCAGGTCCGCCAGTCGAGTCGACGGGTGACGATGTCGACGCATCCGGCGTTGCGGAGAACATCGGGATAGCGGTCCGCTCCCTCATCAACGATCCTCAGTTGGCCGCCATCACGCAGCACCCTCACAGCCTCGGACAGTGCCCGGTTGCGGCCTTCGGTCGACGGGATGTTGTGGAACACCAGATTGCTCACCACGACATCGAATGCCGCCGACGGGAAGGGCAGGTCCCGCGCGTCAGCATCGACGAGGCTGACGCGGTCAGAGACTCCCTCCACGGTTGCGTTGCGCTCGGCGGCCGCGCGACTGTTACCGCTCTGATCGCGACGACGCCAGATATCCGCGCCCACCGCCTCGCCCGCTGGCAACCGGTGTGCTGCCAGCATCAGCAAGGCTCCCCGACCGCACCCCACATCCAGGAGACGCTGGTTCCCCGAAAGTTGTAGCTCATCGAGCACCTCTGCCCAGGTCGCGAGCTTGCCTTGCCCCGAGGAGTAGAGGTAACCCGCGCCTATCCCGGCCACCGCGAGGCTGGCGAGACCGGCCAAGCTGGCGATGCCGCGCCTGCCACGGCGCAGCGCCCACCAGAGAGCGCCCGAAAGCCCGGCCTCGACAACGACGAACAGCGGCACGCCGACGTTGCCTCCGTCGACGCCGTACTTGCCTCGTTGGTGGTGGCGATCGCCGGGGTCCCGTCGCGCGACGTCTCCGCTCGACTCCATGCACGTCAGTTTGCCCGATCTCGCTCCTCGCCGCGGCTCGTGCACCTCTGACACCGTCCACCACGCGGAGCGGCTGCTACTCGAGGGGACCCGGCCGGGAAGCCGGATACGCGCCTGGGCGGCGACTGATGACAGCGACCGCCAGCGGCTGGTCTCGAACGGCTGTCCGTGAGCGGCCATTAAGCCTGGCGCCGGGCCCAGAAAGCCGTTTCAAGGGTGAAATTGACACCCTGGGGTGGGCCAGTGTTGGGGAATGTCACTCGAGCAACCCCGCTCAGAAAGGCCCGTCCATCCCTCCCATCACCCGCCTAAGGAGCACGATCATCGCGTCGCTCACTGCAGTCGCGTTGCGCATCGGCCGCCGGGTGGCGCCACACCTGCTCGCCACCGCCTTCCTGGCCGGGCTGGCGCTCGCCACCTTCGCCTTCTGGAGCAAGAGCGACCTCGATCTCTTTCGCTGGCCCATGGCCGAGCTCGCTCTCCGGGGCCACCCGCTCTTGATCTACACCGTCCACAGTGGGCTCTGGCGGAGTGACAACGGACCGCTCAGCCTCCTGCCCCTCACCGCCGTGGTCGCCGCTGTCAACGCCTTGGGGTGGCAGGCCGACGCCCCGCTCCGCGACGCGGTGGTCATGGGCCTCTTCGGCCTCTTCGCCCTAGCCTTCGCGCGCGAGGCGGTCCGGGCCGTGGGGGAAGCGCGCGGCCATCCATTTCCCCGCTCCGTCGTCACCTGGTCGGCGTTTCTGCTCGCGCCGCCGCTCTGGATCGGCATGGTCTGCTACGGCCACGCCGAGCTTCCCCTCGAGCTCTGGCTCATCCTGCTGACGGTGCGGCAGCTCAGCCGCGGCCGGACCGCCATGGCGGGATGCCTCCTCGGGCTCGCCCTGCTCACCCAGACCGCCGTGCTGCTCGCAGTCCTCCCGCTCGTCCTCATCCTTCTCGCTGGCCGGCGCTTCCGGGCGGCCGCCATGTTTCTGGGTACGGCGGCGATCGTCGCAGCCGCCGGCCTGTTCCCCTTCCTCCTCGCCGACGGTCGCGATGTGATCGCGTCACTGGTCACCTATCGCGGTCAGGTACCGGCTCTCGGCGGCTCGCTCTGGACGCTCTTCCCGCAGACCCCGGTCGCTGCCTTCATCCAGCACGACGACGCCCTCGTCTTCGGCGCGGTGGCGGTCGTCCTGACCTGGCTGGCAGTTCGGCGTCGCGGGGCCACGGCCCCGGGCTCGCCCCGGGTCTATGCCCTCATGGCCCTGTCCACCGCCTGCCTGCCGCTGCTCGCCAAGTCGGTCTGGCCCTACTACCTGGTCGATCCCTGCACCTTCGCGACCATCTGGTGGCTTGCCCGGCCGGGGAGGGTGGACAACTGGCGACTGTACATTCCCGTTCTCTTCTCCGCCGCCGCCGTTGCCCGGATGGCCAGCGCCCCCGCTATTTGTGTATCGCTGCCCATGGCTTGCGGGATGGCCCTGCTGCTCACCGATCTGTTCGGCGTGAAGGTTCGCACGATGACGGCCGAACCCGCGCTCCCGGACTCTCGGGTGTCCGATCCGGCCTAGGGCATCGGGCCTCGTCCGCCGTGCGGAAGCCAGGGGAGAAGAGTGCAGCAAACTCGACCAACCTCGCGTGCCTCCGGCTGATTCCACTGGAATGCCACCCAACGTTGCCACGGACGAGCGGGGCCACGGGGCCGAAGCCGCGCCTAGCGCCGCGGCTCATTACGGGGCCGGAGCGCGGCCGCGGCCGCCGCCCCGGCTCGAGTCCAGTGCGCTGCGCTCAGACCCGGGTGTGCGTGATGTGCACCCTGGGATCGATGACCGCATAGAGCAAGTCGACGACGAGGTTCGCGATCACCACGAAGGCCGAGGTGAGCAGGGCGATCCCCTGAATCATCGGCAGATCGTCGGTATCCACGGCGGTGATGAGCTGGTGCCCCAAACCGGGGATCCCGAACACCACCTCGACCACGACCACCCCGCCGAGGACCGCCGCTAGGTCGATGCCAAATTGGCTCATCAGGGGCGCAAGGGCAGCTCTCAGGGCGTGGCGGTAGAGCACCCGACGCTCCGACAGTCCCTTGGCTCTCGCCGTCCTGATGTAGTCCTCGTGAAGCGCTGCGCTAAGTGAACTCCGCGAAAGCCGCGCATACACGGCCGCGCTGACCAGTGCCAGGGTAATCGAGGGTAGCGCTAAGTTGTCGGCCCAGGCCAGCGGGTTGACGTGGAGCGGCGTCCAGGTCTCCGGAAATGGGAAGACGTGGATATTGTGGCTGGAGAGGATGTCTCGTCTGGTACTGCTTCACGCGCGAGCTGTACGACGAGGGCATCGACTGGGCGCTGCAGGTCATTCGGGCGGACGGCCCACAGCGGGTCAAGGCCGATTTGATGGCGGGTGTCCTCTACATCAACATCGGCGACTTCGAAGCTGCGGAACGTTATCTCAACGAGTCACGCCGGCTCGCCACCGAGGATGGCCAGCGATGGGAGCTGGTGAACGTGCTGGCCTTCCAGGGCGGCCTGGCGATCCACCGCGGGGCTAGCGGGGATAGCGAGGCCGCGCGCACTCTCCTGCAGGAGGCCGTGGAACTGGCTCGACAGGAGGGGGATGAGCGGCTTCTGACTCGGCCCCTCAATCGGCTGGGACTGGTCGCGAACGAGGAGGGCAACTACGAGCTCGCTCGCGACCTCTTCCTCCAAGCCCTGGTGATCGCGGACCGGCACGACTTTGTCGGGGGCGCGCTAGTG
>PMYJ01000062.1 GCA_003170875.1 Candidatus Dormiibacterota bacterium | reverse complement strand
CAGCGGCCGCGGTGAACCCTTCTGGCACCGGAGCCCGTTCTACGGGCGACAATGGCCGGCCGATGGACCCTGTGATGCCAGCCTTCGAGGACCCCGCCGTGGCTCCGCCGCCGGAGACCGTCCCTCCCGGTGGGGCGCAGACGGTCGCGCCCGGCGTTCTGCGGGCCGGGAGCGGGCTGCGCGGGGTGCGCAACTCGCTGATGATGCTCGCCGCCCAGCTCTCCTCCCGGGTGCTGGCTCTCGGCTCGGTGATCGTGATCATCGACTCGCTGGGCGCCGGCAAGTTCGGCCAGATGCAGACGGCGATCACCTACGGGGCGATCGTGTCGGTGGTCGCCGACCTCGGGCTGAGCACCCTCTACCTGCGCGAGGGTGCCCGCCGTCCGGAGCTGCTGGGCCGGTACCTGGACAACATGCTGTCGCTCCGCATCCCCCTTCTGGCCCTGGCCATCCTGGTGCTGACCGGTGCACTCTGGCTGGTCGGGTTGCACTCCCTGGTGCTCGCCTCGGCCGCGCTCCTGGTCGGCTCCGGGCTCCAGCTCCTCCTGCGCAACAGCTTCTACGCCCTCCAGCGGGTCAAGTTCGTCGCTCTCGAGATCATCCCCGAGGCCCTGCTGCTGCTCGGATTGGTGGTGATCGGCGCCGTGAAGGACCTCGGCACCGCCTACTTCATCTGGGCCTACACCTTCAGCTACCTCGCCGCCGCCGCGTACTTCGCGGTGGCCCTGGTCGCAACCGGTGCCTGGCGGCCGAAGTGGCGGTTCGAGTGGGGCCTGATCCGTCCCTGGATGGTGATGACCGTGCCGCTCGCGGTCAGCTACGTCTTCACCACGGTGTACTGGCAGATCGACGTCCCGATCCTCCAGCACTTCGGCCCCTCCACCCCGACCGCCTGCCCGACTCTCACCAGCCTCAGCTACTGCGAGGTGGGCTGGTACCAGGCCGCATACAAGCCGTTCCAGGCGCTGCTCGTCATCCCCTTTGCGCTCCGCACCGTGGTCTTCCCGCTCCTCGCCGTGTACCACCGTGAGGCGCCGGAGCGGCTCGTCATCGCGGTCCAGAAGTTCTTCAAGGCGCTGGTCGCGCTCGGGCTGCCGGCCTCCATCGGGGTGATCGTGCTGGCCGACCAGTACATTTGGCTCTTCCACCTCCCCGCGCAGGCGTCCCCCTCATTGCGGCTGCTCGGGGTGACCATCGTCTTCATGTTCGCCGACAACGCCAACGCGACCGGGCTGCTCGCCATGGACCGGCAGCGCACCTATGCCTGGATCGTTGGAGCCGGCCTGGTGGTCAATGCCGTCCTCAACGCGGTGCTGATCCCGGTCTTTGAGCATCTGCACCCGGGAAGCGGCTACCTGGTGACCAGCGCCAGCACCGCCGCCACCGAGATCGGCCTGGTCGTCATCGGGCTGATCGTGCTGCGGCACCTCGGGGTGAGCGTCCCGGTGCTCCGGCTCAGCTGGCGGATCGTGCCCCCCGCCCTGCTGATGGGCGGCTTCCTGCTGCTCGTCCATCCCGAGGGCCGGCTCGCGACCGTCGGCTTCACGCTCGTCGCCGGGGCCATCTACCTGGCCGCACTCTGGCTCATGCGCGCCGCCGATCCCGACGAGCGGCAGCTGCTTCGCCGCGCTCTGCAGCGGGCCTGACCAACCGCTTCGCCGCCCACTCGGGCGCCGCTGCGGCGGGCGGCTAGGGGCCGGCGACCGACGCCGCCGGGGTCGGGGTGGCCACGTCGGTGGCCGGCGCCGAGGCCGGCATCGCGGCGTTGGAGGGGACGTCCTGCCCGCCCGGGGCGAAATCCGACCAGCCCACCTGCCAGTCGCCCTCGCCGTCGGAGTACGAGGCCTCCAGCACGCTGCCGACGACCTGGACCGGATCGCCGACCACGCTCCAGTTGTAATAGGTGGTGGCGTTGTAGGTGCTCAGGTTGATGCAGCCGTGGGAGCTGTTGGTGTCGCCGTACGGATACAGGCTGCAGCTGGCGCCGTAGCAGACCCACGGTGCCGCGTGGATGAAGTACCCGTCCGCGGAGACCGCGGTGTCCTCGTACACCGACTCGTTGTACGTGTCGGCGCCGCCACAGGCCGCGGGAGTGTGGAAGGTCTGGCAGGAGTTCATCACCACCACCGGGCTGTGGTAGAGGACCACCAGGACGCCGCTGATGGTGTCGTAGCCGGACTTTCCGGTGTTGGTCGGCCAGCTGTCGATGAGCTGGCCGGTGGTCGCCGAATCACCGTCGTAGACCTGCATCTGGCGGGTCTGGGTGTTGACGACGGTGAGGTGAGCGGCCCCGATGCTGAAGCTCTCACTCCAGTTGCCCAGTCCCCAGTAGCCGTTGCCGGCATCGACCCCGTTGAGGTCGGCGTCGACGGTCACCTGGGTCCCGCTCTCCCAGTAGTTCTCGGGGCGGTAGTGGACGTCCGCGCCGTCGAACCAGTACCAGCCGCCCGGCTGTGGCGGGTTGGTGACCACCGCGATGTGGGCGATGATCCCCGGCTGGTCCGCGAGCGGGATGGGAACGTTGAACTCGAGCTCGATCGGCATAGCCACCCCGACGGTGTCGCCGTTGCTGACGTACAGCACCGTGCTCAGCAGCCGCTTGGCGCTCGTGATGGTGTGGAAGGCCGAGGTCGCGACGGTCTCGCCACCGGCGGTGCTCACCGCGGTCGCGGTGACCGTGTAGGCGGCGTTGAGGTCCAGGCCGCCCGCGTAGGCCCACTGGGTGTTGCCGTTGGAGGTGGTCCAGGCCAGCGTGTCGTCCTTGCCGTTCTCCACGACCGCGACCGAGCTGACGGTGGCGTTCTGGGCGGCCACCTGGATGGTGGCGTCGAGGCCGACCCCGGCCGTCCCGTCCGCTGGCGTCACGGTGAGGGAGGGTGGGCCCGAAACGGTGAGCTGACCCCCTGGAGTGGCGGTGGGCCGCGGGGTGGATGTCGCGCTCGGCGAGGCCGCCGGGGCCAGGCTGCACCCGGTCATCGCGATCGCCAGCGCCCCGAGGGCGAGAGGCCAGGCGCGACGCCGCACCGCTGGGCGGGTCACTCCTGTCACCGCACGACGTCCTGGTCCGAGATGGCGTCCGACCTCACCGGGTGCGCCGCGCTCCGGGCGCGACCTGCCTCCCTAGGTTAACGCCGCCGGTCCGCCCGCCGGTTACATGCAATTGGGGGACACGCCTAGATACGCCCCGATCAGGCTAAACGCTCCAGGATCATCGCCATCCCCATCCCACCACCCACGCACATGGTCTCCAGACCGACCTGCCCACCCGCCGCCTGCAGACCGTTGAGCAGGGTGCAGAGGATCCGCGCCCCGGTCATGCCGAAGGGGTGGCCGAGGGCGATGGAGCCTCCGTGTGGATTGAGCCGGTCGTCGAAGGGGTCGATCCCGAGACCGCGCGCGGAGGGGATGACCTGGGCGGCGAATGCCTCGTTGATCTCCACCAGGTCGACGTCGGCGAGGGTCATGCCGGCCCGGGCCAGGGCCTGCCGTGAGGCGTCGATCGGTCCCAGTCCCATCCGCTCCGGCTCCAGCGCCGAGAGGCCGGTGGAGACGACGCGGGCGAGCGGCGGGATGCCGAGCTCTCGCGCGCGGATGTCGCTCATCACGACCACCGCCGCGGCGCCGTCGTTGAGCGGGCAGGAGTTGCCGGCCGTGACGCTGCCGCCCTCACGGAACGCGGGTTCGAGAGCCGCCAGCTTCCCCAGTGAGGTGTTGCGACGCGGGCCGTCGTCCGCGGTCAGCACCTGCCCGTTCTGCAGCGGCACCGGCACGATCTCGCGGTCAAAGAATCCGTCGTCCTGCGCCGCCACCGCGCGCTCCTGGGAGCGGAGTCCGAAGCGGTCCATCTCCTCGCGGGAGACCTGCTCGCGCTCGGCCACGATCTCCGCGGTTTCGCCCATCTGGATGTAGATGTCGGGGTAGCCGTCGGGGTTGCCCGGCTCCAGCCTCGGGTTCCGGCACGAGAGGATGTCGCTGGTGCCGTTCAGGTACCGGGTGGTCGACTCCACGCCCACGGAGAGGAAGACGTCGCCCTCCCCGGCGCGGATCGCGTGCGCCGCCATCCGGGTGGACTGCAGAGAGGAGGCGCAGTAGCGGGTGACGGTGGTCCCGGGGCAATTGAGCCTGGTCAGGATGGAGACGATCCGCCCGAGATTGAATCCCTGCTCACCCCCGGGCAGACCGCACCCGCAGATCAGGTCGTCGATGCTGCCCCGATCGAGGGCGGGCACGCGGTCGAGGACCCCCTCGACCACCAACGCGGCCAGGTCGTCGGGCCGCCAGCCGGTGAGCGATCCCTTGAACGCCCGGCCGATGGGGGAGCGGCCACAGGCGACGATGACGGGCTCAGGCATCGCTCCCCGCCGGGCCGGCGGGAGCCATCGCCTCGGCCAGCTGGGCCGGGCTGATGTTGGCCCCCGAGCAGAAGAGGGCCACCCGGCGACCCCGGAGCCGGGGTGCCAGGGTCGGGTCAAGTGCCGCGGCCAGGGGGGCGGCGCCGGCCGGCTCCACCAGGGTCCTGGTCTTCTCGATCATCAGCCGGGTGGCTCGGAGCAGCGCCCGATCGTCGATCAGGACGAAGTCGGTGAGCAGCTCGCGCATGATCCGCTGGGGCAGCTCGAAGGCGGTGCCGGTGGCGACGCCCTCGGCGGTCGTGGTGTTGGCCCGCGCCACCATCTCCCGGGCCCGCCACGAGTCGTGCGCAGCCGGAGACTGGGCCGACTGCACGCCGATCACCTCGACCGAGGGCTTGACCGCCCCCGCCACGATGCACGCCGCTGCCGCTCCCGACCCGCCGCCCACGGGGACCAGGATGACGTCGATCTCGGGCTGGTCCTCGAGCAGTTCCAGGGTGGCTGTCGCGACGCCCGCGATCAGGTCGGGTTCGTTGCCGGAGTGGATGTAGCGCAGGCCGCGCTCCTCGGCGAGCGCCTCGCAGTGAGCGCGCGCCTCCTCGAAGTCCCGGCCGATGCAGATCACCTCGGCGCCGAGGTCGCGCATGGCCTCGACCTTCACGGGGTTGGCGTGCTCGGGCACGCAGACGGTGGCGGCGATGCCGAAGAGACGGGCGCCATACGCGACCGATTGGCCGTGGTTGCCGGTCGAGGCGGTGATCACGCCCCGCCGCCGGGTTTCCGGGTCGAGCCGGCTGGTCAGGTTGATCCCGCCGCGGACCTTGAAGGCTCCGGTGGGGAGGAGGTTCTCGTGCTTGACCCAGACCTCGGCACCGACCATCCGGTCGAGTGCCGGGTAGGAGCGGAGCGGCGACCGCGGCAGGTGGTCGCGGATCCGGGTCCGCGCGGCCAGGACGTCGGCGAGCGTCGGGGGCTGGAGCTGCATCACCGCGAAGGTAGCAGCCCGGCGCCGCGCGCCGCCCATCCCGGCATGGCGAGGCGGGGGTTCAGTCGAGGGCGGCGCGGAGGAAGTCGAAGGAGGCATCGGCGACCTCCTCCCATCCCTCCTGGTTGGAGATGAAGTGGCTGCGGCCGGGGAAGGCCTGAAAGCGCGTCAGGCCGGCCGACCGGCGGTACCGCCTGGCGTTGCGCCGCACCGCCGGGAGCGGGCAGAGATGGTCGGTGTCGCCCGCGATCATGAGCAGCGGCACGTGCTGCCGCCGGAATTGAATCCGGCCGCTCCGGGTCAGCGTGCCCCGCGGCACGTTGCGGCTCTCGGGGACGACGTATTCCTCGAAGGCCCGATCGCTCGCCTCCCGGCTCATGGTGTTGCAGAAGGTGTAGTGGAAGCGCTCCGGTGTCATGACCACTGGCCGGTTGCCGGCGAACGGGTTGACGTGCGGGAGGTTGGCCCGGAAGAAGTGCGGGTCGAGGGAGATGACGCCGAGCGGGGGCGCCGAGCTGATGGCCACACCGGCCCTGACCAGCCCGCCGTTCACCAGCCTCTGGACCACCAGGCCACCCACCGAGTGGCCGATGACGAGCGGCGGCTCGGCGAGAGTGCCGATGACCTCCACGTAGTGTTGGACGACCCGGCCGAAGGTGAGCCTGCCGAGCTGCGGATCGATGTGGCGGCGGAGCTCGGCGGGCTCGCCGTCGTGGTATGGCCAGGAGGGCGCGAGAGGCTCGAAGCCCGCCGCCTCCGCCCGCTCGACCCAGGGCTCCCAGCTCTTGGCGTTCATGTACATGCCATGGGCAAAGAGGAGCGTGGGCCGGACCTGAGCCATTGCAGGGCAATCTAGCACGGGGTGCCGAGGCCGCCGGGGGGAGTCTCGCGACTCGCGCCGATCCCGTTGCTGCAGCTTGCACTAATCTGGTGTCTGCCCACCCGGGAGGGCGTCCCACGAGAGCCTCCGAGAGCCACGCCCTCCTCCAAGCCCACCCATGGCGGGGAAACCGATGACGACACCAATCGAGACGGTGCGATCGGCCGATGGCACCAAGATCGCTTTGGAGCGGAGCGGCGAGGGCCAGCCGGTGGTCCTGATCGGGGGCGCTTTCAGCGACCGGGCGACGGCCGGCGGTCTCGCGCACGTCCTTGCCCCGCACTTCACGGCGGTGACCTACGACCGGCGCGGCCGCGGTGACAGCGGCGACTCCGACCACTACGCCGTGGAGCGGGAGATCGAGGACCTCACCGCCGTGATCGAGGGAGTGGGAGGGCGAGCCGGAGTCTTCGGCCACTCCTCAGGCGCCATCCTCGCCCTGGAGGCCGCCAGCGCTGGTGCGCCGATCCGCCGTGTGGTGGCGTACGAGCCGCCGTACATCTCCGACGGATTCCACCGCCCCGCGGCTGACCTGGTCGACCGGCTGCGCGCCCTCATCGCCGAGGACCGCCGCGACGAAGCGGTCGCCCTCTTCCAGACCGAGGCCATCGGCATCCCGCCGCAGGTGGTCGCGGGCTTCCGGACGACGGAGATGTGGCCTGGGCTGGTCGCCCTCGCCCACACCCTGCCGTACGACGTGGCGATCACCGGCCCGGGGAACGTCCTGCACCCCGAGCGCCTGGCGGCGATCTCGGTGCCCACCCTGGTCATCGCCGGGACGGCGAGCATGCCCTGGATGCTCCCCGGTACGCGCACGGCCGCGGGAGCCATCCCAGGGGGACGCCACCTGGAGCTGGCCGGCGCGGATCACGGCACGCCCCAATCCCACCCCGACGTGCTCCTGCAGCCTCTGCTCGAATTCTTCGCCTGACAGGGCCGCCCCGGATTGTGCCGTCTCGTGACCGGATCTCGACCCGATCCTGACCCGGATACGTCCACGGAGCTTCCGAGGCTGGAGGATGATGGACGGGTCACATCCAACCCTGCCAGGCCGAGGAGTCCGCCAATGGCTCGCCCCATCCAGAGCACCATGCAGGAGGTGCCGCTCACCATCACCGACATCTTCCGGCGGGGCCAGAGCCTCTTCCCGGGCAGTCAGGTGGTGACCTTCGAGGGGGACACCTCGCGCCGTGCCGACTTCACGGAGGTTACCGAGCGGGTGACGCGCCTGGCCGCCGGGCTCCGCTATCTGGGCATCAAACCGGGCGATCGGGTGGGCACCTTCTGCTGGAACCACCAGGAGCATCTGGAGGCCTACTTCGCGGTGCCGCTCCTCGGGGCGGTGCTGCACACCCTCAACGTGCGGCTCTCGCCGGCCCAGCTCGCCTACGTGATCAACAGCGGCGGCGACCGGGTGGTGATCGTCGACTCCGGGCTGATGCCCCTCTTCGCCGCGATCCGGACGCAGCTGACCACCGTCGAGAAGGTGGTGGTGGTCGGGCGTGGCGACACCTCTGGCCTGGGCGCGATCGTTGACTACGACGAGCTGCTCAGGGGCTCGGCACCGCTCCGGGACTGGCCGGTGCTGGACGAGAGACAGCCTGCCGCGATGTGCCACTCGACCGGGACGACCGGCGACCCCCGAGGCGTCGTCTACAGTCACCGCTCCATCTGGCTGCACTCCCTCGCCTGCGTCGCCAACTTCGCCCTGAACGAGAACGATCGGATCGGCCTGATGGTCCCGATGTTCCACGTCAACGGCTGGGGCAAGCCCTACGCCGCCTTCATGTGCGGCGCCGACCTGCTCCTCCCGGAGCGATTCCTGCAGCCGCAGCCGCTCCTCTCGTTCGTGGTGGGCGAGCGGCCCAACGTCCTCGTCGGCGTGCCGACCATCTTCCAAGGGCTGCTGGTGGCGGCCCGCGCGGCTGAGGCGGAGCTCGGCTTCGTCCGTCTCGGAGTCTGCGGTGGCGCCGCCGTGCCGACCACCCTGATGCAGGCGTATCAGCCCTGGTTCCCACTGATCCAGGCGTGGGGGATGACCGAGACCTCGCCGCTCGGGATGGTCTCCTTCCCGCCGCGGGGGGTGGTCGAGGGCGACTCCTCCTACTGGCACTACCGGTC
>PMYJ01000110.1 GCA_003170875.1 Candidatus Dormiibacterota bacterium | reverse complement strand
TTGGCCCGCTTGAGGCCGACCGTCCGGGCCAGCAGCCCCGCGCCATAGCCGGCGTCGAAGGAGCCGACCTGGGGCCCGGTCTGGCCAAAGACGGCGTTGTCGGCGGCGACGGTGAGATCGCAGACCAGGTGGAGGACGTGGCCGCCGCCGATCGCGTAACCGGCGACCATGGCGATGACCGGCTTAGGCAGCCGGCGGATCTGGACCTGGAGGTCGAGAACGTTGAGCCGGCCGACCCCGTGGGCATCCCGGTAGCCGTCGTCGCCCCTGATCCGCTGGTCGCCCCCCGAGCAGAAGGCCTTGGTGCCCTCCCCGGTGAGGACGATCACGCCCACCTCGGGATCGTCGCGGGCCATCTCGAAGGCTCGGGAGAGCTCGGACAGGGTGGTGGGACGGAAGGCGTTGCGGACCTCCGGCCGGTTGATGGTCAGCTTGGCGATGCCCTCGGCGGTCTGGTAGCGGATGTCGGTGAACTCGCCGTGGGAGGTCCACTCGGGAAGCTGTGGGACGTCGTCGTCTGGGCTCATCGTGCTGTCGGTTAGCGTACTCAACGTGAGGGAAGCAGCGAGCAGCTTTGGCGGCCGGAGCCGGCAGACGGGTCCGGCATGAGCGCGGCCACCTCGGCGGCGGGACTGCGGCTCCGGCGCGGCGACGTGGTCGCGGTCGCGTTGCCCCCGGGGGAGGCGTGGCTCGGCATCGCCTCCGCCGCCTGGGCGGCCGAGGCCTCCCTGCTGCCGGTGGACCACCGGCTGCCGGAGCCGGCCGAACGGGATCTCCTGGCGGACGGTCAACCAACCGTCCTCGTCTCCGACGAGGGCTGGCGGCGGCTGGCGTCCGGACGGCCTGCCGATCCCGCGGTGGCCCTGATCGTCCCGACCTCCGGCTCGTTGGGAAGGCCCCGGCTGGTGGAGCTGGCCCGGACGGCAGTGGAGGTCGCGGTGGCGTCCTCGCTCCGCGCGCTGGCGGCGGAATCTGAGGACGGCTGGGTGAGCTGCCTCCCGTTCGCCCACATCGGCGGGCTCCTGGTGCTGCTGCGGGGACTCCTGGGGGGAGCCCCGCTGCTCTTCCGGGGCCCGGCGGAGCTGGAGCCGGTGGCGGGTTTCCCCTTCGCCTCGGTGGTGCCGACCCAATTGGTCCGGGCGCTCGACGCCGGCGTCGACCTGCGCGGCTACCGGGCGTTGCTGGTGGGGGGCGGGGGGGTGGAGGCCGCTCTCCGGGAGCGTGCGACCGCGGCCGGGGCCCCCTGCGTCGTCACCTACGGGCTGACCCAGAGCTGCGGCGGGGTCGTCTATGACGGGACCCCGCTCGCGAGCGTCTCGATGCGGATCGGCGATGGCGGCGAGATCCAACTAGGCGGGCAGACCCTGCTTCACGGTTACCGGGACGGATCCGCCGCCGGCCTGACGGCGGACGGCTGGCTCCCGACGGGTGACGCCGGACGTCTCGACGGCGACGGCCGTCTCCACGTGCATGGAAGGCTCGACGACCTGATCGTGACCGGCGGCGAGAACGTCTGGCCCGGGGATGTCGAAGCCGCGCTGCGCAGCCATTCGGCGGTGGCCGACTGCGCGGTCGTCGGCCGCCCCGACCCCACCTGGGGGCAGCGGGTGGTCGCCGTCGTCGTCCCGCGCGACCGGGGGGCGCCGCCGAACCTGGACACCCTGCGGGACCACGTGGGGGTGCTGCTCGGCCGCCATCAGGCTCCCCGGGAGCTGGTGCTGGTCGAGTCGGTGCCACGCACGGCGCTCGGCAAGCTGCGGCGCGCCGGGCTCAGCCTGCAGGACCCCCCTGGAGAGGCGGATGATCCCGGCGATGGCGGGGCCGCCGGAAGAACCGGGGACGCGGGGGGCGGAAAGGATCGACCTGGACCCTGAGGATGCACCCCTCGAGCTGGACGAGGAGGGCTTCCTCGTGAGCGGCGGCCGCCGTCGGCAGTTCCCGACCGACCTCGACGCGTGGGTCAGGTGGGCCGGCGCTCTGGTGGTGGCCGCCGCCGCCTTCGAGACCCTCGCCTTCCTGATCTCCGGAAGCCTGTCGGGGTGGGCGACCGGCGCGTTCGACGTGCCCCTCCCACGGCCCGACGGCTACTACTCGCTTCTCCTCCTGGCAGGCGTGCTCCTGCTCATCCTCCGCCGCCGATCCGGCACGAGCGAGGATGGTCCGGGGTGGGTCAGGGGTGCAGCCTGCCTCGCCGCGGGCACCGGGGGAGCGCTGGTCGTGGCCCAGGTGTCGGGCAACATCGGCGCCATCGTGCAGCGGTCTGGCCTAGAGTTTGGCCAGCCGGCGGCCTACGTCGCGGGGAATGTCGTCAGTGGCATCGGCGGCTTCGCTGATGCCGTCATCGCGGCGTTCACGGCGACGCTGGCGGTCCTCCTGTACCGGTGGTCACGGATCGCGGCCGGCGTCGGCACCGAGGACACTGGAGAGATCGAGCCCGAGGGCGGGATCGAGGAGAGTGGCACATCGACCGAGCCGGATCGGGGACCCTGGGGATCGGTGGGACCCCCGGTGGCGTCGCTGCTCCTCGGCGCCGCGGTGGCCGGTGCCTGCCTCGTCGCCTTTGCGGTGGGGACCAGGAACCAGATCAACGACTATCTGGGGTTGCCCCCCACGACCGCGTCCCCGGCCGTGACCGTCCCCTCCCCCAACACCTCCATTGCCTGCTCCAGCAACAACTCGCTGTGCGTCACGTACTTGGGCCCGGGCAACCTCATCAATCTGAGCGGGACGCCCGGCCCGGGCACGGCGTACGAGCCGACCTGGAAGTGCACCACCACGCCGGGAAGCGGAGTCACCCTCTGCTCTTCGATCGTCCCCCCTGAACCCATATCCCCGAGTCCCTCATCCTGAGCGAGACCGCGATGCCGGGCACGCCTCGGCGATGATGGGAGGGTCGTGACCATTCCCACCCCCCTGCCGGCCAGCGAGGAGAAGGCACGGGTCGTGGAGGCGATGTTTGACCGGATCGCCCCCCGCTACGACCTCATGAACCACCTCATGACCGGCGGGCTGGACGTCCTCTGGCGGCGCCGGGCGGTGCGTGAGCTGCGCCTCCCCCGGGGCGCGACCGTGGCGGACCTCGCCTGCGGCCCCGGCGAGTTCTGCCGCGAGCTGCACCGGCAGGGGTACCGATCCATCGGTGTCGACAGCTCGGCGGGGATGCTGGCCCGGGCGCGCGGCGCGGATGAGCTGGTCCGCGCCGACATCCTGGACCTCCCCTTCGCCGCCGCGAGCGTCGACGGGGTCACCTCCGGCTTTGCGCTGCGCAACGTCGTGGACATCCCACGGTGCGCCGAAGAGATGGCGCGGGTGGTCCGGCCGGGCGGGCGGCTCGCCGTGGTCGACCTAGCCGAGCCGCGGGCCGCGACCCGCTGGCTGCAGTCCACCTGGGTCGAGCAGGTCGTGCCACGGCTCGGCGCCCTCCTCTCCGACGCCGAGGCCTACCGCTACCTGCCGGCCTCGACCGCGTACCTGCCCGACGGGCCAGCGCTGGTCGGCATCTTCCGCAAGGCGGGCTTCAGCGACACCCGGCGCATCCTGCTCGGGTTCGGCGCCGTGCAGCTCCTGGTCGGCACCAGGACGCCCGGAGCGGGCCGGGACCCGGGAGCGCGGGCGAGCGTCGAAGCGCGCACGGGATGAGCACCGGCTCCCCGACGACCGCCCGACCGGATGCGGCTGGACGGCCTGGCGCCCCCTTCGACCTGCTCGCGGCCTGGCGGCCCGGCGGGTTCCTGATGGAGCGGCGGGGCACGGGCATCGTCACCGCCGGCGAGCTGCGCCGGATCGAGGTTTCGGAGGGGCGGGGGCAGGCGATGCGGGCGGCGGAGGTCGCGGATGATGCGCTGGCGGGCCTTGGCATCGAGGGTGCGGTGGTCACCGCCGCCCTCCCCTTTCGAGGGGATGTGGCGGCTCGGCTGGTGATCCCGGAGCGGGTCACCGTCACCTCGATCTCGCCCCGCGACCTGGACCTCGGCATCGGACGCGTTCGCCCGCGCGCGGTCGCGGCGGTCGGTCCGCCTTCCCGCACCAAACCGGTGGCATTGCCGATGCGATGGGAGGCCGAGCCGCCCGCCGCCGCCTACGAGGCGGCCGTGACCGAGGCACTGTCACGCATCCGGGCCGGGGAGCTGGAGAAGGTGGTGCTCACCCGGGCGCTGGTGGCAGGAAACCCGGGCATCGACCTGGCCGCGCTGCTCGCCGAGCTGCGCCGGCGTGACCCGGAGTGCCACCTCTTCGCCGCCCCGGCGGGCGAGGAGGGCGCCTTCGTGGGCGCCACCCCGGAGACCCTGCTCCGCCGGGAAGGGGATCGGGTGATCTCGCTTCCCCTTGCCGGGACCGCGGCCCGATGGCCGGACGACCCGGGCCGTGACCGGGAGGCGGCGGAGGCACTCGTCCGCTCGGCCAAGAACCAGCACGAGCACGCGGCGGTGGTGGAGGCGGTTGCCGAGGCCCTCACCCCGCACTGCACCAAGCTGCGCGTCGACACCGAGCCGCACCTGGTCGCCACCGCCACCGTCTGGCACCTGGCCACCGCGGTGCGCGGGCGCCTCCGCCCGTCGGCACCCAGCGCCCTGGCCCTGGCGGCGGCGCTCCACCCCACCCCCGCGGTCTGCGGGACGCCGGCGGACGTGGCCGGCGCTCTGATCGCCCGCCTCGAGCCCGCGTCACGGGGCCTCTACTCGGGCCTGGTGGGCTGGGTGGACAGTCGCGGTGACGGCGAGTGGGCGGTCAGCCTGCGCTGCGCCCTGATCACCCGCGCGCTGGTGCGCATCCAGGCCGGCGCGGGGATCGTCGCCGAGTCCCGGCCGGACCTCGAGGTGGAGGAGACCGAATTCAAGTTCCGCACCATCGTCGACGCGCTCGAGGCCTGCGCGGAGACGGCCGGACGGGATCCGGCGTAGGGAGGCAGGACCACCGATGCTGCTCTCCGAGCTCCTCCGTCAATCGGGTCTCGACTCCGCAGGCGGTGGCGACCCCGAGGTGACGGCGGTCGAGTACGACTCCCGCCGCTGCCACCCGGGAACGCTCTTCGTCGCGGTCCCCGGTTTCCACGTCGACGGGCACGACTTTGCCGCCCCGGCCGTCCGGGCCGGTGCCGTCGCGGTCGTCGCCGAGCGCACCCCGATCCCGGCGATCCCGGAGGCCACGCCGCTCCTGCAGGTCGAGAGCGCCAGGCGAGCGTTGAGCGCGCTCGCGGCCACCATCGCCGGGCATCCCTCCCGGCGGATGACGGTGGCCGGGATCACCGGCACGGACGGCAAGACCACCACCGCCACCATGCTGTGGGCTGCCTGGCAGGCAGCCGGCCAGAAGGCGGCCAGCGTCACCACCGTCGACCTGCGGATCGGCGACGACGTGCGGCCCAGCNNGCGGCCGACGCCGGGTGCACCCGCGCCGCGGTGGAGACGTCGTCCCACGGCCTCCACCTACACCGGGTCGACGACGTCGACTACGCCCTCGCCGTCTACACCCGGATCACCTCCGAGCATCTCGACATCCACGGCAACCGCGAGGAGTACCTGCGCACCAAGCAGCGCCTGCTCGAGCTGGTGGGGACGCGGCCCGGCGGCCTGGCCGTCCTCGACCGCGACGACGACTTCGCCTATCCGCGCCTCGCCGGCATGCCGGTGGCTCGCCGGCTCACCTACAGCGCCAGCGGTCGCCCCAACGCCGACCTCGTCGCCGAGGACCTGCGAGTTGATGCCAGAGGTGTCTATTTCGTGGCGGGCACGCCGTGGGGCCGGACCGAGGTCGGGCTGCGGCTGGCCGGCGCCTTCAACGCGGCCAACGCGCTGGCGGCGCTGGCCGCGGCGTGCGGGGGCGGCCCCGGCGTCGACGGGGGCGGCATCTCCCTCGAGGCGGCGGTCCGGGGACTCGGCGCTCTGGAGCGGGTGACCGGGCGGATGGAGCGCGTCGACCTCGGCCAGGACTTCGGCGTGGTCGTCGACTACGCGCACACCACAGCCGCCCTGGAGACGGTGCTCGGCGAACTGCGGCCCGCGACCTCCGGACGGCTGTGGGCGCTCTTCGGGTCCGCGGGGGAGCGCGATCGGGAGAAGCGCGGAGCCATGGGCCGGGTCGCGGCGCGGTTGGCCGACGTGGTCGTCGTCACCGACGAGGATCCGCGGGGCGAGGATCGCCTGACCATCGTCGAGGAGATCGCCGCGGCGGCCGAGGCCGCGGGGGCCGCTCGAGGCGCTGCGCTGCACCTCATCCCCGATCGCGCGGAGGCGATCGACTTCGCGATCGGTCACGCCTCTCCCGGAGACACGGTGCTGCTCGCGGGCAAGGGTCACGAGCGGACCATCGAGACCGCCGCCGGCCCGGTGCCCTGGGACGAGCGGGCCGAGGCGGAGGCGGCGTTGCGGCGGAGGCTCGGCCCGCTGTCGGGATAGGGGCCCCGTCAGCTCCCGGTGAGTGGCCGGCGAGCGGGCATCCCCGCACGGCGGGGATAGAGCTCCGGGGTCGGGCCAACCTTGGTGATCGAGAGGATGCCGGGTGCGAGCACTGCCGGCGCCCCGCCCCCGCAGGCGGACGCGGCGGCGGCCGCGGTGCGCGCGTCGGCCGCGGCGTCGGCCACCAGCGCGAGCAACCGCCCGCCGGCGCGCAGCAGCGGCAGGGCCAGTTCGCAGAGCGCGGGCGCTGACGCGGTCGCCCGCGACACCACGAGGTCGTAGGTCTCGCGATGGGCGTCGTCATGCCCCACCTCCTCGGCGCGGCGGGGCTCGACCGTGACCTGCGGGCAGTCGCAGACGGCGGCGGCGTGCAGGAGGAATCCCGCCTTGCGCCGATCCGACTCGATCAGGGTGACCCGTAGGTCGGGGCGCAGGATCGCCATCACCAGTCCCGGCACGCCGCCTCCGGCGCCGATGTCGGCGACCCGTGCCCCGATTGCCGGAGCCGCGTGGACGAGCAGGTGGCGTGCCTCGGCGAGGTGCCGGCTCTCCGCCTCCCCCCGGGGGATGGAGGTCAGATTGATCCGCTGATTCCAGCGGTACAGCTCGTCGAGGTACCGCAGCAGCCTCGGCTCCGCCTCGACGCCGGTCACGGTTGCCGGGCCATCCGCTGTCCCCGGTCACGGCCGGTGCTCCGAAACTGCCCCGTGGGAGCCGGGCGTGCCATCATGTCTCCACTAGGCAGGACGACCTCCGAGGAGCCGATGGCCACGCCCAACCCGTGCCCCCGATGCAGTTCTCCGCGTCTGGCCGTCATCTATTACGACGGTGACGGTAACCTGATCGGCGGCCGGCTCGAGTGCACCGGCTGCGGGCCCCGTCAGGCGGAGGAATTGGTCCTCGCCAGCAGCGACGTCCGCGACCAGCTCCTCAAGCGCAAGGCGTCCTGACCGCCGTCGCGGCGGCTCAGCGCGTCAGCCCTCCCAGGGGATCGCGTCCCGGATCTCAGCCGACGGTCCCGGGCATCTCGAAGTAACCGCGGGTCAGCACAATCGCATACGTCCGCGACCGCTCGATGACGGAGCCGTGACAGCGTCCCTGGCCGTTTCGAGGGCCTCGGCATACTCGTGAGCGATGGGCCGACACCGATCCGGGCATGTCAACCGCCCGACCCGGCTCGGCGCCGCCATGGTGGCCGCGCTGGTCGTCGCGCTCTGCCTCGCGATCACCCCCGTCTTCGCCGACACCGCACCGGGGAGCGCTGACGGGGGAGATCTGGCCGCTGCTCAGCAGGCCCTCGCGCAGGCCCAGCTCCAGGCCCTGCAGGCGAGAAACCAGGTGGTCGAGGCGACCGCCCAGCTCGACAACGCCCGGGCGCAGCTGGCGGAGGCCCAGGCCCAGCTGACCGCGCTCCAGCGGAAGATCACCTCCCTGGACGCCGAGGTGAGCTCCGACCAGGCCGAGGTCACCCGGCTCGACGGCGAGATCCAGCACGACAAGCAGCAGCTGGCCGCGTTCCTGCGCGCCAGCTACGAGAGCGGCCAGAGCGAGACGACGATCGAGTACCTCATCCAGGCCCAGAGCATCAGCAACCTGGTGGCGAGGGTCGATGAGATCAGCCACGTCGCCAACGCGGGCAACGTGCTGGTGAACCAGATCAACGCCGAGGAGGAGCAGGCGCAGCAGGTGCTGGCCGCCACGGTCGAGGCACGCAGCGAGGCCCAGGCGGCCGAGCAGCAGGAGGCCACCCAGGAGGTGATCATCGCCAACGACGAGGCCAATGACGCCGAGTTGCTGGCCGAAGACCAGGCCGCGGCGACGGAGGCGGACGACCACGCCACGACCACTCAGAACCAGTACGACCTGATTTCCGAGTACGACAGCGAGTACGCAGACGCGGCCGAGGCCCTGGCCCTGGCCCGGGCCGAGGGCACGATCTTCCAGCCCATCGCCGGCCCCCTCTTCACCGAGGACACGGACCTCACCCTTCCCTCGGGTGAGAACGCCAAGACCATCGACAGCTTCCTCGCCGGGACCGCCCTCGCCGGGCTCGGCGCCACCTACATGCAGGCGGAGACGACGTACGGCGTCAGCGCGCGCTACCTGGTCGCCCATTCGATCGAGGAGTCGAGCTGGGGAACCAGCGCCATCGCCCAGAACGACAACAATCTCTTCGGATACGGGGCCGACGACAGCGACCCCGCCGGTGACGCCTCGACCTTCCCGAGCTTCGCCGCCTGCATCCTGTACGTTGCGCAGCAGGTGAAGGAGAAGTA
>PMYJ01000093.1 GCA_003170875.1 Candidatus Dormiibacterota bacterium | reverse complement strand
CGCCAGCCGCAGCATGGAGCAGCACGCCGTCTCCACCCCACCCGCAGTCCCCACTCCGCCCGCCGCCGAGCCCGCCCCGGGCGCTGCCGAGCCCACCCCCCCGGCCGCGCCCGGCAGTGCCTGGGTCCGCGACCTGCTCGAGGTACTGCTCGTCGCCGTCGTCCTCTACGCGCTGATCTGGACCTGCATCGAGACCGTGCGCGTGGACGGCGACAGCATGCAGAACACCCTCCAGAGCGGCGACTTCCTGATCGCCAGCAAGATCTCGTACTTCTTCGGCAACCCGGCCCGCGGCGACATCGTGATCCTGAACCCCCCTCACCAGTGCGACGCCACCTCTGCCGACTACGTCAAGCGGGTGATCGGCCTGCCCGGCGACAACATCGAGATCGACGCGGCCACCAACCCGACCGAGCTGCTGGTGCAGCCGGGTGGCACCGGCCCGTGGGACCGGGTCGCCGAGCCGTACCTCCCCGACGGCTGGGAGCAGGGGCCCGACTTCCCGGCCTCGAGCACCGCCGACGCCGTCGACCAGGTGCTCCGCATCCCCGCCGGCGAATACTTCGTCATGGGGGACAACCGCCCCGAGTCCTGTGACTCCCGCTTCTTCGGGCTGGTCTCGCGCAACCGGATCCTCGCCAAGGCGATCCTCCGGATCTGGCCGCTGAGCAGCTTCGGAGGCCTGGGCGCCGGGCCCACTCTGGTCACGACCTCGGCGCCCGCCCCGCTCCCCGCCGGCTACTCGGTCGGCGGGCTTGTCCTGGTCGCCGCGCCGCTGCGGCGGCGCCGCCGCATCGCGACCGAGCTGACCCACCTCAGCCGGGGCGACCCCTTCCCAACCTGACCCCGCGTTCGGAAGCGCGCGACGCGGGCTGGCCGATCAGCCGCCCAGGGTCCACTCGGCGACGGCGCTCTCCCAGGTGACCAGCTCGTCCGCGCCGAAGAAGAGGTCGATCTCAACGGCGGCCCGCTCCGGGGAATCGCTGCCGTGGACGACATTGGTCCCGATCGAGACGGCGAGATCGCCCCGGATGGTGCCCGGCGCCGACGTGGCCGGGTTGGTCGCGCCCATCGTCGAGCGGACGAGAGCCACCGCACCCGGCCCCTCCCACGCCATGGCCACCACCGGCGCCGAGGTGATGAAGCGGACGAGCCCGGGGTAGAAGGGCTTGCCCACGTGCTCCGCGTAGTGGCGGGAAGCCAGAGCCTCGTCGATCCGCATCAGCTTGAGACCGACAAGATGCAGGCCGCGACGTTCGAGCCGGCCGATGACGTCGCCCACCAGGCCGCGCTGGACCCCGTCGGGCTTCACCAGTACGAGCGTGCGTTCCACGGTCATGAGGTCTCGTTCCCCTCCTTGCGCAACGTCCGACGGCTATCTCCTTCCACGTCGCTCCACCTCCGTCCCGCTCACGAAGCCCGGCCGAGGGCACTCTCGAAACGCTCGGGCTTCGAGAAGGGGCCGATGACGGCGGCTCGGAGCCCGCGACGGAAGACCTCCTCCGCGGTCGCTCTCACGTCCTCCGCGGTGACCGCCTCCAGGGCCGCGACCACGTCGGAGGCGAGCAGGACCTTCTCCGCGAGCAGCTCCTGCTGCCCCAGGAACTGGCTCACCGCCCCGGTCCCCTCGAGGTGGAGGAGAAGGCGGCCCTTCGCGTACTCCTTGGCCCTGCCCAGCTCCTCGGCCTCCGCCGGATGGTCGACCAGGCGGCCCAGCTCCTCCACCGCGACCTTCACCGCCTCCACCGCTCGCCGGGGCTCACATCCGATGTAGATGCCGAGGCACCCGCTGTCCCGCAGCTTCGCCGCGAAGGAGTGGACGTCATAGGCCAGAGCCCGCTCCTCCCGCAACTCCTGGAAGAGCCGGCTGGACATCCCCTCCCCGAGCACCACGTTGAGCAGGTCGAGGGCGAAGCGGCGGGGGTCGAGGTAGGAACAGGCGTAGCCGCCCAGGATGATGTTGGCCTGCTCGGTGCGCTTGTTGATGAATCGGAGCGCGCTCCCTGCCGCCTCGACGGCCGGTGCGGGCCCATCGGCAGCCGCCTCCCCGAGCCTGCCCACGGACTGCTCCACCACCTCCCGGGCCTGCCCGGGCTCTATCGCCCCGGCCATGCTCACGACCAGGCGACCGGGCTGGTAATGGCGGGCGAGATGCTCCGTGCAGGCCTCGACGTCGAAGCTGCGCACCGTCTCCTCGGTGCCGGCGATGTCCCACCCCAGGGGCTGATCCGGGTACATCACCTCGTCGAAGAGAGTGCTGATGTGGTCCTGGGGGTTGTCCAGGCTCATCCGCAGCTCCTCGATCACGACCTGCCTTTCNNACCTCACAGGCCAGCCCCATGTGCTCGGCCGGCACCTTCGCGTAGAAGATGGTCGCCTCCTTGTCGGTCGAGGCGTTGATGGACCCACCCACGCTCTCGATCGCCTCCGAGACGGCGCGGGCTGTCGGAAAGCGGCCGCCACCCTTGAACACGACGTGCTCGATGAAGTGGCTGAGCCCGGCGGTCGCCCCCACCTCGTACCGGGACCCGACCCCGAACATGAAGGCGACAGCGGCCGACCTCCGCTCCCGCATCGGGGTGGCGATCAGGCGCGCGCCGCTCGCCAGACGCTGCAGCTCATAGGGGACGTCGGGGGATGTCATCGGTGCCGCGAGTGTATTCGGTCCGGGTTACGGGACCCCGGCAGGCGCTCCTGGCCACCAGGAGCTGCGGCCGTCCCGACGGCGCGGCTCAGCCGTGCTGCCAGCGAGACGGGCGGCGATCCCCGCCGCGATCCCCGCCCCGGTCCCCGNNCCCCGTCGCCGAACCCGCCGCTCCGCTGCGGCGGGCGGCCGGCGCGATCCGGGAGCTCGGGAAGGTCGGGCTGAGCTGGGCCGGTCGCGTGGATCACCACCCGGCGAGCCGGCTCCTTGCCGGTGCTCTCGGTCCGCACGCCCTCGTCGTCGGCCAGGGTGAGGTGGATGGTTCGGCGCTCGTAGGCGTGCATCGGGTCCAGCGTGTACCGCTGGCCGGTCCGCTTCACGCGATTGGCGAGCCGGAGGGCGAGCTCGCGAACCTGCTCCTCGCGGCGGGCGCGGTACCGCTCCACGTCGAGGATGACCCGGCGCCCCGACCCGATCTCGTTGTCTCCCATCATCAGGTTGACGACCGTCTGGAGGGCTCTGAGCGTCTCTCCGCGCCAGCCGATGAGAAGGCCCAGATCGTCTCCGGAGACGTCCAGGAGGGGTGGCGCCGTCGGCCCGCCGGGCGTCGGCATGGCCCGGCGAGTCGCGATCCGGGCCTCGATCCCCATCCGCTCGAGCAGCTCGGCAAGCGTCGTCCTCGCCTTGGCGGTGTGCTCGTCCAACTTGGAAACCTTGACCCTGGCCTCCGCCGCGCCCGACACCCTCTCACCGGGAAGCACGCGAGCCGGTCGCGAGAGCACCTCGACGGACACCTCGTCAGCGCCCGCCCCGAGCTCGGCGAGAGCGGTGGCGACGGCCTCCTCCACGGTCTGGCCGCTCGTCTCGACGCTCGCCCACTCCTCGACGGCGCCCATGGCCTCAGCTTCGGTCACCGTTCACCTCCTAGCCGCGCCGCCTCAGCGACGGCGGCGCGCCTTCTTCTGAGCTCTCGACGGGGTCCGGCCTCGGCCGGGGCTGGCCGGCGGCCCGCTCTCCGGTACGGGGGAGGTTCCCCGACCTGATCTCCTGGAACCGGTCGACGAGCCATCCCCCCCGGATGGCCCGGCGGCGCGCATGGCCGCTGCTGCCTCCAAGTCGGCCCGCGGGTACGAGAGCGGAGTGGTGCGCCCGGCCCCGGGAATCCAGCCCGGGACCCGCAGCGAGCCCCAGCCCATCAGCGAGTACTGCTGGCCGACCATCACCAGGGCGGCGGTCATCCAGTAGAGGGTCAGGGCCTGAGGCCAGATGAAGCCGAAGAAGAGGCTCATGAGGGGCATGAAGTAGACGACCATCCGCATCGAGGACGACATCTGCCGCTCCATGTCGCTCATGTCCGACCGCATCGGCTGCATCGTCATCTTCGACTGGACGAAGTAGGCGAGCCCGGTGAGGATGGGGAAGATGAGCAGCGCGAGATTGGACGGCTGGGTGAAGAGATGGCCCCAGTCGGTCGCGCAGGTCGTCGTGGTGAGGGAGCACTTGCCGGTGGCGGTCCCGAGGGACTGACCGATGGTCTTCGCCACGTCCTGGATCCAGAGGAAGTTTCGCTGGAAGCCGCTGGGAAGCGCGTCGAAGTGGACGGTCGTGCCGAAGCCGATGACGTCCCGGATGCCCCAGTAGAGGCCGTAGAGCACCGGAAGCTGAACCAAAAGTGGGACACATCCGGACATCGAGCTGAACGGGCTGATCCCATGCTCGGCGTAGACCTTCTGGGACTCCTCCGAGATCTTCCGGGTCTGCCCCTTGTAGCGCTTGCGGATCTCGTTGAGCTGGGGGGCGACCTGACGCTGCTCGCGCTGGATGCGCCGCTGGGTGCGCAGGTTCCAGCCCATGATCGGGAAGATCAGGGCCCGGATGATCAGCGTGGTGACCACCACGGCCAGGCCAAAGGGACCGATGGCCCGGAGAGGCCCGACGCTGTCGAAGGCCTTGCTCAGCTCCTCGATCATCCAGCCGATCGGAAAGCGAAGGATGCTCAGCAGGTCGATCGGGTTGAGGTCGATCCCTGCGATCAGGGGGAGCGCCATCAGGCGGAGCTCCGGTGAGCGCTGCGGGAGGCCCGGTGCACACGCCGTGCCTGGCGCCAGGTGACGTACTCCTCAGGCACGGGGTCCGCACCTCCCGGGTAGCCCGGGTGGCAGCGCGAGATCCGCCGGATGCCCAGCCACCAACCGCGCCGGGGTCCGAACCGGCCGATGGCCTCGGCCGTGTACCGCGAGCAGGTGGGCATATACCGGCAGCTGCTCATCAGCCCGAACACCGGCCCCAGAGTGACCTGGTAGATGCGGATGAACCAGAGGCTGAAGTGGGTCATGGCTTGCCCGGCGCCGGCGCGGCGCCCGGGGCGACCGGAGCCGAGGCGACGCTCGCGCGGGCGACGGCCCCGCGCGCAGCCGCCTCCACCTGGTCGCGAAGCAAGCTGAAGGGGACCCTCAGAGCGGAGGCGTCGGCACTCACGATCAGGTCGTACCCGTGGTGGTCATGCAGCCCGCGCGCCGCCTCCCGGAGCCGGCGGCGGACCCGATTCCGCTCCACGGCGCCGGCCATGCCCGGCACCGAGAGTCCGAGGCGTGCCTCCTCACGCCCGTTCGGCGCTGCCTGGACTCGGACCGTGCCGGCCCGGCCAACGCACCGCCACGTNNCCGGTCGGGGTGAGGTGCTTCCGTCCCTTGAGACGGCGCGCCTTGAGCACGTTGCGTCCACCGGGCGTCGACATCCGAATCCGGAAGCCGTGGGTCTTGCGCCGGTACGCCTTCTTGGGTTGAAAGGTTCGCTTTATCGGATCTCTCCTGCCGTGAGGACGTCGCAAATCGCGTCCGGGGACGCCACGGAGCGCCGCGCCCGGACGGCGTGGTCACGCCAGTATATTCGGTCCACCCACCCACACCTCCCCGAAGCGACCCCGGAGACGTCCCGGGGGCGCCTCCCCAACCAGGTTTCTCGCCGCCCTCGCCTGTCCAGCCGGCCCCGGAGTCGGGTCCTAGGCAGAGGCCACGCCCGCCGGTTGTCGAGGGCCCCTGCCATTGCTAGACTGACGGGTGCTCCGGCGGGACGAGCTCCCCCAGTCGCCCCAGCCACCGTTGACAGGCCCCTCCGGCAGCGACGTCGAAGTTTATCCACTCCTGTTCACATCCTGTGGACAAGTGGCTTCGGTACGCGGAGGTTGAGCTTTGGCTTCGGCGCTTGGGCGGCACGAGGAGCGATCTTGACGATCGGAGCCAACGACGGCATCGTCCCTACTGCCACCGACCGCACCGCCGCCCAGCAGCTCTGGAGCTCTGCCCAGGAGGAGCTCCGCTTCCAGTTGGCGCGGCCCAGCTACGAAACCTGGCTGGCCACCGCGACCCTCGTGGAGAGTGACGGACAGCGCTTTCTGATCGGGGTTCCGACGCGGCTGGCTCGAGACTGGGTCTCCGAGCGCTTTGTCTCCGTCATCCAGGAGGTCCTCTCCGGCCTCCTGGGGCATGAGTGCCAGGTGGAGATCACGATCGACCCCACGGCGAGCCCCCCACGCGACGAGCCAGCCCCTCTCAGCGACTCCGACCTGGCCCCGGAGACGGACCTCGCCCCGGCAGGNNCGCGCGGTGGCCGACGCCCCCGGCAAGGCCTACAACCCACTCTTCCTCTACGGTGGCGTGGGCCTGGGCAAGACCCACCTCATGCACGCCATCGGCCATGCCGTGCGCGAGGGCCACCGCCGCTCTCCCAAGGTCGCCTACATCACCTCCGAGAAGTTCACCAACGAGATGATCACCGCGATCCAGGAGAACAAGACCAACGACTTCCGCCATCGGTACCGCACCGTGGACGTCCTGCTCATCGACGACATCCAGTTCCTGGCCGGCAAGGATCGGACCCAGGAGGAGTTCTTCCACACCTTCAACGCCCTCCACGAGATCCAGAAACAGATCGTCGTGAGCAGCGACCGGCCGCCCAAGGACATCCCGACCCTCGAGGACCGGCTCCGCAGCCGCTTCGAGGGCGGTCTGATGGCCGACATCCAGCCTCCGGATGTGGAGACCCGCCTGGCCATCCTCAAGACCAAGCTCGGCCCGCACAACCGTCTCGTTCCCGACGAGGTGTGCAGCTTCATCGCCCACCGGATACAGAGGAACATCCGTGAGCTGGAGGGCGCACTGATCCGCGTCCTCGCCCACGCGTCGATCAACGGTCATGCCATCACCCTGGAGATGGCCCAGCGCATCCTCAGCGACATCATCCCGGTGGCCGACGCTCAACCACTCAGCATCCCCTTCATCCAGGACACGGTTGCCGAGTACTACGGCATCCCCGTCGACGAGATGAAGGGCAAGCGGCGGGACAAGCACATCGTCTTCCCCCGCCAGGTCTCGATGTACCTGATCCGCGAGGAGACCGACTCCTCGCTTCCCGTCATCGGCGACGCCTTCAGCGGCCGGGATCACACCACTGCGCTCCACGCCATCGACAAGATCACCGAGCTGCTCCGCGAGGACGCCCGACTCCAGAGCGACATCCGCCAGCTCAGGGAACGACTCCACGCCCATGGTTGAGCCCCCGTCCATCCCCGGAGCACTGGCGCTTTTCCCGACGCCGACCCACCTCGAACCGGTCCTCCGCGGTGGATGGGACAAAGCCTGTGCGGATCCTCCCCCATACATGTGGCAAACCGGGCATGCCGCCCCCAGCTGGGGACAACCCCCCCGGACAGGCTTCGCCCTCCCCAGCCCCTCCCCGGTTGTCCCCAGCCTTCTGTATTCAGAAACGGGGGTTATCCCCCGCTTGCCCACCCCTATTAATATCTTCTTATCTCTACACTGTGACCACCCAAGGAGTCCTCTCCGGTGAACAACTGGCCTTCCGGTACGAGCACCCATACCGCTCTGCGCTGCACGGTGTCCCCGGCTGCGCTCAGCTCGTCACTCAGCCTGGTCTCCCGCGCAGTCTCCCCGCGCTCCACGCTGCCCGTGCTGAGCAACGTCCTGCTCGAAACCGAGGCAGAGGGACTCCGGATCACCGCCACCAACCTTGACCTCACCATCAGCGCCTTGGTGGCGGCGACCGTGTTGGAAGAAGGCCGTGTGACCGTCCCCGCACGTCTTCTCGCCGAATACGTCGCCTCCCTCGATGACACGACATGTACCATGGAGGTCGAGGAGCGGACGCAGATGCTCCGGATCACCTCCGGGGTGCAGAAGACCAATCTTCATGGCATCGATGCTGTGGAGTTCCCGCCGCTGCCGGCACGCGAGACCGCACCCGCCTTCGAGGTCGACGCGGCCGCGCTGCAGCAGGCCATCACTCAGACGGCGGTCGCCGCCTCCGGTGATGAGCAGACCCCGGTGCTGACCGGGGTCCTGCTCCATATCGAGGGCTCCCAGCTCACCCTGGTGGCAACCGACCGCCATCGCCTCGCGGTCAAGAAGCTTGACGCGCAGGTGCTCACCGAGGGAGTCGTCAGCGGGACGGTGATCGTCCCTGCGCGACACCTTGGGGAACTCGCTCGCGCCATCAATCCCAGCCGGCCGCGGGTCGGTGTCGCCTTCAGCGATGCGCGCAACCAAGTCTTCTTCAGCCTGCGTGACATGGAGATCTCCTCTCGCCTGATTGAGGGCAACTATCCCAACTACACGCAGGTCATCCCTGATCATTCCACCACCACCGTCGTGCTCTCCAAAGACCTCCTGCTCAAGAGCGCAAAGACGGCCGCGGTGCTGGCTCGGGACGCCTCCAACCCCGTTCGGCTCCGAGCGGGGAAGGGAGAGCTGGAGCTTCTCGCCCAGGCTGCTGAGGTGGGCGACCACGACGCGCCGCTGCCGGCGAAGGTCGACGGAGAGGAAGTGCAGGTGGCCTTCAATGCGCGCTATCTGCTCGACGCCCTGCAGGCGATCGACGGCGAGGACGTCGAGCTGGCCCTCAACGGTCCGTTGCAGCCGGCGGTGGTCCGCGCCCAGGGACGCGACGACTACCTCTGCGTGATCATGCCGGTGCGGGTGCCGTAAAGGGCCGAAACGGGATATCAACTGACCGAGACTCGGCTGGCACCTGAATAGCCTGCACTATCGCTCCAGGCCACAAGGCGGCCTCTCAACATGCACTCACAATCAGCGCCCGGACGTCGTCCAGACCGCCTGGATCAGGACGACGGCAGCCCGCTCATGAGCGATGTCTGCTCGGCGCCGCAGAACTCGCTTTCTACCGCCGAGGTGGTCACGCCGCTGGGAAGGTTCTTCCCGTAGAAGTCGAATTGATAGGTGTGACCGCCTTTGCTCGCGGTGAAGCCGCAGATGTGAGGACCAACCGGGTGGCTGCCGTCAGTGACCTTGGCGTTGCCGCCGTTGGATTTCGTGGCAGCCTCCTGCCTCACTAACCCGATGCCGGTGCTGTCGCTCTGCACCACGATGGAAACCGTGATCCCGCCCTGGCTCGAGGTTACGGTGATCTCCGAGTTACCGCAGCCCGCGAGCAGAAGGGCCGCGGAGGCCCCGAATCCAGCCAGCAAGAAACGGCCCGATCTCATGATCTGTCTCAGCCCTCCTCAGTCGGGTGGCGGACATTGCCCACCGAAGCCTGCAAGGCTACCATCGAGCAGAGGCTCATGAGCACGCTGCTCACCTCCCTCTAGGCCGCGCGCCCGGGAGAGGTCACCGGCTCACANNGGCATCTCGAGCTGGAGCTGCTGAGCCAGCGCACCGTTGCGGGTGGCGACCAGAACCGTGCCCCGTTGCAGCGAGAGCGCCTCACAGAGAGGCGCCACCGCTGGCCCCACCACCTCCGCAAACGCGTCACGCAACTGGACTTCGCGGACCTCGCGCTGCACCCCCAACCGGCGCAGCGCCGTGCCGAGCACCTCGGTGATGTGCAGCGGGCCGGACCCGCGCTCGGGGCGCCGGCCGGGGTCCATCCCGGTGCTCATCCGGCGAGGACCGTGCCCTGGCGCACCAGGAAGCGACGGGACGGATGAGCCCCGAATTGATACTCGTCGCTGCACGTCACCAGTGTCTGCGGCGCCTCACCGCGGGCTGAGAGTGCGGCGAGGAGGTGCTCTCGGCGAGTGGGATCCAGCTCGCTCAGGACGTCGTCCAGAAGCAGGATGGGCATGCGCTCGGCGCGCGCTCCGACCAGGCGAACTTCAGCGATCTTGGTGGCCAGCACCGCGCTCCGCTGCTGCCCCTGGGAGGCGGTGGAGCGGGCCGGACGGCCATTGAGGACAAACTCGAGGTCGTCCCGATGAGGTCCGACGACGCTGGTGCCGCGGGCCAGCTCCTCTCCGCGGGCGTGCGACAGAGCGCTGCTCAGCGCCGCCAGCACCTGCTCGCGATCCTGGCTCGCCGCACCGGACTGGGGGGCGTAGCGCAGTTCCAGCGAATCGGCCGCTTCGCTGATCTCCGCCATCGCCGCGGCAGCCAGTGGGGCGAGCGCCCCGACCAGCTCGGTTCGTGCCACCTGAACCGCCGCACCATGGCGGAGAAGAGCGTCGTCGAAGGGCCGGAGCTGGTCGGTGGGGCCGCCCCCGTCATGCAGCCGGCGCAGCAGTGAATTGCGCTGTTCGAGCACCCGCCGGTAGCGGATCAGCTCGTCTGCGGCGGCGCGGTCGAGCTGGGACACGAGGATGTCGAGGAGCCGTCGCCGCGCCTCCGGCCCGGCTTTCACCAGCTGAAGGTCGTCGGGCCAGAAGAGGACCACCGGCCACCGCCCGATGATGTCTCGCGGGGCGATGGGGTGACCGTCACGCGTGGTGCTGCGCGAGATGCGCGGTGAGGCATCGCGTCCGGGCGACCGGGGAAGGTCGGCGTCGCGGGTGCGGCGGAGCCGGAGGGCGAGCGTCTCGGAGAGAGACCTCCTGCCCAGCACCGCATCGACGGCCGCCTCCTCCGATCCCCAGCGCAGCAGCTCGGCCGGGGTGCTGGTGCGCGGCGATTTGGTGAGGAGGAGCGTGGCGACCGCCTCCAGCAGGTTGGTCTTGCCCTGGGCGTTCTCCCCTACAAAGACGTTGAGCCCGGGTCCGAGCGGCAGGTTCAACTCCGCGTAGTTCCTGAAGTTGTAGAGGCGGAGATGGGTCAGCCCCCCCGCCTCCGCCGAGGACACCGCACCCGGCGGGGTCATGACAGCTTCATCGCCACGGAGCGCACCAGCTCGCCGACCTCTGCGGCCGCCTCGGGACGGGCCAGTTGCGAGACGGCGGCCCGCATCGAGAGCAGCGCCGGCGATCCCGGCGCAGCCAGCTCTGCCACCTCGTCGACCAGCTCGGCGTCACCGGGCACGTAGCGCCCGGCCCCCGTGTCAATCAGCCACTCCATGTTCCCTCGCTCCTGGCCGGGGAGGTACCAGGTGATGAGGAGTGGCAGACCGGCGCAGAGGGCCTCGGCGATCGTCCCCGGGCCGGCCTTGGTCACGACGATGTCGGCCGCCGTCATCCACTCCGCCATGTTGGTTACGAATGCGTGCACGCTCACCGGGCGGCCCCCGCGGTCGCGGAGGCCGCCCAGACCGTTGTAGGCCCGCTGATTCCGCCCGCAGATCACCACCAGGGAGATGTCCAGACCGCTGCCCGCGAGCAGCCGGGCACGTCGCTCGATGTCCCCCGACCCGTCCGCCCCGCTGCAGACCAGAACGGTGAAGCGATCGGGGTCGAGCCCGAGTTGAAGCCGCCGATCTTGCCGGGTCTCCGGATCGGACGCATGGTCGGTGAAGCCGGCATCGACCGGAAGGCCCACCTGGACCAGCTTGTCGGCGGGGACGCGGTTGCGGCGGCAGCGGTCCATGCCTCCTGGAGAGGGCACGATGACCAGGTCGACGTCGGGCGACGCCCAGAACGCGTGCACGTCAACCAGGTCGGTGACGGCGGTGACCAGGGGGACCCGCATGCCGAGGTGGCGCCGCGCCCTCACCGCAGCCCGGTTGAGCAGGGGGTGAAAGGAGACCACCGCCGCCGGTTCCAGGTCCGTCATCAACCGTTCGATAGCCGGGTCGACACTGCGCAGCACCAGCTCGGCGGCCCTGACCATGGCCCGGGAGTTGGTGACGTGGAACATCCCGCCCCAGAGCCATGGGGCGCGCTGGATCAGCGGGCCATACAGGCCCGCGGTCCGGCCCAGCAGGCGTGGCGAGGCGCTCGCGAAGGGGTCGACGACCTCCACGTCGAACTCGCCGGGGTGGGCACGGCCGAGATAGTGGCTCACCGCCGTCGCCGCAGCCCTGTGCCCACCGCCGGTGTCCGCGATCAGGAAGAGGAGTGAGCGAGACATGGCCCTGAGACTAGCAGGGTGCCGGAGGGCTCTCGGGGACCCCGCTGCAGCGAGCGCGGGCGTGGTCGGGAAGAGAGACCGTCATCCGCCGAAACGCACCGAGAGCGCCTGCAGCCCGGGGGCGAGTGAGGTGAGGGGGAGGGGGCCGGAACCGTCCGCGTTGGCGATCACGGCCTGGACCGCCCCGGAGGGCATGGTGGTGATGTACGCAATCTGCCGTCCGCTCGGCGCGACCGTGGCACTCTCCGGGTTTATCTCCCCCAGCGTGGTCGTGATCGCGGAGACGGCCCCGGTTGCGATCTCGAATCCACCCAGCTGCGGCGAGCCGCGCGGGGCGTTGAGGGCGACCACCAGGGTCGCGTCGTCGGTGAACCCCACCGGTGCCAGCTCGGTGCCGACCTTGACCGGCGGCAGCCCACCCGACGGGTCCGCGACCCAGGTCGTCGGGAGCACCGACGACGGCGAGACCACTTCGAGGGCCAGCTCCTCACCCTGCGGGGCCGCCACCAGGCTGGAGGCACTACCTGCGAGGCCCGGGAGCTCGTACCGTGCGCTGATCGCCGGGTCGGCGAGGTCCACGTGAGCCGGGCTCGTTCCGGCCGCCGTGACCGGGATGGCGAGGGCATCCCCGTCCGCCGTCCAGACCGGCGTCCCGCTCGGAGCGGAGCCCGGCTGGAGGGCGGAGAGCGACCCCGAGATCGGGTCGTAGAGCTGGACCGACGAGTTGGCCGCAACGAAGGCCAGGGTGGAGCCGTCGGGGGACCACGCCGGCCAGGTGGCCCCGGCCAGGTCGAGCTGGTCCTGACCCGTCTCCAGGTTGATGATGCGGAGCAGGGGGGCCGCCCCCACCCGGGTGGTGTCGGTCTGGACGACGGCCAGCCACTGCCCGCCGGCCGAGATGGTGGCGTCGTCGATCGCCGCCGCCGGCTGTCCGGGCCCGACGTCGCCGCAACCATCGGGGTCGGTGCAGAGGGGGACGGCGTCGAGGACCTCGGCCGGGATCGGGAGGCCGGCGGCCGGAGCGGTGAGCTGGGCGAGCACCACCTCGGTGGCGTCCCCCAGCCCCGGGCCCGCCAGCACCAGGAGATGGCCGGTCGTCGACAGCGGTCCGGTGGTGAAGTGGAGGGTGATCGGAGCTGGAATGGACTGCCCGAACGCGTCGGTCGCCCCGCGGCTGACGGTGAGCGTGTACGCCGTCGACGGGTCCAGGGGGCGATCAGGGATGACCTCGAACTGGCCCAGGGCCAGGGGGTTGCGCACCACCTGCAAGCCGGTCGCCCCGGGCGTCAGCGAGACCGCGGCGGCCATCGCCGAGGGGGACATCTCCCGGGAGAACGAGAGCACGATCGGGGAGTCCCGCGGCGTGGTGGCGCCCTCCGCCGGGGTGGCCGAGGTGAGCACCGGGGCCGCCGAGCTGGTCAGGTCCCAGATGTGGTCGAGGGAGTTGACGTTTCCGCTGACCGACGTGACGCCGGCCCCGAGGCGAAAGACGTACTCGATGCCGGGGGCGAAGAGGGCGCCCGGGTGGTGGAAGACGAAGCCTGATTCGCCGGTCAGCCAGCTGACCCAGCAAGGGGCACCGGAGCCTGCAGTGAAGCCCGCCGCCACATCGCACCCGGTGAGCCCCACCGACGTATTAATCGCCTGGTGCACGCTGAGGTGGGCCGCCACGCTCTCGGGGGTCACGGGCTGGTCAAATACGACCTCGACAGTGGCGTTGGCGTCCAGCTGGGTGGAGCCGGCGGGAGGGTTGAGCTGGACGATCTGCGGCGGGGCGCTGAAGCACCCGGTGAGGAGAACCGAGGGTGCGAGAATCGCGAGGCCGAGGGGGACGGCACGGAGCCGGAGCGCGCGCCGTGGGGGGGTCAATAGGCGCGGGACAGTGCGTTCTCCACGTCGAGCGGCACCACGGAGCCGACGCCGCTCTTCACCTCGATCCGGGCCGTCTTGTCCGTCGCGATCTTGGCAACCTCGGTGGTCGCCGTGTTGAGCGCAGGGTTGCTCTGGGTGTAGGCGCCGAGGACCTTGCCGCGGCTGAGCAGGATGATCCCGATGTCCTCGCCGCCGGCCACGAGCACGGCTCCCTCCACCCCCTCCTCGTTGAGGTAGGCGATCAGAGCGTCGAAGTTGATGAAGCGGCCGAGCAGACCGGTGTAGAGCAGGGGGGCGGTGAGGAGCTGAGCCAGAGCCTCGACCGTCTCGCCGGCGAGGTCGATGACGTCCAGGCCGCCGGTGCCGCCATCCATGCTCCGTCGCATCGCCTGGAAGGCCGCCTCACCCGAGCGGGCCCCGGAGATGCTGGAGAGCGCCTCCAGGAGATGTCCCTGATGGAAGAGGAGTATTCCGGAGAAGTCGGGCGCGGTGAGACGTATGTAGCCGGTGTGCTGGTCGCCCCGGAGGGTCCGGAGCAGCCTGGGGAAGTCCACGAAGGCACTCTTCAGGCCCTCGTACTGGGCGCGGCCCGAGGGAAGGGGATAGACGATGTCGAGAGGCTGAGCCGCGGGGGCTCCGAGGACCGACGCGGGCTGAGCCGCCGGCACGGGGGCTGGCGCGGAAGCCGGAACCGGAGTCCGAGCGGGTGCGGAGGCACGCGCCGGAGCGCGCACCGGAGCCGGTGTCGGAGCGGGCGCCGGAGTCGGCGTCGGAGCGGGGGCCGGCGTCGGGGCTGGAGCTGGAGCCGGGGCGGCCGTGACGGGAGGTTCCGGTCGGTACTGGGCTCGAGCTGGAGCTGGCGGCTCGGGGCGGTAGCCCGCCGGGGCGGGGGCAGGGTGCTGCTCCGGCGGCTCGTATTGAGCGGCAGCGGGGTAGACCGGCTCCGGGGCGAGGGGCTCGGGGGCGGGAGCGTCCCAGGGGGAATAGCCCGCGGCCGCCGGGGAATCGCCCTCCACCGCCTCTTGCTCCGGGGCCGTCCACCCGGGGTCGGCGTACCCCCCGCCGGCCTGCTCTGAGTAGCCGGCACCCTGGTAGGGCTGCGATTCGTCGTAGCCGGGGGTACCGCCCCAGGCCGCCTGCTCCGCCGGTGCCCGCCGGTCGGCCTCGGCGATCAGCTCCGCCGGCGACGACTTGATCGTCTCCTCGGGCGGCAGTTTGGCCCGGGGGTCGAAGCGGAAGCTGCCGTCGCGCCAGCTCAGGGCCTGGAGGACGACGTCCTCGCCCTGCCCGGACGGGCCAGCCGCGTGGAAGAGGTGGCCGAAGAGGAAGTACAACGAGGCGGTGTCACTCTGGCTCTCCAGGGCGAGGGCACCCGTCGCACGTTCTGTCTGCATGGTCTGGAGCAGGGATGCCAGGCTCGATTCCTGCAGCGTGCCCTGAGTCTGCACAGGCCCTTCTCCGTGTGGGGATAGATGTGCCGCAAGGGCGGACTGAAAACCTGAGATCGGCCGTATAGTAGCAACCCCGCGCCCGATGCGCCGCTGATTCCGCAGGAGTGCGGGGAGCGCGCCAGGGCCGGGCCGGGCGGAGGGCCCCCTCCAAACCGTCTAGACTGACGGCGTGGGCACACCTCCCATCCCGGTCCCCCGAGCGGCGCGGGTTGGCTGAACCGCCTGCATCGGAGTCGGTGGAGCACCCCGGCCAGGAGCGCTCCGCCTTCCCGTCCTACGAGGAGCTGTCTGCCGACCTGATCGAGGCCATCGACCAGGCGGGCCTCTTCATCGAGGACGTGCGGCACCACCTGGAGCCGTCGGTCGGCGAGCGCCGCTTCGAGTGCACCGTGCGGCTCTCCTCCGGCGAACCCCCGTCGCGCTATCACGTCCACCTCAGCTTCGTCTGGGATGCCCTGCTCACCTACGTGGCCGCGTACGGCGCCGGCGCCGACTGCGACCTCTACCACGACGACGACGAAGCCGAGGACTGTCCCCACCACCAGCTCCCCCCCCAACCCTTCGTCGAGCTGGAGGCCGAGTTCATCCTGGGCGACGGGGGCTACGAGCTTCACGACGTGGCCGAGGTCTCCGCCTGGGTGGATACCGTTCAGGAGCTGCTGGCCAAGGTCTTTCGCGACGAGGACCGGCCCTCCGTCCACGTCGGGATCGCCTCGCTGGGGACGACCACGCTGGTCGAGAAGTTCACCGCCGAGCATTCCTGGCTCCTCGACTTCGAACGGCCGCCCGACTTCGAGGGCATCGCGCACCAGGTGCAGAACGCCCTCCGCCTCATCCCCCAGCTCGCCGACCGCCTCCCCATCTGACTGCCCCGCGGGTCGGTCAGCGCGCGGCCAGGCTTGCCGCCACCGCGCCGTCGATCTCGGCGATGAGCCGGTGCCAGAAGGGACGCTCGGGCAGCCCCGGATGGGGAACGGCGGGAGAGCCTGCGCTCATGACCTCGCCGTGCCGGCCCAGGAGGATGAGATCGGCGTCGGCACGCCTCGGTCCCCAGCGGTAGGTCGGACGCCGGCCGCAGCCCACCTCCGCGCCCAGGCAGACCTCCAGCCAGCGCTCGGCCGGCCAGGGCTCGGGACTCCGGGCCAGCAGCACCTGGTTGTGGAAGTCACCCTGGGCGAGCACCCCGACCGGCAGGGTGAGGATCTCTGTGGACGCGCCCTCGATGCGGATTCCGGCGGCCAGCAGGCCGGCCCGGAGGCAGTTCAGCGCACGCCCGCGATGGCCGAGGTTGCACCCCAGGGCGATCCAGGCCCACTCGGACGCCGTCGGGCCGCCGCTCATCCGGTGCGCCCGGGGGCCGGTGCCGACCGCACCGCCTCCGGGATCTCGCGCAGCACGGCGTCCGCAACCTGAAGACCGCGCCGGACCTGGGCGACGTCGTGGACACGCACGATCTCGGCGCCGGCCGCCACCGCGATGACGCAGAGCGCCAGCGTCCCCTCCAGGCGCAGCTCGGGCGGGGCTCCCCCGAGCACGAGACTGATCGTCGACTTCCTCGAGCCACCGAGGAGCAGCGCGCATCCGATGCCGCCCAGCTCTCCGAGGCGCTGGACCAGCTCCAGGTTCTGGCTCGGCGTCTTGCCGAAGCCAAAGCCCGGATCGACGACCACCCGGTCCGCGCCGATGCCGTGGCGCGCCGCGATCAGAAGCGACTCCCTCAAGCCCCGGCTCACCTCCGCGAGCAGCTCGCCCTCGTGGTGGCCCCGGCGGTTGTGCATCGCCACCAGGGCGACCCCCGGTGCGGCGGCGACCACGGGGGCCATCCCGGGGTCCCCACGCAGCCCCCAGATGTCGTTGACCATGCCTGCGCCGGCCGCGATCGCGGCCCTGGCGACCTCGGCCTTGCGGGTGTCCACCGATATCGGCACGGACAGCCGCCCGGCCAGGGCCTCCAGAACCGGCATGACCCGATGCAGCTCCGTGGCGACGTCCACCGGGGCGGAGCCGGGCCGGGTGGACTCGCCGCCGACGTCGACGAGGTCGGCACCCTCGGCGACCAGCCGCTCGGCGAGCGCCACCGCCGCGGCGACGTCGCCCGCGAGACCGTCGCCAGAGAAGGAGTCCGGGGTGGCGTTGACCACCCCCATGATCAGGGTCCGGTTCCCGAAACCGAGAGAGCGGTCCCCGCAGGCCAGTGGTGGCCGCGGCCGGCGGCCGGCCAGCGCCGCCGTGAGCGCGCCGCCGAGATCGTCGAGGGGAGGCCCCGTTCCGACCAGGCTTGTGGCCACTCCCGCCAGGGATGCGAGCGGGCCGATGAGCACGGCTCGCCGTCCGCCGGGCCCCGTGACCATCCTCACGCCGCCCGACCGGGTCGCTCGCTCCAGTCCCGCGGTCTGGCCGGGCGCGAGGCCTTCGATGGCGACCGCCTCGCCCCAGGAGACGTCGGCCAGATCCCCGGCCCGGCCCCCCTCGACACCCAGCTCCTCGACGGCGCTCAAGAGCGAGAGGGAGGCGCGCGCCATCAACGGGCGGATGTTGTAGCGGAGTGCCGCCTCCGCGGCCGCGATCCCGGTGGTCACCTCTGCCTCCCGTTCCTCACTCTCAGTATCCGTCGGCGTCCAGGGTGGCGTGGTCCATTCCCACCGCATGCCCCACCTCGTGGAGCACGGTGCGGCGGATCTCGGCGGAGAGCGCCGCCCGGTCCGGGCACCCGTTCTCGATGTTCAGCTGGTAGATCTGGATGGCCGCCGGGTTGGCCAGTCCCCAGATGCCGGTCACACCGTATACATTTCCCAGCCAGTAGCCGAGGGCGTGGGGATCGAGGTGGGATCCGACGACCATCTCGACGGCTGGCAGCCGAAGGGCGGCGATGGCGGTCCCGGTGTCCTCCAAGAAGTCGATGACCTGGGTGGGGAGGGCCGGCAGCACCGCCCCGGTGATCACCTCGAACTCGGCCGGGGAGATCCGGGAGGGCACGACGTACCGCTGCGGATCGAGCTGAGCCGCCCGCCGAAAGCACTCCTCAGCCTCGTCCTGGCCATTCCATTGGAGCGCCTCGCCAAGGCCAAACCAGGCGCTTGCCGAGCTCGGCTCGAGGCGGGTCAGGCGGTCCCACGCCTCCGCCGCCTCCGCCGGCTCGCCGCTCCGGAGGGCCATCTCACCGCGGGCTTCCCAGGTGGCCGGTTCGTCCGGGGCGAGCGCACAGGCGCGGCGCGCGACGGCCAGGGCGTCGGCGAAGCGCTCGCGCTCCTCGAGCCTGTCCATCCGGTCGAAGAGCCGGGCCAGCGCGTCGGACATGGGGTCGCTCCCGGCCGGGGATCAGCCGGCCTGCGGGGCAGCGGCGGGAGCCACCTGGTCGTCGGTATCCGCAGAGGGCGCCGCACCGCCCGCCACCGCGCGGAGAGCGTCGAGGACGGCATCGATCGGGGGATGGTCACCGGCGCTGCCGCTGACGTACGCGTACGCTGCCCGGTCGCCCGGCAGCATCACGTAGACCCCGCCCTGCTGATCGGGAACCCCCCGGACCCCGCTCTGGCGGAAGCCGCGGCGGAAGGCTCTGATCCCCGCCACCAGGCCGGCCGGGCCGAGCGTCGAGCGCCAGCCGCGCCGGGCGCCGATCGCCCGGTAGCTGTCGAGCCCGGGGTCGGTCAGCACCCGGCAGCCCCTGCATTCCTCGGCCTCGAACTGCCGCGCCCAGGTGAGCTGGCCGTTGCCGACGAAGACCAGCCCGGCACCGAGAGCCTCGATCTCCTGCCCACGCCCCCGAAAGGCGGCGGCCTGCTCCTTACAGAGGAGACAGCCGAAGTGGCGCAGCCAGACGACGACGGCGGGGCGGTCGCGCCACTCGTCACCCAGGCGCACCACCTCCCCGCTCAGGGCGATGACGCGGCACTCGACCAGGCCGCTCGGGGGGGACATGGCCCGAGTCTATGCCCAGACCAGCGCGGTGCAGAGGGGCGGAACGCACCAGGCCGGGCGGGCCCCCGAGATCGGAAGGACCCGTAGGGCGGCGGACGCACAACGAAATGCGGCTCTGGCTTGTGCGCCGCGCACATGTCTGCTTCGCACAAGCACCCGGTAGCCTCGACGAGAACAGTCAGGCGTCCGGACCGGACGGCACGGGAGGTCCTTCGCTCGCATGCTGCTGGCACAACTCGTACCAGATCCAAGCTGGCTGGACTCAGGCGACAATGCCTGGCAGCTCACCTCCGCGACCCTGGTGGGGCTGATGAGCGTCCCAGGGCTGGCGATCCTCTACGCGGGGATCATGAAGCGGAAGTGGGCGGTGAACTCGGCCATGATGGTGCT
>PMYJ01000248.1 GCA_003170875.1 Candidatus Dormiibacterota bacterium | reverse complement strand
TGGACCTGAGTGCCGTCTCGGCCGTGGCTCCTTTCGACGCTCGCCGCTTTTCGGGGGTGAGCCTGCACGTCGACGCCGCCTGAGGGCTCGGCCCTGGCACTCGAGCGTGGGCCGCACCACCGCTCCGGTCTCCGAGCCACTTGGCCCGCCTCCGCATCGCCGGCGAGACAGGCGCGGGCGGCGCGCGAGCCCCCACGGGGCCGCCGTTTTCCACGCGGCGGCCCCATCCCACTCGAGGCGTTCCCTCCGAGAGGAAGCGGTGCCCGCCGCTCAAGCCTCAAGAAGGCAGGACCAACGTATGCGGACGCCCGTGACCGATCGCTGAGCCAGCCGGCTACGGTCCAGCACCGCGACCATCCGACCGGGACGGCCGGGTGTGACAGTCGCGCCGCAAGCCCCCTGGTTGATCGCAAGCCGCCGCCCGAACGGTAAGTCGGCCCAAGCTGGACCCCCGGATCACAGGTTGCGGCCGATCAAGTCAGCCGTGTACCTGGGCAGCCCGTTGGCCACATCGGCCTCCACCGTCACCGGCACCCCGGAGAGCCCCTGGACGGTGCAGCTTATGGCGGTCGCTACCATACAGCTCAGGCCCACAGCCTGGACTTTAGATACAAGCCGAGCCTGACCCTGCGCAACGACTAGCCTGCGCCCTGCTGCATGGGCACGGTTGGAGCGTTAGCGCTCTGACCCAGACCTCCGCGAGTTCAGATCAAGTGCCGCGGCGGCGAGGCTGGCCGAATAGGGCTGGGCCTGCGCTACCCACATTTGCGCATTGATGGGCACCACCTCCGCCACTGGGCTCAGGGTGGTTCGACTGATCTAGACAATCTTGTCACGATCTGTCGCGCCCATCACTGGAAGGTGCACGAGGGCGGCTGGCGGCTGATCCGCACCGATGGGGGGATGGTGGTCCTCCCGCCCGTGCCCCTCGACCTCGGTCCGTCACGGGCCCGCGCCCCGGACGCCCCCTCCGCGGTCTGACCGTCAAGCCGCCGTCGGGCGGAGACTGCGCCCGCCAGAGGCTCCTCGACCTGCGGGCTCGTGACAGGCCGCGCTGCCCTCGGCAGACGCTAACCCATAGCCGGGTCTCGCGCCAGCGACGGCTCCGCAGGTGCAGCGGTCATCCGGTGCACCGCCGCCCGCCCGGCCTGCAGCGCGGCCCGGTCCAGCTCGTACCAGCTCTCCTGCGTGACCAGCCGGTGCAGCGCCCGGTCCAGCGCGCCGTCGGGAAGCATCCCGGTGGCCTCGAGCAGGGCGCCCAGCATCACCATATTTCCCACCTTCGCCGACCCCAATCGATCGGCGATGGCGGTGCTAGCAATCGGGGTGATCCGGACGTCGTTCCCCGCGCAGTCCACCGGCACGCGGTCGGCGTTGTAAAGGACGAGCCCGCCCGGCTCCATCGACAGCAGGAACTTGCGCAAGGACGGCTCGTTGAGTGCGATGAGCACGTTCGGGCGGGAGACCACTGGCGAGTCGATGGGCACCGCAGAGATGCGCACATGACAGTTCGAGGTGCCCGAGCGCATCTGCGGCCCATAGGACGGTAGCCAGGACACGTGGTACCCGGCGCTGAGCCCGGCTTCGGCGAGGAACTCCCCGAGCAGTAAGACTCCCTGCCCGCCGAACCCTGCCACGACGATCCGGTGGTCGGCGGTCGGGACCGGAGAGGCGGGCACGACCGTGTCGGAAGCCCCGTCCGCTCCGGACGCTGGGCCCAGGCCGAGGATTCGCGGCAGCTCCCCGAGGTCTGGGACGGTCACCGCGAGACGCCGTGGAACCGCGCTCGCGGAGCGGTCGCGGAAGTTCCCGAGCGGGAACGTGCGCGTCATCGTTTCGCGGACGAACGTCTGCGCCTCAGCAGGATCCAGGCCCCAGATGGTGGGGCACGGCGAGAGTACCTCGACTAGCGAGAAGCCAAGCCCGTGAACCTGGTTCTCGAGGGCGCGGCGGAGCGCCCGCCCGGTGGCCATGATCTGCTTGTTGCTGCCCAGCGCAACGCGCTCGAGGAAGACGGGCGCGTCCAGCGTGGCTAGGAGCTCGCACACTTTTAGCGGGTATCCGTGCACCGCCGGGTCTCGGCCCAGTGGCGTGGTGGTGGTCTTCTCCCGGAGCAACGTGGTCGGTGCCATCTGGCCGCCGGTCATTCCGTAGATGGCGTTGTTCACGAAGATCACAGAGACGATCTCGCCGCGGTTCGCTGCGTGGACAATCTCGGCTGTTCCGATCGCGGCGAGGTCGCCGTCGCCTTGGTAGCTCACCACGATACTGTCGGGACGGCTGCGCTTGACCGCGGTGGCCACTGCCGGGCCGCGGCCGTGGGCCACTTGGATGTTGCCCACGTCGAGGTACTCGTAACCAAACACCGAGCAGCCCACCGGGCTCACCAGGATAGTGCGGTCCTGGATGCCCAGCGTGTCTATGGCTTCGGCCAGCAGCTTGGTCACGATCCCATGACCGCAACCGGGGCAGTAATGGGTCTGGTGCTGGTCGTCGTCCTTACGGTCGAAGCGGCGATAGAAGATCGGCGAGCGTCCGTGGATCACCGCCATCGCCGGGGCGTCACTAGCCATTGGTGCTCACCTCCGACGGCACCCGCGCGCCGACCAGGGTCCTCTCCACCAACTGGAACACCTCCTCGACGGTGGGGATGTTGCCTCCCACGCGGCCGTAGGTCTCCACCGGGCGGCTGCCCTCCAGCGCCAGCCGGACGTCCTCGACGAGCTGGCCGGTGCTCATCTCGACCACGGCGAAGGCCCGCGCCGTATCGGCCAGAGCGCGGATCGCCCGGGTCGGGAATGGGTAGAGCGTGATGGGGCGCAGCAGCCCCGCCCTGATGCCGCGGCGGCGGGCCGTCTCCACCACGGCGCGCAGCACACGCCCGACGATGCCGTATCCCACCAGGACGATGTCGGCATCGTCGACCCTCCAGGCCTCCCACCGGGGCTCTGATCGCTCCGCCTCGCGGTACTTGGCCTCGAGAGCGCGGATGTGCCCCTCCAGCACGTCGGGTTCGAGATGGATGGAGTTGACCAGGTTGTGCCGGGTGGCCGCGGTCCCGGTGACCGCCCACGCCGGGGCCGCCGGGACCGGCCGCGGCTCCGGGAAGGACACCGGCTCCATCATCTGCCCGACGCTGGCGTCGGCCAGCACCACGACGGGATTGCGGTAGCGATCCGCGAGCTCGAAGGCCAGCATGGTCAGGTCGACGAGCTCCTGCACGGACGCCGGTGCCAATACCAGGTTGCGGTAGCAGCCGTGGCCACCGCCTTTGACGATCTGGAAGTAGTCACCCTGCTCCGGACCGATGCTTCCCAGGCCAGGTCCGCCCCGCATCATGTCGACGATGACGCACGGGAGCTCGGCTCCGGCCAGGTAGCTGAAGCCCTCCTGCATCAGGCTGATACCCGGCCCGCTGGAGGCGGTCATGGCCCGCACCCCCGCGGATGCGCCCCCGTACAGCATGTTGATCGCCGCCACCTCGCTCTCGGCCTGAACGAAGACGCCGCCCACCTCGGGGAGGTACAGGGCTGCCATCTCCACGATCTCGCTGGCCGGGGTGATGGGGTAGCCGTAGTAGGCACGGCAGCCGGCCAGCAGCGCGGCCTTGACGACCGCCTCGTTGCCCTTGATCAGCTGCGGCTCCATGGCTCAGGCCACCTGCCGCCGCAGCACTGTGATGCCACCGGGCTCCGGGCACACGTAATAGCAGATGCCGCAGGCGGTGCAGCCCGATCCCAGGTACTCCGCCGGGTGGTAGCCGTATCGGTTGAGCTCCGCCGAGAGCCGGAGCACCCGCGGTGGGCAGGCCTCGACGCAGAGACCGCAGCCTTTGCACTCGTCCCTGTCGATGGCGACCGCCCCTCGGTCGCGGGCTACATCCATGGGATCTCCTAGACCGGCGCCGAGTGCGCCTCCAATCGGTGCGCGCGCACCGCGTACTCGACGAGCTCGGCGCGGAAGCTCGGGTGGGCGACACTGATCAACGCTTCGGCGCGCTGACGAAGGTTCCGCCCGCGCAGGTGTGCCACCCCGTACTCGGTGACGACGTCTTGCACGTCCGCGCGGGTGGTCACCACCCCGGCACCGGGGGCGAGGGTGGGCACGATCCTTGACACGCTCCCCCCCCGGGCGGTCGACGGCAGCGCGATGATGGCGCGTCCCCCCCTCGCTCGGGATGCGCCCCGGACGAAGTCGAGCTGTCCGCCCACCCCGCTGTACGGCTGCGCCCCGATGGAGTCCGCGCAGACCTGTCCGCTCAGATCGACCTGGATCGCCGAGTTGATGGCGATCATGCCGTCATTCTGGGCGATGATGAACGGGTCGTTGACGTAGCTCGTGCGATGGAACTCGAACATCGGATTGTCATCGATGTAGTCGAAGATGAGCCGGGAGCCGAGCACGAACCCACTCACCACCTTCCCGGGGTGAAGCGTCTTGCGCACCCCGTTGATCACCCCTGCTTCGATGAGTGACACGACGCCATCCGGGCACAGTTCGCTGTGGATCCCCAGGTCATGGCGGTCACCCAACCGGGCGAGCACGGCGTTGGGGATGCCCCCGATACCGATCTGGAGTGTGGCGCCGTCGGGGATCAACTCGGCGACGTGCTCCGCCACCCGTATCTGGACCGTATCCGATGGCTCCGGAACGAGCTCTCGAAGCGGTCGTGATACCGGCACTATTGCGGTAACGCGACTGGCGTGAAGGAAGGTGTCCCCCAGCGCGCGTGGCATCTGCTCGTTCATCTCGACAATGACGCGCGACGCTTGGCAGGCCGCGGTGAGGGTGCAGTCGGGGCCGACGCCGAGGCTCAGGAACCCGTGCTCATCAGGGGGCGAGGTCTGGACCAGGGCGACGTCGATGCGCAGCTCGTCGGCGAAGAGGCGCTCGATCTCTCCCAGCGACACAGGGGTGTAATCGGCTCGCCCCTCGGCCACCGCGGCGCGCACATTCTCCCCGAGGAACAGCCCGTTGTGACGCAGGTGCCCCGCGAGCTCCGGGCGGGCATAGTCGAGGGGACCCAGGGTCATCATGTGGCATATCTCGACGTCATGCAGGTCCGCAGCGCGTGCCACCAGGGCATCCAGCAACGTCGCCGGCGTCCCGCAGCCCTGCTGCACCCAGACGCGGTCTCCAGAGCGGATCAGCTGAACGGCAGTTTCGGCCGTTGCCACCCTGTCCCGCCACTCCACCACGCGATCCGTCCACGCCGCGCCCGCCGGCATCCGGCCGGCGACGCTCGGTGTCTCGCTAATCATTCACTCGACATCCTGTGGTCCGCCGCTTGGCCGCTGAGAAACGCACCCCCACCAAACCGGTATCGCTTCCGAGTTCCGCCCTGCCTACTCTGAGCCCCTCAGGGTAGTGGTTCAGGTATACACCCAAAGATCCGCTCTGCCTCATACGGATCGCTGCAACGAAACCCTGCCGGTTTGCGACAATCCCTCCAACCCAGAAGCATCACCTCGGGGTAGGTCGAGCACCGCGAGCTGGCGAACGCGGCGAACGGCTCAGTGTGCTCCTCCCGCAAGGTGCGAAAAGAGAGCTTTCTCGGCAACATGCTGGCCCACGGCGGACGCGACCGGTCTCGTGTAGGGGGAAGCGGCGGCTGCCTACAGGCTCCGCGAGCCTCCGCGTCAGCAGCTCCTCGACTCGGCCGAGGAGGACCTCGTCGGCGTCGCCATCACGGCGGCGCGCCCTTGTGGCCACAGCGACCGGCCTCCGGCGTTGGGCGGCGGACGATCCCATCGATCGGGGCACGGAGACGCGAGCTGATCAGCTGCATCGACGCCAACGAGGAGGGCATTGACAGCTACGTCCGCCGTGGCACCCGCGCTCGTGGGCCATCGAGAAGAACATCGACCTGACTGTCCGCCCCCGGCTCAAGGCCAAGGGAACCTCCCGGTTCCGCCCCTGGCGCCCACCGCCTGATCAGCCTGCCGACCCTGAAGCAGGACCGGACCTGGGACCGCTCCTAGCCGGCTCGCCGCTCCCGCACCTGGTTGATCGCCGCCCTGCCCCATGATCCCGGAATCGGACATGCTCCCCGGAGGGCTGTGCGGATTCCGCCGAGGCCGTCCCCCACCTATAGTTGGCCCGTGAGCGCGAGTTCCGCCAGCCTCTTGCGCGTGGTGGAGGTCATGGCAGCCCTCGACGTCGTCGAGGCGGTCGGCGCCTCGTCACGGGAGGGGCGCACCGTGCGGCGCGACGGCGGGGGAGCCTGATGGCATCTCAGGGTCCGGACGAGCTGCTCCCCACCCTCGAGGAGCAGGAGCGCCGGCTCGTCTTCCCGAGCTTCGGCTACGAGGATGCCTGGCGTCTCGGCACGCTTCTGGTCGAGCTCGCCCGCGAGCGGCGCGCACCGGTCGCCATCGACATCCGCTACGGCGTCCAGCAGCTATTCCACTGTGCGCTGCCCGGCTCGAGCGCGGACAACGACGCCTGGATCGACCGCAAGCGGCGTGTCGTCGAGCGCTACGCGGAGAGCTCCTACCTGGTGGGAGAGCGCTTTCGGGTGCGCGGAACGGCCTTCGAGGAGTCGTCGCGGCTCGACCCGGACCGCTACGCGGCGCACGGAGGATCGTTTCCACTGCGCCTGAGCCGTGACGGCCCGGTCGTCGGGACCGTCACCGTATCCGGACTGCCCCAGGCTGAGGATCACCGGCTGATCGTCGAGGCGCTGGAGCGGTACCTCGGACCCGGGTCTCCATAGGGCGACGTCACCCCGCAGCAGGGTGCCGAACCACTGAGCGTGGGGCCCGAGTTCGGCACGGATCACTCGATCTCCTGACTGCCGTGGAGAACCAGGGTCGAATGACATTCCCCAACACTGGGCCACCCCAGGGTGTCAGTTTCACCCCTGAAGCAGCCGTTCACTCGGCTATTCCAAACGATCCAGACGCGTCGTACGCGCTTAGCCCGCCGCAGCCCGGGCCATCGAGCCCAGCAGCTCCTGGACGCAGGATTTCGTACAACGCGTGGGCCCTGACCCTCACCCTTGCTGCAGCTTCGTTTCCGCCTGCGGTCCCGCGTGCGGTGGGATTATCAGGGGAAAGTGGCCCGGACCCCGCCTACTATGGCGGCACGATGCGGGACAAGATCGCGCCGGACACCGCTGCCCGTCGCGGTGGCGGAGACATGCCGCCCGGCGTGGCGTTACAGCCGGTGATGGACATCATCGATCGCGTCACGATCGGATATGAGGCGCTGCCACGACCGACGCGCACCGCAGATCCGCTCAGAAGCATCGAGGCAGCCATGGCCGCCTCCCACGTGGCTGCGCCTGCCGTCGTGTTCATCCATCTCCCCCGCGGGGTGCTTGCATCAGGGGTCGACCTCGCTGCCCGCGCGAAGAAGCTGGGCATCCCCCCCGTCCAGATCGTCTGGGTCATCCGCGACCGGACCCGCGGCGGCCTGGGTGAGGCAGAGCGACTGCAGCTTCGGCGGTTGCGCGACGCGGGCTGTCGGCTGGCCGTCGACGCACAGGCTGCGCCGTCTCTTCATCACAGTCTGGTGGCTGCGCTCCGACCGGACTTCGTCTTCCTCGACCTCGGCAGTTCCGGCTGGTTCGCCGACGACGACCTGGCGAAGGCTCAGCTCGCCGCGACGATCGCCTTCGTGGCCCGCCTGCATGGGCTCCTCATCGCTCGCGGACTGCATGACAGGGCAGCGGCTCTCGCCGTCGGTGACGCCGGCGTTCAGTACGGAATCGGGCGCCACCTGGCCAGTCCGGTCGTCCTTCACGCTGACGTGGCGCGGCCCGGCGACAAGATCGTCTCCAGCTCCTGGTTCCAGGGTCGTGAGGTACGCGTCATGAGCGAGCGAGGGCAGGCACTCGAGACGCCGTTCCTGCTGGCCCTTGCCAAGGTCGTGCCGGGGTCCCACGCCGGGGAGGCGAGCTTCTCACGGCTGCTGAGCGAGGCCGCTCGTGCGTTGCAGACGGAGCACGATACGGAGCGGGTCCTCCGAGTGGCCGCGGGGTTCCTCCTCCAAGCGATCCCGGCCGATAGGCTGGCGATCTTCGAGGCCGACCACGCGAGTCATCGCATGAAGCCGCGGATTCTCGCCGGTGCCGGCACGGAGGGACTCGCTGACATGGACATCTCGATGAGCGCCGGCATCACAGGTTGGGTCTTCTCGCGTGGCCTTCCCTACCGCTGTGGCGACACGGAGTCGCATCCCGCTGCAGCCGCCATCCCCCGGACGGAGCGGATCAGGGAGTCGCTCCTCGCCATCCCCCTGATCGCGGGTGACCTCCGCCTCGGCATCATCGACCTCTGGCGGCAGGGGCTCGATAGCTTCACCGAGGAAGAACTCGAGCGGGGTGCTCTCGTCAGTTTCGTGGTCGGCGCGGCCTGGCGCAGCGCTCAGATGTTCACTGACATCGAGGAGCGCGCGCTCACGGACGCACTGACCGGACTGTACAACCGCCGCTGGTGGCGAGACATGGCTCCGCGACTCATGGCCCAGAGCCGGCGCACGGGTGACGACGTCGCCGTTCTTCTCATGGACCTTGATCACTTCAAGCAGATCAACGACAGCGCCGGCCATGCCGCAGGAGACGCGGTGCTGCGAGCGGTGTCGGGAGCCCTGCAGCGGGTGATCCGCGAGGGCGACTACGCCGTTCGCTTTGGGGGCGAGGAGTTCCTGATCATCCTTCCTGGCTCCGGCTGCCAGGATGCCCTGCGGGCTGCCAAAGCTGTGCACACGGCGGTCACCGAGCTGGCAGCGCCCCCCCCTGAGTATCTTCGGGTCACGACGTCCATCGGGGTCGCTGCCTTCCCCGAGCATGGACAGGATCTCGACGAAGTGGTGCGTGCTGCCGACCAGGCGATGTATCGAGCCAAGCGCGAGGGCGGCGACCGGGTTGCCCTGGCCCCACCGGGCGCGGATCTGACACGCGGAGGCCTGGCGCAGTCCAGCGCGCCGTTGGCGCCGGCCGACGCCGAAGCGATGCCCGCAACCCTGCTGGGAGGGCCGAGGCGGGGGCGTCGGGCAAAGCGTTCTTCCGCCTGACCGGAGGCCCAGCTCGGAGTCTGCCAGGTGCTCCCCAACGTCGGGAGCCGCAGCGAGTCGCGCGACCCCGTTGCATCGGCTCAAGTGATCCATCGTGGAGGAAGGGGAGGGGGGTGCCAATCGCGGCGGCCCCGCACCGTCATCTCCGACCGCCCCCCCAGCCAGAACTCACGCTCTCCCCGCCTCCGCGACCAGATCCGCCGGCTCGTGGCTGAGGCGTATCGTGCGTAGCCACGGTATTGCGATCGCCTAAGTCGAGCGCCGCCAAGGCGTCCTGCAACTCTGGCGGCGCCTGCCCGGGTGAGGGCGGCCGAGGCATCGTGCTGGCGGTTGCCGAGCTGGGCGAGTACCCTGGCCCGTGGAGGATCGGCAGTGCGAATCGACAGCTTCTGCTTCGGCTCCATCCAGATCGACTGCCAGACCTATGACCACGACGTGATTATCTGGGCCGGGTGCCGGACCTCTCGGCCCCGGTTTGAGCCTCTCCACTTTGCATGCTGCAATCGCGGCGTGAGGGAGCGAACACCATGGCCGGACAATTCGACGAGGGGTATCCTCTGAGCAGCGAGGCCGACCTCGATCCTGGTCCAGACTTGGGTGAATCGCTTGACGAAGCCGATCGCGAGGCCGGCAACGAGCAGCGCTACGTGCCAGAGGGTCCCCGGCCCGATGAGTCCATCGAGGACGAGGATCGATCCGAGGGCTCCGGCGACGCCGATGAGGTGGCCGAAGCCGAGCCCCCCGAGAGCATCTAGCGAGGCTGCCCAGGATGAGCGGGGTGAGCGCGCGGACACGCGACAGCCACCGACCCAATCGGCGCGGACGCAAGTTCAGAAGCCAGGCTTCGCCACCTTGCGGCTGAAGAGAGACGCCAGTTGACGGGTCTCATGCTTGCCGCACTGCGGGTAGGCGGGCGCCTCGTCCCTCAGCTTGTCGTGCTGCCGGCGGGCGCCATCATCGCAATCAGGCCCGCCGGCCCCGTGGGATGCCTCAGACGATGCGAATCGGGGGCAGATTCCGAGGTGGCAGCCGCAGACGGGCGCATCGGCAGTCACCGGTAGCCGGATAGGGGTGGCCTGCGCTACCCACCTTTACGAATTGACGGGCATCACCTCGTCGACTGGGTCGGTCTTGCCGGTGGCGGCGCCGGGCTGGGCCACCCCGGCGGGGTCAGCCTGGCCCACCCCAGTATGTCAATTTCACCCCCAAGCGCCCTCGTCGGCCACCAGCTCCGGAGCGCTGTCGGGGCGCGCCCCCATCGCAGTCCACGCTGGCTGGAGAACGTCACCGGAGGTGGCCCTCGCCGTGGCGCGTCTGGTGCTCCT
>PMYJ01000170.1 GCA_003170875.1 Candidatus Dormiibacterota bacterium | reverse complement strand
GGTTATGGGGAGGTGTCGGAAGTGGGGTGGGCGGAGGCCGGTAGGCGCCGGCCTCCGTCGCAGGAGGGGGAGGCTATGTGGATTCCAGCTTCTCCGCCACCCGAAGGCGGGCCGACCTGGACCTGGGGTTCACGGCCAGTTCCTCTGCGTCGGGTCGGATCGCCCTGCGGGTGAGGAGGAGGAGCGAGGCCCGGTGAGCGCAGGTGCAGAAGGGCTGTTGGGGCGGACAGAGACAGTTCTGAGCTGCGACGTGGAGTGCGTTCTTGACAAGGGAGTCCTCGAGAGAGTGAAAGGAGATGACCCCAAGACGCCCACCGGGCTGAAGGAGCGATATGGCGGCCTGCAGCCCGCGGCGGAGGCTCTCCAACTCGTGGTTGACCTCGATGCGAAGCGCCTGGAAGGTTCGGGTGGCGGGGTGTATCCGCTTGGGCCAGAAGCGGCGGGGGATGGTCTGCTCGACCAGCTCCCGAAGCTGCTGGGTCGTGGCCATGGGGCGTCGCCGCCGGTCCCGGACGACGGCCCGGGCGATCGCGGTGGCGAACCTCTCCTCGCCGTAGGTCCGGATCAGGGCGGCCAGCTCGGCCTCGTCCCAGCTGTTGAGGAGGGTGGCCGCGGTCTCGCCGGCCGCGGTCTGGTCCATCCGCATGTCGAGGGGGCCGTCCTGCCGGAAGCTGAAGCCGCGGGCGGGATCGTCGAGCTGAAGTGAGGAGGTGCCAAGGTCGAGGCAGAGGGAGTCGGCGGCGACGATCCCGTGGACCGCGGCGATGCGGTCGATCTCAGCGAAGTCGCCCTGGGCGAGGATCAGCCGCTCACCGGCCGTGCCGCCGAAGCGCAGGCGGGCTCGTGCGATCGCGGTGGGGTCCCTGTCGATGGCGAGGACCCGCCCGGTCGCGCCGACCCTGTCCAAGAGCGCGGCGGTGACACCGCCGCCGCCCAGGGTCCCGTCGATGGCCACCTGGCCTTCACGGGGCTGCAGGTTCTGTATGAGAGGTGTGAGGAGGACCGGCCGGTGGAGGCTCGCCTCAGGCGGCTCCCCGGGCGTGGCATCGGCGGACCTGTCCATGCCTGCCACGATCGGCATGGGCGGGTGGTGTGGCCAGATCGGCGCCGCTCACGACGGCGCCGGTGCGTGGGCGATGAAACCCATCGGATTGATCCGATCGGTCAGCTCGGTGAAGAACTCGGGAGTGAGCTCACGCGTCTCGTCCTCCCAGCGCTCCGTGGAGCAGAGCTCGACGAACTCGCCCATCCCCACGAAGGTGGCCCGTTCCCCGATGGCGGCGAACTCGCGGTGCGACGGGTGGAGCAGGAGGCGGCCCTGGGAGTCGAGCTCGACATCGCGGGTGCCGGCATTGACCCGCCGGAGGTACTTGCGCTGCTCCGCGGGGGTTCCGGCGGTGATGCTGAGGGTGCGCAGGTGCGCCTCCCAGGTGGCGGTGGGCCAGATCACGAGGCGTCCCTCGGGGCCGATGGAGACCACCGCGCCCGGCACCAGGTGCGGCCGGAACTGGGCGGGGACTGCCACCCTCCCCTTGGCATCGACGGCGTGATCAAATTGGCCGAGGAGCATGTGAGATCACGCATCGCCGCCGGCACAGGGCCGGAGACGGATCGGGTCAGGGACCTTGCGGTCACGTTCACCACTTCTCACCACTTCTCACCACCAGAGTGGCCGAAGACTACTCCGGCTGGTCCAATGCGTCAATCAGAACGGATGTACGCCCGTCAATTGGAACAGATGGCCCTTCCCCACCGAGCAGGTCGGGCGCGCCCGGCGAGTGGTGCTGCCGCCCCCGCCCCAGCCGCGCGCCGGCACGTCACGCGTCGGGCCGGCCATCTCGGGCGCGGCATCCCGGGGGTACACTCGCCGGGCAAGCCGGTCGGACGGCCGCGGGCGATTCGCCGCCTGAGGAAAGTCCGGACTCCATAGAGCAGGGCGCTGGATAACGTCCAGTCGGGGCGACCCGAAGGAGAGTGCCACAGAAAGGACACAGCCGCGGTCCTCGTGGCCGCGGCAACGGTGAAATGGTGGGGTAAGAGCCCACCGGCGGTCGGGTGACCGGCCGGCCAGGTAAACCCCGCCCGGAGCAAGGTCGAACAGGGGCGGACGCCTCGGCGTCCAGGGGCTGCTCGTCCCAGGTCCCGGGTAGACCGCACGAGGTGCCGGGCAACCGGCATCCAAGATGGATGGCCGTCCCCCACCACCGGGTGGGGACAGAATCCGGCTTACAGACCGGCTTGCATCATTTCCCCTTGTGGGATAAGGGATTTCCGATTTCTTGCACGCCCGCGTGACACATCCATGACACAAGAGGTCCCGGGACGGCACCGTGACACGGAAGTTACTGTCCGCTCGCGTCGGCGGGGCCACGGTCGGCGTGGAACCGAGCGCCGCCTCGACCGCCGCACGGATCCGGTCCTCCGCGTCTGGCCAGAGGTGGCCGTAGGTATCGAGCGTCTCCGGGGCAGTCCTTCCGGGTAGCGAGTCTCGAGCGCCCGATTTGGATGGACCGCGCTTGATCCCCGTGCCGCTCCTATAGCGGGCACCACTACGCCGGCCTGATGACGGAGAACGTTCCGATGGTCAGCGACGTCCACGCCCACCACTACCCGAAGCAGTACCTGGAGCGGATCGGAAGGCCGGGGCTTCCCCCGGCGGCCGCGGCTGCGCTGGCATACCAGGACATCGGCCAGCGCCTAGAGCTCCTGGATCGAGTGGCCATCGACCCCCAGGTCCCTCCGTCTCTCAGGCGCAACCCTACCTGCCCGCGGTGGCCGACGCCGCGGACGCCGCCCGGTTGATCAGCGACCTCTACGCGGATGTCTGCCGCGATCACCCGGAGCGGTTCTACGCGTTCGCCGCGCTGCCCCTCCCCCATGTGGACGCATCATTGGAGGAGATCGCTCGGACGCTCGACACCCGTTGGATGGTTGGGGTCACCATCGGCTGCAGCGTCGGCGATCGGCAGCTCGACGACCCGGTCTTCGAGCCGGTGTTCCAGGAGCTGGACCGGCGTCAGACACTCGTCTTCCTCCACCCGGTGGGCCTCGAGCCGGCGGCACTCGAGGGAGTACGCGGGGGCACGGCGGCGAACCTCCTGCACCTGGACCAGGGGACGCCGTCGCCTGGCTGATGGCCCCGGCGACCTCAATCGGGTGCAGGCGCCTCCAGCCCGCCGCGGTGCTCCGCGTAGACGTTGCGATGCACGAACCGGCCCAGGGGACGGCGCACCCGCAGATACGGACGCGCCTCGCCCGCCGGGTAGCCGAGCCGGCAGGCAAAGGCGACCCGCAGATGGCCTGGGATCGACAGGAAGCTCCGCAGCTGGCCCTTGAGGCGTCGTCGGCCCTGTTGTTCCACGCTGACCACGTATCAGGCCCTGCTGTTGCGAAGGCACTTCTCTGTCTTCTATAGGGCCGAAAGTCCCATGCAACCGACGGCCAATCCGCCCTGTCATCCCCATCACGTGACTGGTCAGACTGCCTCAACGGGTCCCGCCTCTAGGGGCGGCACCGGTCGCGGCGCTCGCGACAGTTGGCAAGAGGGGAGTGGGTGGCGAAAGGGGACGTGTCCTCGGTGCGGGTGTTGGCGTCCCCGGCACACCCAGCATTCCAAACCAACGCTCTCGGCCTGCTTCCGATGAGATGCCCCGACTCCGTGTCTGGCGAGCGCAGCGCGGGGCACAGCCGAATAGGCGATGCAGGTCTTTGCGGCGAAGTTCATCCGAGGACGCTCGGGCGCTTGTCTCGCACCGCCGGGATCGTTTCTCCGGGCACAAGAGAGTCGAGGAGCAGGAGGAGGAATAAGTAAGAAGTAACGCATACCGACCGCATCAGATCAGACAACGACACATCCTGCCCGGACGAATCCCGGACAGACACAGGGATAAGAGGGAATAGGACATCATGAGAACTAGGACTATCGCAGTCCTTGGTGGGCTGGGCGTGGCGGCCATCGCCCTGATCGGGGCTGGTGCGTCGGCGACCTTCACCACCAGCACTACCAGCAGCCAGAGCATCACGGCTGGAACACTCAGCGTGGTGTTGTACGGGCCGAGTGGGAGCAGCGGCAACGGCTCGAACTCCCTAACACTCCCTTCCGTCGGAGAGGTGGGGTCGACGTTCGCGACTACCCCCGTAGAGGTCCAGATTTACAACAACGGCAACATCACAGCAAGTGAAATCAGCTTGAAAGTGACTGACACCAACAACAACTCCACCCTGCAGGGCGAGGTGTGGGCGTGCATGGTGAGTGGATGGGCATCGAGCAGCCCGTGGATCATGTTCAATGAGCCGTTGTCGACGATAGAGTCGTACGGCTCGGTTGCGCTCGCCGGCCAAGGTATCCCCGTATCCGCGACGGGTGCCGATATTGCGCCCGGGGCCAGCGACTACTACACGCTCCAGTTCTACGCAGGTCCAACCGCGGCCACCCAGTGTGGCAGTGAGGTGGATTGGTGGTCGCCAGCGCTACCATACCCGCAGAGTCCTGCCTATAACCCAGCAGCGGCATCTCTGACCACTCCCGCTGAGGGCGGGACTGTCATTCCGGGGCTGACGCTGACCTACTCAGGCTAGAAGGCCAATGCGGCGGTGGAAGCTCTTCGGGGCTTCCACCGCCCCTGTCCCACGGTCAGCTGAGCTGGCCGCTGATCAACCGCGTTACGAAGAGGCACACAGCAGGACCATGACGACGATCCCCGAGGGTGAGCGCCCCGTCCGGAGGCGCCGGGGCCTACGACGCAAGCGCCCTGCCACCGTCGCAGGCCACGTGCGGACGGGCATCTGGTCACTGCTCGTCGTGGTGGTCCTGGCCGCAGCGGGGATCGCGACATTCTCGGTGCTCAGCGGCGGTTGGACAGTGACCCCCATCCTGTCCGGCAGCATGCGACCGGGGTTCCCGGTCGGCGGTGTGGCGATCGCTGAGCGGATGCCCATAGACAGGCTCGCCGTCGGCGACGTGATCCTCTTTCAGAACCCTTACCAGCCGTCGGTGCAAATGGTGCACCGGATCATCCAGCTCAAGGCGGGGAACTCCGGCCAGCCCGTCGTCAAGACCAAGGGAGACGCCAACCCGATCGCCGACCCATGGACGGTCACCCTGCATGGCAAGGACGTCTACGTCGTGCAGTTCACGCTTCCGGTCCTCGGTTATCCCGCCGTCGACACGAATCACGGGGTGGACCTGATGGTAGGGGGCGTGATCATCCTGCTCGTTGTCGTGGGCACCGTGCTGACCCGGGAACGCCGCGCTACTGGCGGCAGACCACAGCCCGACCTCCATGCGCCATGGCCCGCTCCGCAGCTGAGCCGCCCTGCAGTCGATGAGGGCTCCCGATCGAGCGAGCGGGTGAGACCTGATGTCAGGTCCAGCGATGAGCGGCCTGGATCTCCCCAGAGCTCCTGACCGGGGGCATCCAGAATGAGCATCCAATGGCGAGTGCGGCCGGGCCGCCTGTTCAGAGCCGGATGGTCCGGCGTCTCGGCCGCGATCATGACCCTCGGCGTGCTCCTGTCCGGCTCCGGCCTTGTCCTCGCTCTGACCGCCACCCCGGTCGAGGCCGCCACCATGACCTGCAGCGCGACGCTCGCCACCACCCCATTGGTCCCCGGAGCCACAGGCAGCTGCACCTTCACCTACACCGCGACCGCGACACAGGCCCAGAATCAGCCGTTCACGGTGACGCTGGACGTCGACAGTACCTCGGCGTCGGGAGGCGGCGCGAGCGGGAACGGCGTTGCCACCGAGGCCCTGCTCGACGGGCGCACGACCGGCCTCCAGGTCATCGTCTGGGACTCCGCGGGTAACACCTTCGGGATCGGAACCCCGACGTGCACGGGCACCTATCCCGACGTCACGCGCTGCTCCAGCACGGACGACGGCCAGGCGATTCCGGGCGCCACCGGGGTCAGCACCTGGAGCGACACCTTCACCATCTCCTGGTCGCTTCCCCTCGCGGCCGGCAATCCCTACGAGGGGGGCAGCGCCGCCGTCACCGTGACCGCGTACTACAACGGAATCCCCGCCCCGTCGACCAGGCACAGCCCCACCCCGACGGGCGGCGTCTCGGGTATCAGCTCCGGCCCCAGCCCGACCGGCGGGGTGTCAGCCGCGTCGACCCCGTCCACCGGGGCAGGCCCCATCCCCACCAGCAGCCTGGTACTGATCGCCCTGGGAATGGTGCTGCTGCTCGCGGGTGCCTACGGCATCGGCGCCGCCACCCGGTCGCGGCGGCGGACACCGTAGAGACCTCCATCACGGCGGCCCACGAAGCCGCGACCCAGCGCTTCCCCGTCCCGGGCTGGCCGGTGGTCGTTGGCTTTGTGTCACCACCGGGCCTCAAAGCGGGATCAGGGTCTTTGGAAAGGCGAGCCGAGATGGCCTCTGTTCGGCTTACAGACCAGCTTGCATCACCCTTTCCATGGCCGGGCGACGGCCAGACGGCGCGGAGCTTCGCGACAGGCGATGGCCCTGTGAAGGTGTGGCGAAACGCTCGAGATCAGACCGCCTGCGGGCGGCCACGAGTGGCGAGCCCCCCCACGAGGAGGATCGCGCCGGCCATCATGAGCACGAGGCCCCACGGCGAGCCGCCGGCTCCAGGGCCCGCACCGGTACCCGGGGTGGAGGTCGCCAGAACCGAGCCCGTGGGCGTGGGCGTGGTGACCGCCTGAACCGAGCCCGTCGGCGTGGGGGTGGCGGTCGCCTGGATCGAGCCCGTCGGCGTAGGAGTCGGCGTCGGGCTCGGCGTCGGGGTCGGGAGCGCATCGTCGCACCCGATCACTCGGAGGAAGCCGGTGGCGAAGAGGCCGGAAACGGTGTTCGGTGATCCCGCGGCGTCCATCTGGTAGTAGCCGCACTGATCGACGGTGAAAGAGAAGCTGATCGGCGTCCATGTCCCGGGATCCAAGCTCACCGCGTCCAGGTACTCCGTGATCGTCTCGGAGAAATCCTGCACTGTCAGCCCGTCGGCGGCGTCACCTCCCAGCTGCTGAGAGGTGAGCTCGGGATAGCCGCTGGTGATGTCCACGCCCCGGTCGGAGAGTATCGGGGTGGCGTCGAACTCGATGTTGGTGACGATCGTGCTGCTGGTCAGGTTCTCCAGACTGAATGAGAACGTTGGGCTCACCGGGCCACCGGTGATGTCGTAGGTTGCGGGTGCGCCTTCGTAGCCCGACGACGGCGAGCTCTGCACCTGGGTGTCAGCCGCGACAACCGCGAGGCCTGCCACCAGGAAACCGGCCCCCGCGATTCCCACGCCGAGGCGTATACGCGTCGCGAACAGCGTTCTCATCGCCGTCCTCCAAGCTTCCCATCCATTGTGGGCATGCCCGCATTGTAGGCCTGCCCGGCGCCGCCCTCGCCCCCTCCTCTGGATCTGACCGGCGGTCACGTCTGATTGACACGTTCGCGCTTTTCCTCGAAGTGGGCAATGGGCGCGGCGTGTCGGCCACCGCAAACTGTCCCGGCCGCTCCTGGGAGAGGAGCACGGGCGACCGACTCGGGAGTCAGGACACGCGCCCAGGGGCAGGGCGCAATGGCCCAGGGGAGGACCGGGACGCCGGATGGCGGCGGGTGGTGCACCCCCCGTACACTCGCCCGAAGGCCCTGCTCACGATGACCAAACTCCTCGCCCGGCGACTCCTCACCCTGTCGATCGCAGGTGTCACCGCAGCCATATGTGCCGGGGGCAGCCCGGCCGCCCCCGGCACGGCTACACGGACGTCGACCTCCGCGGGCGCCCACGCCGCCACGGAGTCGGCAGTACCGGTGTCGGTGCCGGCGACGCCCTCGACCGCGCCGGACGTCACGACCTCGCCCGCCCCGACTCTGGTACCGGC
>PMYJ01000111.1:5336-11516 GCA_003170875.1 Candidatus Dormiibacterota bacterium | reverse complement strand
CAGGAGGATGCGGCGCCGCGGGTAGCGATCGGCAAGCGCCCCCCCGAACACGGACAGGGCCAGGGCGGGAAGGCCCGATGCCGCGGCCACGAACGCCACCGCGTTGACGCTTCTGGTCTGGGTGTAGACGAAGTAGCCGAGCGCCACGGTTTGCATCCAAGTGCCGAGGAGGACCGGCCACTGCGCCGACCAGTACCAGCGGTAGCTCCGCACCCGCAGCGCCGGGGGCAGCCAGCGAGGGCCCGCCCCCTTCCCCGCCAGCGGGAAGGCCGTCTCCATCTCCGTGACTCTCCACGATTCGCAGGCCGGGAGGCGGTTGAGGATCGGCGGCCGGCCTCAGGCGGACCGCTTAGGTCGGAAGGCCCGCCGCGCGCCCGCGAGCACCGGGTTCGTAACGGGGTCGAGGTAGCGTGCCGCGCCTGTGGACGCGGCACGCGATGGGCGGGCCGCTCGCATGGTCGGATTACGGACGAGCCGCAGATGGTGATGGCCGACGCCGCGAGGGTGGGATGCCCTACGGATGTTCGAATTACTTCCGGACCCTCGCCTTAGCCTTGAAGCAAGTGCGGAACGCCCATCGGTACCCTGGACCAGCACTCTTCCCACCCCGGCCGAGCCGTCTGGTTGCGTGCTACAATCGACGCACATGGAGACGATTGGGGTTCGGGAGCTGCAGCAGCGAGCATCGGCCGCCATCAGGAGGGTGCGCCGGGGGGAGATCCTTGGCGTCACCGTCCGCGGTCAGCTGGTGGCCGTCCTCGCTCCGCCGTCGGTGACCGTCGGCACCGGAAACCTCATCGCTGCTGGCCGGGTGAGCCTCGCCCGCCGGCTCCAGGGGCCGCTCCCGGCGCCGGTCACGGCCTCCCGCTCGATCGGAAGCGTTCTCGACGAGCTGCGCGGCGAGCGGTAGGTGGCCTTCTACCTGGAGACCTCCGCATTCCTCAAGCTGGCGATTGCAGAGGACGATTCGCCGGCCATGCGCCGGTGGTTCACCGGTCACCGCCCTTGCTGGTCATCCCAGTTGCTCACCACCGAGGCACACCGCGCGGCCGCCCGGCTCGGGGTCAACCCGGACGTCATCGATGAGCTACTGGACGGTATATCGCTGGTCCTTCCATCCGCTTCGACCTTCGACGTGGCGGGGCGGCTCGCTCCCGCCGAGGTGCGCTCCCTCGACGCCATCCACCTGGCCGCCGCCGGTGAGCTCGGCCCCGATCTCGAGGGCGTGGTCACGTACGACCAGCGCGTCATAGCGGGAGCCCAGGCCGCCGGGTTTCCGGTCATCCGACCCTGAGCTGGTCGCCGAGTAGCAGCGTTCAGGTCCCGGATATCGCGGGGACATTGGCGAGCATGGCCGAGGGTGGCCGCCCGGAGGTCAAGGCCGTGAGCAGTGAGGACGAGCTCCAGGCGATCTATTACCAGCTTGCGCAGGGCGGATCACCGGTCACAAACTCGTATCCCGGAACCATGGTCCAGCTACCCGACGGTACCCTGGTTGGAATGCGAGCCGCATCCACCTCGGGTGGCCCGACGATCGACCTCACATAGGGGGTCAGATCTTCAAGATCCACGTTTCGCAATGAATCAGGCAATACGTAACGAGATACGGCATCGTGGCCTGTTTGACATACTTCAAATGGCTGAACTCATGTCGATGGCCCACCGCCATCTGCCCATTTCCTCGTCCGATTCCGAGGTCGGGGAGGAGCTCCTTTCGGTGAGCAGTGATCTGCTTGGTTCGATGCAGGCAGTGGTGGGGGACGTTACGACACAACCTGACGGTCTTCTGACGGTTCGGTCGTGGGATTAGGGTGTTTCAGAGACCACTGGTCGGATCGCAGGGAAGCTCCGTGAACTTGGCCGGCGCCCAACCCTTGGCGAGGTGTGCTGGCTCGAACTCACGAACGCCGGCCGCGCAATAGCGAGGGAGGGCTGAGGTCTGGCGGCGTGCCTGTGGCGCTTGTCAGCATTTGCGTGCCACTGGAGCCCGAGTCTGCGTCGCGGCGGTACTCGAGGCAACCGGAGATCCACACGCTAACGCCCGCCCGGATCCCCGCCTCAGGGCCAGGCTCTCGCTCGACCTACATGGCATAATCGCACGGTGAGGGATCTCGCTACCGTTAGCGAGGTCTCCACCCTGTCGCACCGGTCGAGGCGACCGACAAGTAGAGAGGAGCTGCCGTGGTCTACCGACAGCTGGGGCGCAGTGGCCTCCGAGTCTCCGTGCTCGCTCTGGGGACGATGACGTTCGGGGACGCAGGGACGGCCGCTGCCATCGGGGGCTTGACCAGTCGTGAAGGGCGAGCCCTGGTCGACCAGGCAGTCGAGGCCGGTGTCAACCTCATTGACACCGCGGACATCTACTCCGGGGGTCGTTCGGAAGAGATCCTTTATCCTTATTGGCTGCAGGTGAAAACGGCGAGCGACCGTCTAAGCCCTGGCGACTTGACTCTTCTCGGCGGCCGCCACCCATAAAGGCGCATCGCCCCAGCACGGGCCCTTCTGAGGAGCGGGCGCAGTGAGCAGGTTCGTCAGGCCGGCCCGGTCTTGGCGCGCTCTGGCACTGTTGGTGGCCAGCGCTTTCTTCATGGAAAACCTCGACGGGACAATCGTGGTGACCGCGACCCAGCGAATGGCCCGATCGTTCCGTGTGCCGGCCGCCGACCTGAACGTCACCATCGCCGCCTACCTGCTGGCTCTCGGGATCTTCATCCCGGTCAGTGGTTGGGTGGCGGACCGCTTCGGGGCTCGCAGGACCTTCGCCACCGCCATTGCCGTGTTCACCGTGTCTTCAGCGCTGTGCGCGGCCACCTCCAGTCTCGACCAGCTGACCGCCATGCGGGTGGCCCAGGGACTGGGAGGGGCGATGATGGTCCCGGTCGGCCGACTGGTGGTGCTACGGGCGACGACAAAGAGCGACCTCATAAATGCCATTGCCTACTTGACCTGGCCGGCTCTCGCAGCGCCGATCATTGCTCCCGCGGTCGGTGGGGCCCTGACCACTTATGCCTCATGGCGCTGGATCTTCATCGTCAATATCCCACTTGGAGTAGCCGCTTTCGCGGTCGCCCTGCGAATTGTCCCCGACGTGAGGGCAACCGAACGAGTGGCGCTTGACTGGGCGGGCTTCGCCTTGACGGCTACCGGCCTCGCCGCTCTTGTCGGTGGACTGGAGCTGATCACCTACGGCGGCACCGCGTGGGTGGTGATCGCCGTGACCCTCTGTGTAGGCGCTGTGCTCCTGGGGGGGTCCGTATTCCACTTGTGCCGGAGCGCACACCCGCTGCTCGACCTTCGGCTCTTCAGGATCCCGACATTCCGGGTGACCAACTCGGGCGGCTCTTGTTTCCGCATGGCCATCGGCGCTGCGCCTTTCCTGCTCCCGTTGTTGTTCCAGGAGGTTTTTGGCTGGAACCCGTTCGAGGCCGGCCTGATAGTAGTCCCGATCTTTGTCGGCAACATCGGGGTGAAGCCCTTCACCACCTGGCTCCTGCGCCGGTTCGGGTTCCGGACGGTCCTCGTCACCGCGGGCAGCGCTGTCGCCACGACGTTGGGCCTCTGTGCCGCTTTCAGGCCCGGGTTCCCGCTGGCCATCACGGTGGTCATATTGTTCGCCAGCGGTATCTCCCGCTCGATCGGCTTCACTGCCTACAACACCATTGTCTTTGCCGACGTCCCGGCTGACGAAATCGGCAATGCCAACACGCTCACGAGCACTGTCCAGCAGCTCTCAACCGGTCTCGGCGTGGCTGCCGGCGCTCTGGCGCTCCACGCCGGTGCTCCCATAGGCCGTCTTCTGGGTGTCGCAGGCAGGGGCGCCGAGCCCTTCACAGTGGCCTTCGTGCTAATCGCCTTGCTGGCACTGGTCGCGGCGGTCGAGTCTGCCTGGCTTCCCGGCCACGCCGGCCTCGTCCTCACCGGTCCCCGACCGGGGACCGGTGACCGGGGCTAAGTGGTCGTCCGCGAAAGTTCGTTGACGCCACGGGGCTGTGCTGAGCGCCCCGCGGGGTGCGGTCGGCCCGTAGGCGTTGAGGTGGCTGGCTGATCGGGGTCTCCTGAGCAACGGCGTCAAAACGGCGGCGAAGACTTTGGCAAGAGACAGAGCAACGACGCCTCGATCCGCCGTGACCATCCCTGCCCTTGGGTTCATATAGTGGACATTACGTCTAGTATCTGGATAAACCGATGATCCCCGTGTACCATGCGGGGCCAGGATGCCGCACCGCGAAGACTCGGAACGACANNTGAGGTGATGGCCATGCCGTGCGCCGGGATCGTCCTCGCTGCCGGCTCCTCGCTGCGGATGGGCCAGCCGAAGCAGCTCCTCTCCCTCGGGGGCCGGCCACTGCTGGAGCACGTCGTGGCCGTGGCCTGCGACTCGCAGCTCGATGACGTCGTGGTCATTCTTGGCGCCGATCACGAGCTGATCGACCAGCGGGTTCGTTGGGGCCGAGCCCGAATCCTGGTCAACCCAGACCATGCCTCGGGGATGAGCACCTCGCTGCGGGCCGGGCTTGCCGCTCTCGGTTCCGAGGTCGAGCGGGCCATGGTCATCATGGGGGATCAGCTCGGAGTCACCTCCGGCCTTCTCGATCGCCTGCTCGAGGTTCACCAAGTCTCCCTCCGGCCGGCCGCGGCGCTCAGCGTGGGTGGCCTCCTCCAGCCCCCGGTGGTGCTTCGCCGAGACTTGTGGGGTGAGGTCATGGCCTTGCACGGGGATGTCGGCGCACGGGGNNCCGGACGACTGGCGGCGCTACCGCTCGTCCATCCCGAGCTGACGGTCATAGGCTGGGATTCGCCAACTCCCCTCAGGCTGGAGGACGCCACCGTGCCCGAGGCCGGCGAGGAACTCGCCATCCAACGGCTCCCCCGCAAAGCAGCGAATGAGCAGCAGATCGAGGGCGCTACGCCGTGAGAACATGCCGCACGAGGCAACGCCGATGACGGGTACGCCCTGCAGTGTGACCAACCAGTAGCTGCTGCCCGGATGTACCGGCAAGCCTCGGCGGATCATCGACGCGCCGGCGTCGAGCAGATCACGCCAGGTGGTCTCCAATGGATCCACCGTCGCCAGGCCGATGACGATGACCAGATCGGCGCTGACTGCGGCGATGACGAGGGCGTCATGGGCGGCGGCACGGTCGTCCGGATACTCGATCGACCCCACCGAACCACCGAACCAGTCCACGCGCCGCCGCAGCGAAACTTCTAACCGCTGTCGAGCGGCCTGGTCGATCCGCTGGCGGACCACGGCGCTGACGCGTAGCGGGAGGAAGCGTCTCACCGTCACCGTGGGGCCGCGCGGAGCTGATGCGGCGATCAGTTCGGCCTCCTCCAGGGTGCTGCCCGGGATGGCGAAGGCGGTGATCTTGACACCGGCAAGGGTCCTGCCGGACTCGACCGGAGCACCGTCGGAAATGGTGAATACGGTGACGCCCTCGACTCCGTTGATGGCCGCCAGGGTCGCTGCGTCCACGCGGGCAAGTCCGCGCCAGGCTGCGGTCAGACGGACCTGCGACTCGGCGGGAGGATGGATCTCGACCCCCGGGCCTGCCACTGCGTGGGCCAGCCGTGTCGCTGCGGTGTTCTCGTCGACATCCTCTTCCCCCAGCCAGACGACATGGAGCTCCTCGGGGGCGGCTCGGGAAAGGGCCGCAGCGTCGGCAAGATCGAGGCGGTGACCCTTCCGCAGTACGGGCCGGCCATCGGTGCCCAGGATGTCGTGGCAGAGCACCGATCCCACCCACCCCCCGCCGTGGACCGCGGAGCCGTGGAATATCTCCAGTCTCACGTCCGCGCTGCCGGAGCGGCGGGGGAGAGGGCACTCCCCGCTCGTCCGCGGCGGGCCGCCACCACCTCGGCGAGGATGGCGAGCGCTATCTCCTGAGGGGTGGCAGCTCCCAGGTCCAGCCCGACCGGACTGTGGATTCGCGAGATGGCCAACGCATCCAGACCCTCCTGCTGCAGGCGGGTGACACGCTTCGCATGGGTGCTCCGGCTGCCGATCGCGCCAACGTAGCCGACCCGGCTCCGAAGCAGGATACCCAGGGCCGGATCCTCGAACTTGGGGTCGTGGGCGAGGCAGACGGCAGCGTCGCGCGGCCCCAGGGCCAAGGCGGGCAGGGCCTCATCGGGCCATTGGGGGATGAGCAGGTCCGCGTCGGGGATGCGGTCCTCGGT
>PMYJ01000111.1:0-5273 GCA_003170875.1 Candidatus Dormiibacterota bacterium | reverse complement strand
GTGAGCGCCGCCGACTCTGTGGCTCGGTCGCCCAGGCTCCCGACCAGGTGAGCCTCCTCATCAGCCGCGGCCCTGGCGCCGATGTGCTCACCAGCCACCACGCTCAGCAGCGCCACCGGGTGGCGGACGCGGACAGCCTCTCGGACGGCGACGAGCGCCGGATCCGATCCGTCCCAGCACAGCGTCTCCACGAAGATCTCCATGCTTCCCCCGCAGGCGAGCCCCACCTCCCAGCCGAGCTCGTCGCTGATCCCGTAGTGGAGGATTCGAGGAGGAGCCTCACCTGCGAGGGTCGCCTGGGCCTCCTGGATGACCGCGGACTCCAGACAGCCACCGCTCACGGACCCCGCCATCCGCCCGTCGCGGCTGACCAGGAGCCGGGCTCCCGGCGACCGCGGGGTCGAACCCGCGGTGCGAATCACGGTGGCCAGAGCCATGACGGGGTCGGACGGCGCCCAGTCGTCGAGCGTCGTGAGCAGCTCCCGCATGGCCTTGAGTATGGCGCCATGGGAGGCGTCTAGCCCCTCCTCAACGCCTCACTGAGGTGCCCTGGTTGGCTGATCTCACGGGGTCAGGCTGAGGCGAGACGGCTGAGACAATTCCGAAGCAGCCGCAGGCTCATGACCTGGAGCATGGCCTCACGGTACTCCCGGCTCGCGCGGACGTCGGAAATCGGTGACGCGTGGGCGAGCAGGTCGCTGAGGACGCGCTCTCTGGTTGCCTCCGGCGCGCTGAGGTCTGCTAGGACGCCGCTCTCATCGGCAACCAGGAACGCGCGTGGGCCGACCGCCCCATAGGCGAATTGCGTCCGTCCCTCGGCGTCCACCATGCATGCGAGGTTGACCGTTGCGAGATCAACCCCGCGACGTCGGGTCACCTTGGCAAACGCCTCCCGATGACCTGGTGGCCTGACCGGAAGGTCGATCGACGTGACCAGCTCCCCGCGCTCCAGCGCCGTGCGACCGGGGCCGACGAGGAACTCGGCAAGTGGCATCCGGCGGGTGCCCTGAGCCCGTGAGATGTTGACCTCCGCTCCATAGATGAGGAGGGCCGGAACCGTGTCGGCGGCGGGCGACGCGTGACAGATGTTCCCGACCACCGTGGCACGGTTGCGGATCTGCACCGATCCCACCGTTGCCGCGGCATCGGCGAGGGCTGGGAAGGTGGCTCTCACCCGTTCGTCGCGCTCCACGTCGACCATCACTGTCGTCGCGCTGATCCTCAACCGGCTTCCGTTCATGCCGATGTCCGGGGCGAACTCGGCGATGTGCTTAACATCGACAACTACCTGCGGTGCGATGGCTCCGTTGCGGAGTGCCACCACCAGATCGGTGCCGCCGGCGAGCACGGACGCTGCGGGGCCGTGCTCCTCCAGCAAGGCCGACGCCTCACTCAGGGTTACCGGCCGAACGTATGTAAACGGGCGCATGGCCAGCTCTTGTCAGAGGACCTTGTCGAGCTGGTCCATCAGCACCTGTGGAGTGGCAGCCCTCACCAGATAGTAGGGCCGCTCGGCGAACTTGGTGACGAACTGGGCGCGGGCACGGCGGAGTTCGTTCGTGTCGAGGATGGGCATCGCCCATCCGGGTGCGAGCAACTCGTTCAGGAGGAAGTAGTTCTGAACCGAGTGAAGTGCCTGAAACTGTTTCTCGAACGAGATCATCTCCGCCAAGCTCGGATCGAAGTTACCGTCGATTGCCGGCACCACCACGACATCGATTGTGGACGGCTCCTCATATTCCTCCCAGGTCGGCATCGAACCGAAGAAGATCTCCACCGCGCGGTCGGGCGCCGCCTTGTCGGCGCGCTCGGTTCCCTGGGCCCGCTTCTTGATGAATACCGTCTTGGAGCCCATCACCGCCCGCGCGGTCTCATCCACCACCGTGGTCTCGGTGGAGACGAGGAGGGCGCCCCGGCGGCAGGCCTCGATCTGGCACATGCTCTTGCCGTGGTTGGACTCGCCGCCCAGGAACATGACGGTCCGGTCGCGGTAGCGGACCGCCGACGCGTGGAACGGATGCAGCCCGTGCTCCTCGAGGCGGAGCGCCAGCATGGCCACGCCCGCCTTCTGGAGGGGTCCCGGGGCCCACTCGCCGTTGAAGGTCATGGCATGGCCGTCGTAGCTGACCGAGGTCTCGGCGTCGCGATTCCACACGATGTCGGGCTGGGCCAGGCTGGGCTGTGAGGAGATCTGGACGTTGGCGAGCCGGTAGTTGAAGAAGTCCAGATCCTCGAGGATGTGGGCCCGCGGCTCGGTGCCGTGGTAATCGACCCTCACCCGCGCCGGTCCGACCGACAGCTCCTCGGTCACGTGCTGCTTCGTGGTCATGGTTTCTCCCGCCTTCAGGTCGGATCAGTGAATCGGGCGGGCCAGCCCGTCCACAAGCTTGTTGTACAGCGATGCCGCGTTCTGGGTCTGGATGTGACTCATCATGTAGCCTTGTCCGATGTCGACCGGGTAGCGGGCCGCGAAGTTCACCCGCTCGACCGTCTCCTCGCGCGACCAGCCCTTGGCGATCGCCTCCGCGACGGCGTTCACCCACTCGATGAGGACGGCCCGTTGGGTGGCCAGGTACCGGGTGGTGGTAACCGGGCCGTGACCGGGGACGAGGTGGTCCACGTCGAGACCGGCGACCCGAGCCAGGGAGGTCAGCCACTGGCGGACATCCGAGGTCATTAGCCACGTCTGGCACTCCGAGAAGACGGTGTCTCCAGTGAAGACGACCCGCTCCTCGGGGACGTGGACAGCCACCTGGCCCGGGGTGTGGCCAGGCGTGTGGAGCAGCTCGAAGGTGTGTCCGCCCACCCGCAGGGTCAGATCCCCGGTGAAGACCACGGTGGCCTTGTTGGGGTCTCTGTAGTACTCATCGCGGTCGGGGAAGATGCCCTGGCCTTGGGGGTCGTCGGTAGGGATCGCCTCGGCGGCGTAGGCGAAGGGGTCGAGGTCCGGTGAGGCCAGCATGAAGTTGTCGTACACGCCCTGGTGATGGACGACGGTGCCGGCACCCTTGAAGTAGTAGTTGCCGAAGATGTGATCCACGTGATGCTCGGTGTTGATGACGTAGCGGATCGGGCCATGGGACTCGGCCAGCTCGCGCATCGCCACCGCGCGGGTGGGCAGCTGTGGGGTATCGATGACCACCACGCCATCACTGGTGGTTACGAAGCTCGGATTGCAGCCTCGCAACCCGGTTTCCGTGAAGACGTTTGGTGTGAGCTGTTCCATGAGACATCCCCCACGCTTTTACTGGGTTGCGGTCAGACCGCCGTCGATGGTGAGGACCTGGCCAGTCACAAATGCCGAGGCATCCGAGCAGAAGAACAGAACCGCCCCGGCNNGCGTTGACCGTGATGTTGTACTTGGCCCACTCGGTTGCCCACTGCCGGGTGAGCGAATTGATGGCGCCTTTGGCAGCCACGTAGGCCGAGTAACCGGCGTTGATGCCGAGTTGGCCGCGCACCGATGACATGCTCAGGACTCGGCCGCCATGGCCGGCGTTGATCATCGCCTTGACCGCTGCCTGGGTGCCGTACAGCGTGCTGCGGAGATTCAGGTCCAGGATCCAGTCCCAGGCCTCCACCGGATAGTCCTCGGCGGGATGGAGGACCTTGCCGGCGCCACCGCCGATGGCGTTGAAGCAGATATCGAGGCGTTCGAATCGACCCACCGCCTGGGCTACGAGTTGGTCGCACGTCTGGCGGTCCGTCGCATCTCCGGCGAGGCCCAGGCAATCGAGGCCGGCGGCGCGCAGCTTGGCCGCAGCCGCCTCAACTCGGTCGGGGGCTTGGTCGATGAGGGTGACCGACGCTCCCGCGCGTCCCAGCGTCTCGGCGATTGCTGAGCCGATGGCTCCGCCGCCGCCCCAGACCACCGCCGCTCTTCCGCTGAGATCGAAGATGCTCAACCCGCTCATTGCTCAAGCTCCTATATGCTGACCGGCTCTGCCGGGCTGGGCTGCCGTCGCGCTGAGGCCATGAGCGTAGCGACCCGGTCGGCAACCCGATCGGCCGAAAGCCCGTATATTTCCAGGAGGTCGTCGTTGCTCGCCGATTCACCGAAGACATCCGGGAGGCCGATCCGGCGGAGTGGGGTTGGACGGTGTTCCGAGAGTGTCTCGGCGACGGCCCCACCGAGTCCTCCGATCACCGTGTGCTCCTCGACCGTGATGACGAAGTTGGATCGCTCGGCGGCCTTGACGATGGCCGAGACGTCGAGCGGCTTGATCGTGGGCACGTGGAGAACGCAGGCCTGGATGCCACGGGCGGCGAGAATCTCGGCGGCGTCCATCACCCGGGGCGTCTCAGCGCCGGTCGAGATCAGGGTCACGTCGGATCCGTCCCGGAGGGCAACCGCTGCCCCGAACTGGAAGGTGTAGCTCGTATCGAAGAGATGCTGGGTGGCATCCCGGACCAGGCGGACGTAGACGGGCCCCTGATAACTGGCTGACCAGCGCAAGACCTGGTCGGCCTCGGTGTCGTCGGCTGGCGAGACGGTCACCATGTTGGGCATGGCCCGCATGATGCTGACGTCGTCCACCACCTGGTGGGTCTTTCCAGCGCGGCCGGTGAGCAAGCCCGCGTAGCCCGCGGTGATCTTCACATTGAGCCGCGGTTGGGCGATCAGCACACGGATCTGGTCGAGCGGACGGATCACCGCGAAAGCCACGAAGGTGCTGATGTACGGGATGAGCCCTACGCTCGCCATGCCGGCCGCGACCCCCAGCATGTTCTGCTCGGCGATCCCCATCTGGAAGTAGCGCTCCGGGTGGGCGCGCTGGAAGATCTCGCCCTTGGTCGAGCTGCCGAGATCCCCGTCGAGCATCACGATGCGCTGATCGCTGTCGGCCAGCTCGGTGACCGTGTCGCCGAAGACCTCGCGCATCGCCCGTCCCATCGGCAGCGTCATCGTGTGACCTCCTGTCCCGCCTCGACGGTCTCGCCGAGTGCGGTCATGGCGAGCGCGTACTCGCCGGCGTTGGGAATGCGAACGTGCCAGTCGTAGCGGCCCTCGGCGAACGACACGCCCTTGCCCTTGACGGTGGTGGCGATGATGGCTATCGGACGCCCGTCGGCAGATCGCGCCTGTGCAAATGCGTCGAGGATGCTTTCCATGTTGTGCCCATCGATCTCGATGACCCGCCAGCCAAACGCCGTCCACTTGGCCCGCAGCTCTCCGGGCGCCTGGGGTGGCAGCCGGTGCTCAGGGGCGTCCCCCTGCCAGCCGAACTGCTGCAGCCGGTTGTGATCGATGATGGCCACGAGGTGGTCGAGGC
>PMYJ01000226.1 GCA_003170875.1 Candidatus Dormiibacterota bacterium | reverse complement strand
GACATCGCCAGGCCGACGATGCCCAGCACCCCGGAGGCGATCGCCATCGTGTTGGACGGGTTGGAGGGGGCGGCTGGACCGGGAACTCCCCAGTACGGCTGGGCGTACGGGTAGGCCGCCGGGTAGGAGGCGGCCCCCGGGTAGTGCGGTGCGGGCTGCGAGCCGGGCGGTTGCGGCGGCGGGCTCACCTGTTGTGGCGGGGTGACCGACGGTTCCGGAAAGGAGCCGGGGGGCTGTGGAGTGGCGGGGTCGGTCGACGACATGAACGGGCCTCCTAGCAGNNTCAATTGCGAGACACTACACTAGCAGCCGTAGGCGCACTGAGAGCCGGCGAAGCTGTTGTAGATCACGACCAGGAAGATTATCCCGAGCACGGCGGTGACAACTCCGAGCACCAGGCCTGCCATCGCCATCCCCCTACCGACACCACCCCTCCGCGCGGCGGTGGAGATGCCGACGGCACCGAAGATGATCGCCAGCGCGGCGAGCACCCAGTCGACGCCGGGGAACCACGACAGGATGAGGCTGACCAGGCCCAGCACCAGCGCGGCGATCGCGTACCCATTGCCCGTCTGCGGCGGCGCGTAGGGATACGGCGCCCCGAAGGGTGGGGGCGGCGGGTAGGCGGCCGGCGGCAGGGGGTACGAGCCCGCTCCCGGGGGGTAGGGGCTCGTCTCGGGAGGGTAATCGCCGGCCCCCGTCGGGTACGGGTCAGCCGGGGGCTCGCTCAGCGGATCGGTGTCACCGGGGTTGGGGGGCCGTGACGCGGGGTACTCGCCTCCGCCCGGGTCGGGCCCTGGGGGCAGGTCAGGTCCGGACATGGTCTCTCCCGGGCACGCCATGGGCCGGGGCGGCACCCCGGGTGCGCGGATTATGCACTGATCGGGAAGTAGCGTCCAAGGCTTCGGGCGGGTCTGGTATCCTGCCCCAGCGCACGGACCGCCGTGCTCATTGGCCTGTCCGCCGATGGGCCTCTTCCGCGTCGAGGGCGCGGAGGATCAGTCACCCTGTCAGCTGTTGTCACCGAGCGATGAAGCCACTACAGTCATCCGACGCCCCCCCCACTGAGCCCACGACCTCGGCCACCTTCGCCGTCGTCCGGCATGGCGGTCACCAGTACCGCGTCACCCCCGGTGACCGGCTCGTCGTCGACCGCCTCGCCTCCGCCGTGGGCGATGTGATCGGGCTCGAGCCGGTGCTGCTCCTCTCCGATGGGAACGGCGTCCAGGTCGATGCGGCGAGCCTCGAGGGGATCCGTGTCGCAGCCACCGTGGCCGGGCACCGTCGCGGGCGCAAGATCCGGGTCTTCACCTTCAAGCCGAAGAAGCGGCATCGCCGCACCCTCGGCTTCCGGGCCGAGCAGACCGAGCTGGTGGTGGATCGGGTGCTCGCCAAGGGCGAGCAGCTTCCCGAGCCGGTGGTGGTCGAGGAGTTCGAGGCTCCCGAGATCGAGGACGAGGCGGTCGCCGTCGAGGAGCCCGCGCCCGCGCCCGAGATCCCCGAGCCGGCGAGGACCAGGCGGCGCAGCACCCGGGCCGCAGCAGCGCAGACCGGCGCCGAGGCTCCGGTTGAGGCCGAGTCAGCGGAGTCCGCCACCGACTCGGCACCCGAAACGGCCGGTCCCTCGCGCCCCGCGCGACGCGCCCGGAAGGCCGTGGAGCCCGCCGTCGCAGAGCCAGTCGCCGAGGCCGAGGCATCCACGCCGTCCGGGACGGCCGCGCCGCCGCGTCGCCGCGCCGCCCGCAAGACCCCTCCACCGGAGGCTGGTGAGTAGAGATGGCCCACAAGAAAGGCGGGGGCAGCTCCCGCAACGGACGCGATTCCAACTCCAAGCGGCTCGGCGTCAAGCGCGGCGACGGCTCGCTGGTGCTCGCCGGGACCATATTGGTGCGGCAGCGCGGCACCAAGATCCTGCCCGGTGGCAACGTCGGGGTTGGCCGGGACCACACCCTCTTCGCCCTGGCCAGCGGCCTGGTGGCCTTCGACCAGCATAGAGGCGATCGGACCCGGGCCAACGTGCTCGCGCTTCCCATGCTGGATCTGGCCATGGAGGGGAGAACGTCCCGCGATGAGGACGACACGATCCTGTCCGCCGGCGACGACGCTCCGCAGGTCACCGAGGCCGCCGAGGCGGCCGGCTGACTTCGCGGCACTGCGCCCGCGGCGCGTGCCGGGTCTGAGCTGAGCCCTCACCCGTGTTCATCGACGAGGTCAGCCTCGATGTCGCCGCCGGCTCCGGTGGGCGCGGCGCGGTCGGCTTCCGGCGCGAGAAGTACGTCCCGCGCGGCGGCCCCGATGGTGGTGACGGGGGATGGGGCGGGAGCGTCGTCCTGGTCGTCGAGCCGGGCGACAGCAGCCTGAGCCGTTACCGCGAGCGGCGCCGCTTCCATGCTCCGGACGGACGGCCGGGCGGCGGTGCGCTGCGCAGCGGTCGCGACGGGCCGGACCTCGTCCTCCCCGTGCCGCCCGGTACGGTCGTGACCGACGCGGAGAACGGCGAGCTGATCGGCGACCTCGCCGGCCTCGGCCAGCGTCTGGTGGTCGCCGAAGGGGGGCGCGGAGGCCGCGGGAACGCCCACTTTGCGGGTCCGGTCCGCCAGGCTCCCAGGATCGCCGATCTGGGGGACCCCGGGGCGCAGCGCCGCATCCATCTGGAGCTCAAGCTGATCGCCGATATCGGCCTGGTCGGGCTCCCCAACGCCGGCAAGTCCACCCTGCTCGCCGCCCTCACCGGGGCGCGGCCAAAGGTCGCCGCCTACCCCTTCACCACCCTTCACCCCAACCTGGGCGTGGCCGAGATGAGCGGTGGGCACATCCTGGTCCTCGCCGACGTTCCCGGGCTCATCGAGGGCGCGCACGACGGTGCCGGGCTGGGCATCGAGTTCCTCCGCCACCTGGAGCGGACCAGGGTGCTCATCCACGTGGTGGATTGCGCCGCCGGCGCTGCCGAGGCGAGGCGGGCGGTCGGGCAGGTGGTGGCGGAGCTGGGCGCCTTCAGCTCCCAGCTCGCCGAGCGGCCCACTCTGGTCGCCCTCAACAAGGTCGACCTGCCCGAGGCGGGGGAGGCAGCCAGCGAGCTCGAGCCGGAGTTTCCCGGCTCTCACCGGATCAGTGCAGCCGGTGGCATTGGCACCCGTGACCTCCTCGAGGCGGCCGCCGCGCTGGTCGCCGCGGCCCGCGACTCGGCCAGCATCGGCGCCGGCTCACCGGACCGGTCGGGGGGCGGGCAGGGGGCCGGGGCGGGTGACGCTGCGTCGGGCGGCCACCGCGTCTACCGGCACGTCTCCCGCGCAACCGGACCGCCACGGGTGGATCGCGAGCCGGACGGGGCCTACCGGGTCACCGACCCAGCGGTCGAGCGGATCGTGGAGCGCACCGACCTCGACGAGGAGGAGGCGGTGGCCGTACTCCATCGGAGGCTGGCAGCTGCGGGTGTCGATGCCGCCCTGACGGCTGCCGGTTGCAAGGACGGCGACACCGTCCGCATCGGCTCCGCCGAGTTCACCTTCAAGGCGGACGCCCTGGGATCCCTCCCCCCGCCACCGCGCCGGTCACGCGGATGAGCCCCACCCGGGTCGCGGTCTTCGGCGGCACCTTCGACCCCTTCCACCTCGGTCACCTCGCGGTCGCCGAGCAGGCGAGGGACGGCGTCCTGGCTGATGAGGTCTGGGTGGTGCCGGCCGGGTTGCCGCCCCACCGCGGCCCGGTCATCGCCGGCGCCGCCGACCGCCTGGCGATGTGCAGAGCTGCGATCGAGGGACGCCCCCGCATCGCCGCCCTCGACCTGGAGCTGCGGCGCCCCGGCCCGTCCTACACCCTCGACACCATGCGCGACCTGGGATCCGGGCATGGGGGTACCCAGCTCTGGGTGGTCTTCGGTGCCGACGCCGCCCGGCAGACGTCCGCCTGGCACGGGGCCGCCGAGCTGTTGGGCAGCTACCACTTTGTCCTGGTCAACCGCGCCGGGGAGGCTCCGATCCGCCATGCGGAGGCGATCGCCCTCGGCTTCCTGCCCGAGCTCACCCGGGTGGTGGGCATCGACTCCCCGGACATCTCCGGTACCGAGATCCGTCGCCGTGTTTCGACCGGGGAGACGCTGGACGGCCTGGTCAGCCCCGCCGTCGCCGCCATCATCGAGGAGCGGGGCCTCTATCGCTGAGCCGGCCAGGTACCCGACGCGCTCCGGTCGCTCCGGCCCGGCCACAGGCCGGCCGGTCCGCGCCCGCACCGATGTCATAATCGTTTGTGGATGACGTCCGAAGAGTTGGTGGAGGCGATCAGCTCCGCCGCCGCCGACAAGAAGGCGCGCGACGTCGTGAGCATCGACCTCCGGGGCAAGACCACCATCGCAGACTTCTTCGTGGTCTGCGAGGGCGACACGGACCGGCAGGTTAGGGCCATTGTTGACAATATCGAGGAGGCCTGCCGGGCGCTCGGAGCCCGGCCGCTGCACGTGGCCGGGATGCGCGACGCCTCCTGGGCGTGCGTCGACTTCGACTCGGTGATCGCCCACGTCTTCCTCCCCGGAGAGCGGATCTTCTACGACCTGGAGGGGCTGTGGAGCTCCCCCAGGGCCGAGGTCGGCTGAGACGGCTTCAGCCCCTTTCCGCCCAGGTCGGCGTCAGGTCCGCTGCTCCCTCCCCTGATCTTGTCGGCCGGAGCGGCATCCAGGGGCCGCGGCTCGCTCAGGGGATGGTCAGGGGCGCCGGGTTGGAGGCCAGGAACTGGCCGAGGTTGATCACCGCCAGCAGCACCGCCACCGTGCCGAGGGCGATGACGCCGATGAGCGCCGCCTTCTGCCACAGTGCGAGGTCGCGGCCGCCGACAGCGCGCACGGGGGGGATGACCAGGCCGATCAGGACCCCGGTCGCGAAGCCGCCCAGGTGGGCGTAGTTGTCGATGTAGCCGGAGAAGGTGAAGCCCAGGATCACGGTCATGAACAGAGAGATCAGCACCCCGCGGCGCAGCGCGTGAGCCAGCCCGGCCGGGACTTCCCTTCCCTGGACCCGGCCGAGGGTGAAGAGCAGCCCCAGCAGGCCCATGAGGCCCCCTGAGGCTCCGAGGAAGACCGAGTCGGAGAAGGGGAGGTTGAGGGTGCTGGCAAGGACGCTCACCGCGCTGGCGGCAAAGGCGGTGGCGATGAAGGTGGCGGTCAAGGTGATCCGCCCGTACAGCGGCTCGATGATGCGGCCGAGGATGACCGTCGAGTAGCAGTTGACCAGCAGGTGGAGCGAGAGGTACGAGCTGGGCCCTCCACCGGAGTTGAAGAAGCCGGGGACGTGGAGGAGGGCGGTGCTGAAGAACCGCCACCAGTCGCTGCCCCCGGGGTACCCGAAGGCGATGCCTCCGACCGCCGAGTAGCCGGCGTAGCTCACGTCTCCAGGGCCGCCGTAGCGCTGCCACATCGTGTTCTCGATGAGGAAGATGACGACGAAGGTCGCCACCATGGCGTAGGTGAGCCGCGGCGTGGAGATCAGCGCCCGCCGGGTCGGGGCCACGTAGCCGCTGTGGACGGTCTCGCGCTCGGCGAGGTCGACGGCCGCGAGCGTCGGCGCCTCGGAACCGCCCCGGAGTGCGCGAGCCGCCGTCCGGATCTCGCCCACGCCGGGCAGGCCGGGTGGCGTCGGGAGCAGGGCGCCGGCCTCGCCGGACCCCGCGTCGGTCCACGCGACCCCTAGGCGGACCGCCGGGTGGGCGGGTGGTGGTAGCTGGGCGGTGAGGGGGGAGAGGGCGACCAGCAGGATGTCGCAGTGTGTCGCCGGCTGAGTCCGTAGACGGGCGTCGCCCCAGCGCAGCGCGGCCCCGATCCGGCGGTGGAGGTCGGCAAGCTGTGCCCCTGGGTCGTCCGGCGGCTGGAAGAAGCCGACCAGGGCCGAGCGGGTGCCGGTCCAGGCCACGGTCACCAGTGCGTAATCCGAGCCCAGCTCACCGAGCCGGCTGTCCCGGGGATCGGCGAGGCGGAGGCGGTAGCGAGTTACCAGCCCCAGGCCCACCAGCCGGGCGAGCGCCGGCGGTTCGGGGGGCAGCCCCCCCTCGTCGGACCAGGTGTTCTCCGTCACTGGGCCAGTCTATCGGCGCGGAGGGGGGAGGCCCCGCCGGGAGAGGTGGCGAACCGCCGCGCAGGCCCGGGGGCCGTTCGCGCTATTGTCCACCGGCGATGTGCCGCTGCCCCTCGTCACCGCCCGTCCTGTCGTGAGCTCGGACCAGCGCCTCAGCCTCGGTGCCCTCTACCGTGAGATGCGCGCCGGTCTCGGCGACGCCGGGCGGGTGCGGGTGACCGTGGAGTTTCAGGAGCGCACGCTCGCGGCGGCGGCCGGCGAGCAGGGTGCCGCGGAGCCCGTCAGCCTCGTCCTCGAAACGTTTGTCGAGTACGAGGATCGGGTGCTCGACCGCGCTCAGGTTGCCCTGTACGGGCCCGGCCAGCCGCAGCGCTTCCTGGTCGCGCGCCACGGTTCCGCCTACGCGTACAGCCTCGACGGGGGCGAGCGCTGGGGTCGCCTGGTCGCCCATCCCCGGATCTTCGACCTGGAGGAGTTCGAGGCCGAGCTGGGGCAGATCGTGGTCGAGGACGCGACCTACGACGTGCTCGATGGCAGTCGCGATCTCCAGGGGCCGGCGGGATCGGAGCCGCTCGCGGGCACCGGCGATGCGCCGGCGCCGGAGCGGTTCGTCGATGCGCTCGACGTCAGCATGGAGCGCGAGGCCTTCCTCCGCCTGCTCCGGGTCTTCTCGGCGGACGTCGACGATGATCCGGACGCGCCGGCGCTCAACGCCTTCTCGGTGAGCCTGCAGGCGGCCGACGACGTCTCGCTGCAGTACTGGTGGTCACTGAGCGACAGCCTCTCCGAGGCCGACGATGTCCCCCTCAAGATCCGGTGCAGCGTCTCGATCCGGGTCGCCGCCCTGGGAACGGAGGAGACCGATGCTGTCCGTCTCGATCAGGCCCTGCCGGACGTCGCCGACCTCGACGGCGTGTGGGCGATCCTTCGCCACGACGGGCCCGGCGGAGCGGAGGACGAGCCAGGGCCGGACGGTCGCTAAGTCCCCGAGGACGGCGAAGGGCTTGGCGAGGGCACCGGCGTGGGCGACGGGGTCTGATAAGGCTGGGAGAAGGGGGTGTCCGAGGCCGTGGGGAGCCCGCGGCAGCCTGGGTTGCAGATCGGGCCGCCGTTGCCCATCGGGCTGTCCGGACCGGTGCCGGGGAGGTAGTACGCGCCGCCCGCCTGGTACACGTCGGAGGGCGTCTGGTACCAGATCGCCGGGGTATTCGCGGTCACGCCCTCCATGAATGTCTGCCAGATCGGCGCCGCCCCGGTCACACCGCTGGTGACATTGGAGAGCCCGTACTTGGCGCTCTCGCCCTGGGGGTCGCCCACCCACACCGCGGTGAGGATGGTCGGCGTCCAACCCACCGTCCAGTTGTCGAAGTTGTCGTACCCGGAGCCGCTGGTGCCGGTCTTGGCGCTGACCTGGCGATCCGGCAGGCTGAGCCTCTGGTAGCTGCCGAACGCCGCCAGGCGGTAGGTGGCCTTGCTCAGCGTCTCGTCCATGATGTATGCGACGTTCTCCGGGACCACCCGCTGGGCGTTGGCGGCGGCGTTGTAGGTCCAGACCGGCGTGCCGCTCGCCGCATCGGTGATCTTCGTGACCGGCGCCGGGGAATGGTGGACGCCGAGGTCGGCGATGGTGGCGGCGCCGTCGGCGAGGTCCAACGGGCTGATCGGCAGCGTCCCCAGGGTGAAGGAGTACGTGGTGGAGGACGGGAAGTTTGCCCCCTGCAGCAGGCTGACCCCCGCGTCGACGGCCAGGTTGGCGACGGGAAGCACGCCCAGCGCGTACTCGGTCCTGACCGCCGGCAGGTTCAGCGAGTTGCCCAAGCAGTACTCCATCTCGCAGAAGCCGTAGCCGGCGGACAAGCCCTCGTAGTCCTTGGGCGTCCACCCGTTGATCGTCATCGTCTCGTCCGAGACCTGCGTCGTCATCGTGTACTGGCGCGAAGCGATCGCGTCCGTATAGGTGAAGAGCTTCATGGTGGAGCCCGGCTGGCGCTCATCGATGGCCAGGTTGTCCTGGCCGTAGACCGTGCTGCTGTAGTTGGCACTGCCGGTCATGGCCAGGATCTCCCCGTTCTGCGGGTCGAGGCTCACCAGGGCGCCGTCACCGCCGGCCGCCCCTTGCACGAACCAGCCCGGGTTGGAGGTGATCACGCTGTGCACCGTCGCATCGCCGAGCGCCTGGTCCTTCAGGTTGAGCGTCGTGTAGATGTCGTAGCCGCCGGGGTCCTCGAACCCGTCTCCATTGAAGAGGCTGGGGAGGTAGTAGCCGGTGAGGTAGTTGAGGAAGCTGGAGGTGTTGGCCCCGTCGATGGTGGTCGGTGGGAGGTACTCCTCCCACGTGTAGTACTTGAGCGGCTCGGCCGCCGCCGCGTCCGCCTGGGCCTGGGTGATGCTTCCCATCGTCACCATCGCCTGCAACACGGCGCCCTGCCGCTGTGCTGCGCCCCCTGGGTTGAGGTCGGGGTCGTACTCCGAAGGGGCCTGGGGCAGGCCGGCGAGCATCGCCGACTGGGCCAGGTCCAGAGCGCTCGCGGGCTCGTGGAAGTACAGCTCCGCCGCGGTCTGGATCCCGATCGCCTGGTTCCCGTAGGGGATGCGGTTCAGGTACATCTCCAGGATGTCCTGCTTCGTGAAGTCGTTGACCAGCTCGGCCCCGAGGATGATCTCCTTGATCTTGTAGGCGAGGCTGCCGTTGTCCTGCAGGAAGCTGATCTTGGCGAGCTGCTCGGGGATGGTGGAGGCGCCGCCCGCGTTGGTGTGGCGCAGGTAGCCCACGCCGGCCTCCGCGATCCGGCCCAGGTCCAGGGAGCTCTCCGTCCAGAAGTGGCGGTCCTCGATGTCGACCGTCGCCTCCAGGACGTAGTTCGAGATGTCGGCGTACGAGGCGTGGAGGTGGAAGGTGCCGGACGGGTGGATGACGTCGATGAGGGTGCCGTTCGCCGCGTAGACGTTGGTGTCGACCGGGTCCTCCATCGAGGCCACGGTCGCCGCCTCGGGGATCTGCCCCAGGTAGATGTTGTACCCGGC
>PMYJ01000236.1 GCA_003170875.1 Candidatus Dormiibacterota bacterium | reverse complement strand
AGCCGCGCCGCCCCAGCTCGTCGCCCACCACCACGGTCGAGTCGCGCGGGGAGATCCCCATAGGGCGGGCGGCCTTGCTCAGAGGTCGGACGATGCGAGCAACCTGCCGGTCCGCGAGATCGCAGTGGAGCAGGAGACGCCAGATCAGCGCCGCCACGGACCCAGCGACCGCCGGCTCTGCCGCGCGGGTGCTCGATGCGCGCAGGGCAAAGGCTCGGTCCAGGTAGTTGGCCGAGAGCAGGGTCTCCGGCGACCACGCGGGACGGACCCGTAGGCGGGAGCGGCGAGGCTCGGTGGCGACCTCGTCGTCCCAGGTGACGAGGTCGACGAGGGGGTCGCGCCGGAGTGTCGCCGCGATCTCGTAGAGGCAATCGGGGGCGAGGCTGTCGCCGGCCTCGAGGAAGAGAACCATCTCCCGTTCCGGCAGCTCGCCGAGCACCCCGGCGATGGCGCTCGAGGCGGCAGCGCCCCGATGGCGGCGGATGCGCGAGTCCTCGACGGGCAGCCGGGCCGGCGGGTCTGCGCCTGCCGGCTCCATCAGAGCGACCTGCCAGTGGCTCCAGTTCTGGGCCCGGAGCGAGGCGAGTGTCCTCCGGAGGTCTCCCCCCGATCTCGACCACACCACGACCGTGAAAGCCTGCCCGTCCGACGCGGCACGCGAGGTCAGGCGTCGCAGGTTGGATGGGCCGCTCTCCAGGACCGATGCGGGCGCCGTCCCCGCGCCCGGCCCGCGCCGCCCCAGCAATCTGCGCACCACCTGGCGCCGGCGCGACCCCGGCGGTACCAGCCGGTGGGCCAGGCGGCTCGCCTTCGCCGCGGCGCGGAACGTGGTCGAGCCCTGAATACCGGCGAGAAGGACGTGGGCGTCATCCAGCTCACGCCTGAGCTGCGCGAGGGATGGCTGCTGGCCGTCCGGCTGGCTCGCCCCATGAGAACTGCGGCCCCCGTTCGACGTCATTTCGGGGCGGCGTCGCGTTCAGGGTCGCGCTCGCGCTGCCGACCGTGGTCGTCGCCCTTGGGGGGACGGCCTCGTCGGGGGTTGCCGGGAACAGCACGCCGCATGACCGAACGGATCCTTCTGGCGATGCGGAACGCCGAGCTGCCCTCGTACGCGGCCACCACCTTGGCCATCTCCCGGAGCTCGTTCTCCCTCTCGATGAGCTGGTTCACCCTCTCCTGGAGCGCCTCTTCCACCTCGGTCACGCGGGCCGTCGCGGCTTCGTTGGACGCCGCTAGGGCCTCAAGGCGCCCCTCCAGCTCATTCTGGCGGTCGAGCTGGGAGAGCACGATCGCGTTGCGCTCGCGGGCCTCCTGATTCAGCCGCCACCACTCGCGTTCGTAATCCACGGCGAGCCGGTGCCACGGGTCTCGGGTGCGGCGAAGGCGCATGCCCCACCAGGCCAGGAACGAGCTGTCGAAACCGAGGTCGCGAGCAAAGCCGTGCCGAGCGAACAGGCCGGCCCAGTACTCGGGAGGCCGCACGTTGACGTGCGTCTCCTCGCGATAGTCGGTGGGGGTGGAGGTGAAGATCACGTCGTCGGTGACGGCACAGATATTCCCCACCGCCAGGTCGGCGTCCTTCTCCTCCAGGTGCTCCAGCACCTCGATGCAGGTGACGAGATCGTAGTGCCCGGGGATCGGGTCGAGGGCCGATCCCACCCAGCAATGCGGGCGCACATCCTCGCGCACCTGTGAGATCGCGAAGTCCGAGACGTCGAAGCCTTTGGCGTCGATGCCGCGGTCGCGGAGCGCCTCGACCAGGAAGCCATGGGCACAGCCGACGTCAAGGGCGTTGGCGGGAGCCAGGTCGGCCGCGATCCGGGTGGCGACGGCGCCGAAGAAGCCGAGCCACTGCTCGTTCCGCTCGTAGGCCACCCGATCACCGCCGGAGTAGTAATGGGCGTAGTAGGAGGCGTCGTACTGGTCCGCGCGAGGCCGATGAGATATCCCGCCCTCGGCGTTGGGAACCGGCGTGGGGCCCTCGGAGGCAGGGTTCAGCACGCGGCCAGTCTACAGTTCCCGACCCGCCCCGATTCCTCCGGATCGCACGCAGATGACCTGTCGAAGGTGACGCGCGGATGGGGCAGCGCCAAGTACAGGATGCCTCCCGGCCTCAGCACGCGCACCATCTCCTGGAGTCCTCGGAGGGGATTCTCAAGATGTTCCAGCAGATGGTTCACGATGACGAAGTCCTGGGTGTCATTGGCGAGAGTTGACAGGTTCTCGGCGTCACCGATCAGATCGATGGGGACCAGGCGCTCGTCGCCGAGCTCCGGATACTGCCGCCTCAGGTCGTCGACGGGGAGCCGGTCCACGTAGCGCACCGAGACCGCCCAGGGCACGGGCAGGGGATTGTGAAGCGCCCCGATCTCGATGCCGGCGCCGGCGAGCCAGCGAGCGGCGTGACGTCGCTTCTCAGTGATCTTCACGGTCGTTGCGGTGAGTGGTGGGGAGGTGCGGGCCGTCCATCCGCCGCGGATCCGCGAGAAATCTGGGGGGTGTACGCTTGGGGCAGGACATTCTCGTAGCTCGGAAGCGATTCTAAGGACACGGGCCGCGGCGAGCGTCCGACTGGAAGGTCGAGGCAGTCGGGCCGCGTCGTGACCCGGGGCCGGCCTGGAGCCGCCTCGACCCGGCTCGACCGGTTTCTGCAACTGGCGGAGGGGTGCGACCACCGGGTCGGAGGCGAGGACATGGCAGATGCGGGGGTGCCGTGGCACTTGTCAACCCCGGCCTCTGCACCCATAATCGCCGCGCAGTGCCAATCCGATCGATCATCACGTCTGACCGGATCCCGCCTCCGTGAGGAGCTGGCCGCGGTGGCTCGCCGCCGCAGCGGTGCTCGGGCTCGTGACCGCGTCCGGGGTGGCGGCCGTCCCCGGCGTGGCGGCAGCCGCGCCGCCGCTGATCCAGCACGAGCCGATGATGCCCGCCCCATCGCGGACCCCAGTCAACACTTCGACGGACAACAGCGGGTGGCTCTCGACGAACTGGTCGGGATACGCCATCACCGGAAGCTCAGGAGCCTTCTCCGCCGTCACCGGCTGCTGGCTGGTGCCCACGGTCCCGGTGAGCTCACCAGATTCCTTCTCCTCCTCGTGGATCGGCATCGACGGTTTCAGCAACACCGATCTGATCCAGACCGGGACCACGCAGGAGTCGTTTGAGGGCTCCCTCTTTTACTCCGCCTGGTGGGAGATCCTTCCCGCGGATTCGATGAGGTTCGGGACGGTCTATCCCGGCGACAGCGTCTGCGCCAGTGTCACCGAGGGGAGCGGCGGCAACTGGACGATTGCGCTCCAGGACAGGACCGACGGAATCAACTTCAGCACCGTCCAGGCTTACAGCGGGCCGCAGGACTCGGCGGAGTGGATCATGGAGAGACCCGAGGTCTGTGCCCCGGACTGCGAACTCTCGACCCTGGCAGACTACGGAGAGATGACCTTCGACCCGGGGACGGTCAACGGTGGCAACCCTGGCCTCACCGCCAGTGACGGGGGCGAGATGCTTCTCACCTACCCGGGCGGCCCGATCGTCTCCACACCCTCTGGACCGGACGGCGACACCGACGGATTCAACGTGGCCTATGGGTCCGTCCCTCCATTGCTCCCGATGAGCCAGCAGCCCACAGGGACCGCCTACACGGCACTGCAGCCGTTCCGCATCTGTGACACGCGCACGGGCACCGGCACCGAGTGCTCGTCTGACGGCGTCCTCGGCCAGGGCGGCACCATGACCTTCCAGGTCAGCGGGATCGATTCGGTGCCCTCCGGCGCCCAGTCCGTGGTCCTCAACGTCACCGCCATCAGCGGTACGGCCGGCACCTTCCTCACGGTCTTCCCGGCCGGCAATGCCGTGCCCACCGCCTCCAACCTCAACGTGTCCGCCCAGACCAACCAGGCCAACCTGGTGGTCGTCCCCCTGGGTTCGGGGGGCCAGGTCTCCATCTACAACTCCCTCGGCTCCATCAACGTGGCGGTCGACGTGCAGGGGTACTTCGCCGCCGCCTCGGGGTCATCGGTCCCCGGTCTCTTCCACCCCATCACCCCGCTGCGCATCTGCGACACTCGCACCGGCTCGGGCACCGCGTGTTCGGGGAGCGCTCTCGGCCAGGGCCTGTGGACCAAGGTGGTCGTCTCCGGCTGCCCCACCGGCGACCCCTCCTGCACCGGGTCGGTGCCCACCACTGACGCCGCCGCGGTCGCCGTCAACCTGACGGCCGTCTCCGGCAGCTCGCCCACCTACCTCTCGGTCGTCCCCCCGAACGGTGGCGACGCCTGCCCGAGCGGTACCCCTGCTTTCTCCAATCTCAATGTCAACGCCCAGACCAACCTGCCGAATCGGGTGATCGTCCCGCTCAGCCCCGACCAGGACGTCTGCGTCTACAACTCCCTGGGCTCCATCAACTTCATCCTGGATATCAACGGCTGGTTCGGAAACGGCAGTGAGAGCGCCCCCGGCGCCCACTTCTACGCGGTCGCACCGACGCGCATCTGCGACACGCGTAGCGTCGCCTCCGTCGGCTACACGACCGAGTGCTCGGGCACCAGCCTCGGCCCCGGTGGAACCCGCATCATTCCGGTGGCAGGGGCGGACGGCTTCCCGACTCCTGGCGGCAGCAGCCCGCCGCTGGCGGTGATCGCCAATGTCACCGCCGTGTCGGGGAGCTCCGAGACGTACTTCACCCTCTACCCGGCCAACGTCTCCCTGCCCACCGCCAGTGACCTCAACGTCAATGCCAACCAGAACACCCCGAACCTGGTGATCGTGCAGCTGGCCACCACCGGGGGCAACGCAGGGGCCGTCGACCTCTACAACTCCCTCGGCACCATCAACGCCGTCGTCGACGTCGCCGGCTGGTTCCAGTAACCATCCTGCGGGCACCGCGTTTCATGAGGTACCGGTGCCCCGGGGGCTGCGCGAACGGGCAGTGTCGGAGAGGGCCGCGGTTGCCCACCGGACAACCCTGAGGCGCAAGCTGGAGGATGCTGAGATGAGCCGGACGGAGCGGCAATTCACGCCGGACCAGATCGGGAGTCCCACCTGGGGAGATGCCTCCCGCCCTGCAGGATTCCGGATGCTTCTTGCTGCGATGGTTGCCGCCGCGGCGATCGGGGGCGCCGCCGCCTCCGGGCTGGGCCTGACGTCGGCGAGCGCCGCGATGGCCGCCGGGGTCACCAACGTGTCGAACTCCGCATGGAGCCTGGTCCCCAGCCCGAACCTCACATATGAGGACAATCTGAACAGCGTCGCCTGCGTCTCTCCCGACGACTGCTGGGCGGTGGGCGGAGCGGACACCGGCCTGGTAGGGCAGACCCTCATCGAGCACGACACCGGTGATGGCTGGGGAGTCGTCAGCAGCCCGGACACCAGCTCGACCGTCCCCAATGACCTCAACGGCATCGCCTGCGTCAGCGCCACCGACTGCTGGGCGGTGGGCGAAGACTACTTCGGAACGCTGATCGAGCAATTCAACGGCACGACGTGGTCGATCGTCACCAGTCCCAATGCGTCGAGCTTCCCCAACGACCTCAACGGTATCGCCTGTGTGAATGCGAGCGACTGCCTCGCAGTCGGGCGTTTCATCAACAGCGGCGCGGGCAACCCCCAACTGCTGATCGAGAGCTACAACGGCGCTGCCTGGTCGATCAGTGGAACTGGTACGAGCGCTTACGCCGCCAGCTCGCTGGATGGCGTCACCTGCGTCAGCGCCAGCGACTGCTGGGCGGTCGGCGCCTACTCCAATGGAACCACCGAGCAGACGCTGGTGCTGCAGTGGAGCGGATCCGCTTGGTCGCAAGTGGCTTCTGCCGACTTCGGTGGGTCGGGCACGTTCAACGAGCTGGCAGCCGTCACCTGCGTCGGCGCTGGCGACTGCTGGGCCGTGGGCACGTCCTACCAATACAGCATTGCGCCTCTCATCGAGCAGTGGAACGGCACCGACTGGGCCCTCAGCTCCACCCCCGGCGGTGCCGGCTCGCTCTTGGGAGTCGGCTGCGTCAGTGCTGATAGCTGCTGGGCTGCCGGGACGAACTTCTCGGACACGCTGATTGAGCAGTGGGACGGGTCTGCGTGGGCGACTGTCTCGAGCCCCAATGCGGGCCAGTACGACGAGCTGGCTGGCATCACCTGCGACGGCGCCGTCAATTGTTGGGCGGTTGGCATCGCCGATGACCAGGANNGTGAGCGGATACGACTTCGCGTCCGGCATGACCGTGACCCTGGGGGGCGCGTCGGTCACGATCTCTGACGTGACCCCGACCAGCTTCAGCTTCACCACCCCGGCCCATGCGGCCGGCGGCGTGACCTTGGTCGCCACCGATGTCGAGGGGTCGAGTCTCTCCGACGGCAACGCGGGGTACCTGTATGTGGGTCTCGCCAGCTACGTGTCGGTGACCCCCTTCCGGGTCCTGGACACCCGCTCCGGGACCTGCGTGCAGTGCGGCACCGGGGCGCTGCTGCCCGGCGGGACGATGACCCTCCAGGTGACCGGCTACACGGTCGGGAGCGAGTCGGTGCCGTCGAGCGCGACCTCGGTGGCGCTGAACGTGACCGCGGTGTCAGGCTCGTCGAACAGCTATCTGACCATCGACCCCACCGGCACGGGAAGGCCGATCAGCTCCAACCTCAACTTCAACGCCCAGACCAACACCGCCAACCTGGTGGTGGTGGCGCTGGGGACGGGAGGTGCGGTCAACCTGTACGACAACCAGGGAACGGTGAACCTGGTGGCGGACGTGGAGGGGTACTTCACCGCCCCCTCGGGGACCGCCGGCGAGTTCCACACCATGGCGCCACTGCGGGTCTGCGACTCGCGGGCGGGGCAGCCCGCCAACCCGTGCAACAACGAGGGCAGCGGGCCGAGCCTGCCGCTCGGACCGGGGCAGGCCGAGGCGGTGGACGTGGCCACGGTGACCGGCTCGGGCGGGAGCATCCCCAGTAACGGGACCGCCGTGGCGGTGGTGCTCAACCTGACGGCGGTGTCGGGGAACCAGGAGACCTACCTGAGCGTCTACCCGACCAACTCGAGTGGACAGTGCTCGGCCAGCGGTCAGGTGCCGCCGCAGAGCTCTACGCTGAACGTCGAGGCCGAGGTCAACCAGCCCAACCGGGTGATCGTGCCCCTGGGGCCGGCCTCCACCGGGGCGCCGAACACCGACGTCTGCGTGTACAACTCGCTGGGCACNNCCGGGGATGTCCTGCCGGTGCAGGTGACCGGCGTCGGCGGGGTACCCGCCTCCGGACCGGTTGCGGTGGTGGCCAACGTAACCGCGGTCTCGGGGAGCAGCGACACGTACCTGACGGTCTACCCTGCAGGCGGAACCACCCCCAACGCCTCGGACCTGAACGTCGACGCCCAGCAGAACCTGCCCAACCTGGCCATCACCGAGCTGGGCTCCTCGGGAGCCGGCACCGGGGCCGTCGACGTCTACAACTCCCTCGGCACCATCGACATCGTCATGGACGTCGAGGGCTGGTTCCAGTAGAGGAAGGGCACTCGCGGAGATCGATTCCGTCCCCCGGGTCCGGCGTCACAGGATCCGGGGCGGCGGGAGGTTCCTCGTGGGCAGCGTTCGGCAGACCCGCCTGGCCGCGACCTCTCACCCTCCGCACCCCCCCGCGGTCCCGGACCGGCGGACAGCCGCAACCGGCCGGCGAAAGCGTTTCCACGATCCCTCGCCACGACTGCTAGACTGCGCCCGGACCAGCGGCCCGGAGTGGCGGAGCGCTCTGCCCTACGGGTCACGAAAAGGAGTGGGGCATGCGCGGTAGCCGTATTTCAATCTCCGGCACTGGGTCTCGTCAGCGCCTCGCGCGCCACGCAGGGCAAGCTGGTCTTCCCGCAGCCCTGGTGGTTGCGGCCCTGGCCATCGCCGCCGCGCTGGCCCCGACCGGGGGGGGCTCCGCCGCGGCTGCGCTCACGGCCGCCCCCACCCCGGCGCTGACGGCCGGGGCCGTCTCCGGCGTGTCGACGCCTGGGCAGCCCACGACAGCGGAGCCTGAGCGAGGAGTCCCGACCGACCGCCTCCAGCCGATATCCGGGTCTCACGTGAATCTGGGTGCCCCAGCCTCGGGGGCCGCAGGCCGTCTGGGTGTGGGGTCGTCATCGTCCACCGGCGCGCCGTCGCAGATCAATGGGGGCTCAGACACATGGAGCGTCGTCGGCAGCCCCGACACCTCCGAGCAGGACGAGCTCAACGCAGTCACCTGCGTGGGCGCGGACGACTGTTGGGCCGTGGGCGAGGACAACGTGGACGGCGTCATCGGGACACTGATCGAGCAGAACACGGGCAGTGGGTGGGGCGTGGTCAGCAGCCCGAACCCCGACCCCACCGCCAACTACCTGAACGCGGTCGCCTGCGCAAGCGCCACCGAATGCTGGGCGGTCGGAGACTCCTACAGCGACGGCACGATCATCGAGCAGTACAACGGGAGCGTCTGGTCGCTCGTCACGAGCCCGGATCCGGGCAGCGCCAACTGGCTGACCGGGGTGACCTGCGTCACCAGTTCGGACTGCTGGGCATCCGGCTACGACTACAACTTGTTCAGCGGGGTCTACGAAGGGTTCATCGACCAGTACAGCAGCGGTTCCTGGGGGTCCTCCGCCTCCCAGACAACGCCGGCCAATGAGCTGTTCTCCGGCATCGCCTGCTGGGGTGCGAGCGAGTGCTGGGCGGTCGGAGAGGGCGGGAATATCGAGTACAGTCCTACCATCTTGATCTGGTCCTACAGTGGGAGCAGCTGGCAGGCCGTCTCGGGATTGACCACCGCCGCCGAACTCTACGGTGTTACCTGCGCGAGTGCCAGTGAGTGCTGGGCGGTCGGGCAAACCTCCGCGGACCAGACGCTCATCGAGAAGTACAACGGGTCCGGCTGGGTGCAGTTCTCGTCACCGAGCCTGGGTGTGTACAGCGGTCTCAACCGGGTGAGCTGCATCACCGCGACGGACTGTTGGGCCGTGGGCGTCTACTACGTCGACCTCGCCACCGATCAGATTCGGGGCTTCTTCGAGGAGTACTCGGGGTCCAGCTGGAACACTGTGAACAGCGGCGTCACCGGCGCCACCGATTACGACTACCTCTACGCCATGACGTGCGACGGCACGGTCAATTGCTGGGCGGTCGGCCTGCAGGCGCCGAGCGCGTCCAGCACCACCTGGGAAAACCTNNCCGGCGGCAGGGCCGGTGGGAGGCGGCCAGACGGTGACGGTGAGCGGATACGACTTCGTCTCCGGCATGACCGTGACCCTGGGGGGAGCGTCGGTCACGATGTCTGACCAGACCTCGACCAGCTTCAGCTTCACCACGCCGGCCCATGCGGCTGGCAGCGTGACCCTGGTCGCCAGCGACATCGAGGGGTCGAGCCTGACGGACGGCAATGCGGGGTACCTGTACGTGGGTCTCGCCAGCTACGTGCCGGTGACCCCCTTCCGGGTCCTGGACACCCGCTCCGGGACCTGCGTGCAGTGCGGCACCGGGGCGCTCCTGCCCGGCGAGACGATGACCCTCCAGGTGACCGGCTTCACGGTCGGGGGTGAGTCGGTGCCGTCGAGCGCGACCTCGGTGGCGCTGAACGTGACCGCGGTGTCGGGCTCGGCGGAGAGCTACCTGACCATCTACCCCACCGGGACGGGACAGCCGCTCAGCTCAAACCTCAACTTCAACGCCCAGACCAACACCGCCAACCTGGTGGTGGTGGCGCTGGGGATAGAGGGTCAGGTCAACCTGTACAACAACCAGGGGACGGTGGACCTGGTGGCGGACGTGGAGGGG
>PMYJ01000192.1:4708-11637 GCA_003170875.1 Candidatus Dormiibacterota bacterium | reverse complement strand
GTCTCGCGCTCGAAGACGATCAGAGCGCCGGTCCGCCCCTCGCTGAGGGTGGCCGCGGCCCGGATCACCTCCTCCACGGTCCGCGCCACCGGCTGGGTGTGCCGTCCCAGGATGAAGCCCACCGTGCCCAGCCGCCCGACCTGGTCCAGTGCCCGGCGCAGCTCGGGCTGGAAGAGGACGATCACGCCGATCAGGATCGCCGTCCCGGCGTTGGCGAAGATGAACTGGAGGAGGCGGAGCTGGAAGACCTGGGCGAGCAGCCCGATCACGAGCAGCACCGCCAGCCCGACCAGCAGCTGCACTGCCTGCGTCCCCCGAATCAGCTTGAAGAGCTGGTACAGCAGGAACGCGACGATGACGATGTCGACGATGTCCTGCCAGCGGACCGCGCCGAGGAAGACCAGGGCGCTGTGGATGAATTCAGTCATGAGGGAATCACGCTGCCCCGGACGGCCGGGCGCCCCGGCCGTTCTGGATCGCTCCGCTGAAGATCAGGCTGAGCAGGGCCTCCTGCGCCCAGAGCCGGTTCTCGGCCTGGTCAAAGACGACCGACTGGGGACCGTCGAGGACCGAGTCGGTGATCTCCTCGCCGCGGTGGGCGGGCAGGCAGTGCATCACCTTCGCGGTGGGCGGAGCCTGGGCGAGCAGGCCATCGTTGACCTGCAGGTGGGCAAAGTCGTCGCGGCGCTGCTGCTGCTCCGCCTCCTGCCCCATGCTCGTCCAGACGTCGGTGTAGATGATCTCGGCGTCCTCGAGACCTTCGGCCGCCTCATGGGAGTGGCGGACCGACGAATGGCCTCCGGCGAGCGCATCGGCGCGCTCCAGCACCACCGGGTGAGGCTCGTAGCCCTCCGGCCCGACCACACGCAGGTCGATCCCGAGGAGCGTGGCCGCGTAGATCCAGGAGGTGCAGACATTGTTGCCGTCGCCCACGTAGCAGACGCGGGCGCCCGCCAGGTGGCCGAGCAGCTCCCGGATGGTCAGGCAGTCGGCGAGCACCTGGCAGGGATGCTCGCGGTCGGTCATGGCGTTGACCACCGGCCCGCGGGCTGAGCGCGCCATGGTGACCAGGTCGCGATGGTGGCTGAGCCGGGCCACGATGCCGTCGACGTAGCGGTCGAGGATGCGGCTGATGTCCGCCGTCGACTCCCGCTCGCCGATCTGGATCTCGCTGTTGAAGAGCGGGATGGGGTGGCCGCCGAGGTGCCGGACGGCCACCTCGAAGGAAACTCTGGTGCGATTGCTCGGCCGCTGGAAGATCATGGCCAGGTTGCGGCCGGCCAGGGGGCGGCCGGGATCCGCGCCCGCCTTCAGCGCGGAGGCCACGTCCAGGACCTCGGTGATCTCGGCTGCGGAGAGATCGGCGATTGAGATCAGATCGCGTCCCGCCAGGGAACCCATATGAGGCCTATGTTCGCACCCCACGCCGCCAGCGGCGTGTGGGTTCCGCAATTCCCCCTTGCATCATTGCTAGGGTTACGCCCGAAATGAGAGTGCTGGTGCTGGTGTGGGGCCGCCAGGTGGAGACCCTGCAGGCGTCGCCGCTGCTGCGGACGCTCGCCGCCGGGTCCCCCGCGGCGGAGATCACGCTTGCGTGCGCGCCCGCCGCGGCCCCGGTCGCGCGCGCCCTGGCGGGGGCGGGCGAGGTCATCACCCTCCGGGGTCTGGACCCCTCCGCCTCCCCGATCCGGGGGCTGGCCGCGTGGCGCCGGCTCCGGCGCATGCGCTTCGACGTCGCGGTGATCTGCGGGACCGCGGCGAGGCCCCGGATCCTCGTCTATCTGGCGGGATTCGCCCGCCGGCTCGGTGTCGGCGGCGGGCTGACCACCGCCCTGCTCAGCGACCACGTGGCGCCGCGGCGGGGGGAGAACCAGGCGGCGACATGGCTCCGCATCGCCCACCTCCTGGGCATCACGGCCGAGCGGCATGAGCCCCTCCTGGACCCCGGTCCGGCGGCCTCCCAGCAGGCCCTGGTCCAGCTCCACAGCACCGCCGTCGCCGACGGCAGGCTGCTGGTCGCCCTCGCCCCGGGCACCGGCCACGCCGACCTGCGTGGGCCCGACTCCCAGACCACCGGCTGGGACCCCGAGCGCTGGGCCCACCTCGCCAACCAGCTCGCCACCCGCCACGGAGCCGGGATCGTCTTCGTGGGGGCGGCGGAGGACGAGGACGCGGCGGAGACGGCGGCGACCGACGTCGCCGCCCCCCACGCCGACCTCACCGGCCAGCTCGACGTGCTGGGGACGGCGGCGCTGTTCCAGCTCTGCGATCTGGTCATCTGCGGGGACTCGCCCCTCCTCCACCTCGCCGCCGCGGTCGGCACGCCGACCATCGGCCTCTTCGGCCCGACCGACGGGCGGCGGCGAGGCGCCTACGGGGCCGAGCACCGCGTCATCCAGGCGCTGCCGCAACACCACGGTCACCATCTCGCGCACGGGCCGGGCGGGATGATGGAGCAGATCCGGGTGGAGGACGTGCTGGCGGCGATCGAGACCTCGCTCTGACCGGCTCCGGATGAGAATCGGGGGTGCTCGTGAGATCAACTGGTGTGTGGGGCGGGCCGTGACCAAGCTGACGAGGGGGCTCGCCGGTNNTCTTGTCGTGCTCTCAGCCTCGGCGCGAGTTCTTCTGGAGCGACTGTATCCACAGCGTTGTCAGATCGAGTGTCATCGCGCCGACTGGCGGCGGCTGGGAGAAGGAGCGCACGGGGTGCATGGGCTCTTGAAGAGGCAGAGGCGGAGTCCCGTTCTCCGTCGCCTCCGAGCAACCACCGTCGGTGTCGTTGCCGTCGCCCTCTGGCTCGCGAGTTCCGCGATGTTGGTGCAGACAGTGGCCGGTGCTGCATCGACGCCCGCAGTTGGGCCGGCCGCACCAGCGGCGCGCATCGGTACCGTCCCCTCCGCTCCCAGCGGTGCCAAGGCGCTGACGTCTCCGCCGCCCACGACGGCGCTCAACGTTGACGTGGTTCTCCAGCCTCGTGATCCGGCTGCGCTCACCCAGTTCGCCACCGAGGTCTCCACACCAGGATCCGCACTCTACCGGCACTATCTGGCTCCGGGTCAGTTCCCCAGCGTCTTCGGGCCAACCGATGCCACGATCGCGGCAGTCGAGACGGCCCTCCGAGCCGAGGGCTTGCAACCGGGCACGATCTCAGCCGACCATCTGAGCATCCCGGTGGCAGCGACCACCGGACAGCTCTCCCACGCCTTCTCGATCGGGTTCCAGCGGTACCAGCTGGCAGGTGGCCGTGTCGCCTACGCGAACACGGCCGCGCCCTTAATTCCCGGCAGCGCAGCCGGTCTGGTGCAGGGCGTGGTCGGGCTCGATGACCTCCAGGTTCCTCAGCCTCTGGGGCTCCTCCCCTCGCCGCAGGCACCGACCACGGCCTCCACCCCACAGGTCGTCACCGGCGGGCCCCAGCCCTGCACCGCCGCGATCGATGCCGCTCCCCCGTGGCACGCGTACACCGCGGATCAGCTCGCCTCGGCGTATCGCTTCTCGAGCCTGTACGGCGCCGGGGACCTGGGCGCCGGCCAGACGGTTGCCCTCTACGAGCTCGCGCCGAACCTCACCTCCGACATCAACGCCTACCAGCTCTGCTACGGAACCAGCGCCTCGGTGAGCTATGTCACGGTGGACAGTGGGGCGGGGGCGGAATCTGACAATTCTGTCGAGCCCGTTCTCGACATCGAGGAGATCATCGGCCTCGCGCCCCGGGCGAACATCGTGGTCTACCAGGGGCCGGACACTGGCACGGGTGCCTGGGACACCGTCAACAAGATCGTCAGTCAAGACGTGGCCAAGGTGATCTCTATCTCGTGGGGGTTATGCGAGCTCGCCGGCTACGGGGCCTACTACGACGAGGAGAACATCCTCTTCCAGGAGGCCGCCGCGCAAGGGCAGTCCATCTTCGCATCGGCGGGAGACACCGGTTCGGAGGACTGCCTCGAAGAATCTGAGTCTGACACGGCGCTGGCGGTCGATGATCCGGCGAGCCAGCCCTATGTGACCGGCGTGGGTGGGACGACGCTGTCGGCTCTGGGCCCTCCGCCAACAGAGACGGTCTGGAACGCCGGCGGTGGCGGCATCTCGATGAGCTGGCCGATGCCCTCCTACCAGTCGAGCGCCCCCGCCTCGCTGCACGTCATCAACGCCAACTCCTCGGGGCTCCCCTGTGGTGCGCCCACCGGCAAGTACTGCCGGGAGGTCCCCGACGTGAGCGCCGACGCCGACCCCTATACGGGCTATCTCATCTACTACACGGGGACCGGCACATACGGCGACGAGTGGCAGGGAATAGGCGGCACGAGTGCCGCCGCCCCGCAGTGGGCCGCGCTGATGGCGCTCATCAACGCTGACAGCGCCTGCGCCGGCACACCGATCGGCTTCGCCAACCCGGCGCTCTACACGGTGGCTGGGAGTTCCTCTTACTCGAGCGCCCTCCATGACATCACCGTCGGCAACAACGACTACAGGGGAACCAATAGGGGCCTCTATCCCGCCGAAACTGGCTTTGACATGGCCTCCGGGCTTGGCACACCGAACGCCGGTGTATTGGCTGGACTGCTCTGCGCCCTGAGGAGTGCCCTCCCTCCGAGCGTGACGACGAGTACAGCGAGCTCGGTTACGGCCAGCGGGGCCACTCTCAACGGCACGGTCAACCCGAACGCGTACGCGACCACCTACCAGTTCCAGTACGGCACGAGCACCTCGTATGGCACGACCACCACCTCGACTGGTGCGGGGTCGGGCATCAGCGCGGTGGCGGCGACGGCCGTCCTGGCTGGGCTCAGTCCGAGCACGATCTATGACTTCCGGCTGGTGGCGACGAATGCCAATGGGACGACCGATGGATCCAAGGGGACCTTCACGACGCCGGCTGCGCCTCTTCCCGTGGTCAGTGGGCTGTCTCCGGCGACAGGGCCGGTTGCGGGCGGGACCGCCGTGACGATCACCGGGGCCAACTTCACCGGAGCGACAGTCGTCGACTTTGGCACCACTGCCGCCACCAGCTTGGCTGTCGTGTCGAGTACTTCCATCACCGCCACGAGCCCGGCCGAGTTGGCCGGAACGGCCAACGTCACGGTCACGACGTCCTCTGGTACGAGCGTGATGAGCTTGGCGGGCCAGTTCAGCTACTGGAGCACAACCGGCAGCGTCTACACCGCGCTGCTGCCCTTCCGCCTCCTCGACACCCGCTCCAGTGGCCCCGCCCTCGGGCCCGGCCAGACTCGCACCCTACAGGTCACGAGCGTCACCGGCCCGCAATCACAGTCCGTGCCCTCCACCGCTCAGTCCGTCGTCCTCAACGTCACCGCCATCAGCGGCACCGCCGGCACTTACCTCACCGTCTATCCGACGGGCTCTTCCTTACCCACCGCCTCCAATCTCAACGTGCCCGCCCAGACCAACCAGGCCAACCTGGTGGTGGTCGCTCTGGGCACCGGCGGCGAGGTGAGCATCTACAACTCCCTGGGCTCCATCAACGTGGCCGTCGACGTGGAGGGGTACTTCGCGGCGCCGGGTTCGGGTTCGACGACTCCCGGGCTGTTCCACCCCATCTCGCCGCTCCGGATCTGCGACACCCGTTCGGGCGCGGACACCGCCTGCTCGGGTTCCGCTCTCGGTGCCGGCGAGTGGACCAAGGTGGTGGTCTCCGGGTGCCCGACCGGCGACCCCTCCTGCACCGCTTCAGTCCCCACCGACGCGACCACCGCGGCGGTCGCCCTCAACCTAACCGCCGTCTCCGGCACCCAGGGCACCTACCTCAGCGTGGTCCCGCCGAACAGCGGTGACAGCTGCCCCACTGGCGCTCCTTCCTTCTCCAACCTGAACGTCAACGCCCAGACCAACCTGCCCAACCGGGTGATCGTCCCCGTGGGCCCCGACCAGGACGTCTGCGTCTACAACTCCCTGGGCACCATCAACTTCATCCTCGACGTCAGCGGGTGGTTCGGGGACGGCATCGAGACCTCCCAGGGCGCCTACTACTACGCCATCGGCCCTACCCGCATCTGTGACACCCGCAGCGCCGCCAGCGTCGGCTACTCGACCGAGTGCTCCGGCGACCCCCTGAGCCCGGGTGGGACCCTCACCATCCCGGTGGCAGGAGCAGATGGCCTTCCCAGCGCCGGGGGGACCACCCCGCCGGTGGCGGTGATCGCCAACGTCACGGCCGTCTCGGGGACTTCCTTCACATACTTCACCCTCTACCCGGCCGACGTCGCGCTGCCCATCGCCAGTGATCTCAACGTGGGCGCGTACCAGAACAGCCCCAACCTGGTGATCGTCCAGCTGGCCACCACCGGGAGCAACGCCGGGACGGTCGACCTTTTCAACGACCTGGGCGCCATCGACGCCATCGTGGACGTCGCCGGCTGGTTCCAGACCTGAGACTCGCCCGGGCGACCATCGGTGCGGTGTGAGGTGCTTCGACGAGCTATCCCGCGCAGGATCGAGCTCAAGGTCATCGGGATCAGCGGATAGCGGCTACCGGATGTACATGAAGGAGCGGCGGAGCACGTCGAGGTTCTCGACGGCCGCCTGGGTCCCTCGGATCACACAGGTCGGCGCATCGGGCGCCACCCGCACCGTGATGCCGGTCTGGATACTGAGATAGCGGTCCAATCCCTCCAGCCGGGCTCCGCCCCCGCAGAGGGCGATCCCCTCCTCGAGGATGCCGCGGCGGAGCGGGATCGGCGTCTCGTCGATCACCTCCTCGATCGCGTGCCCGATCTGGCGGGCGTGGGCGTCGACCAAGTCGGCGACATCGACGGAGGCGATGCTGAGGGTGACCGACCCCTCCCCCACCCCGGCCTGGACCGGCATCCGGCGCTCCTCGTGGGGGCCGACGCACGCCAGCGACGCCACGATGTCCTCGGCCACGGCGGGGTCGATGACGGCGCCATGGGCCTCCTCGATACGCCGGG
>PMYJ01000192.1:2375-4663 GCA_003170875.1 Candidatus Dormiibacterota bacterium | reverse complement strand
AGGCGGTCGTCGCCTCCCATCGACGGGCAGATGGCCACGACCACGTCCGGGCGGAAGATGCGCTGCCTCCCGGCGGCGCGGTTGACGAGCTGGTGAAGGAGAGCGCCGACGGCTTCGAGGTTGGCGATCGCCCCCGCGCCCACGGGCCGGATCAGCTCCATCTCGGGGTCGCCGACGAGCTCGGCGGCCGCCATCCCGGCGGCGGAATAGCCACGACGCCGGTGCCGCGCCACCACCGACGGTTCGGTGATCGTCAGCCCCTCACCGCGCACCACCGCCCGCACACTGCCGGCGCCCAGATCGATCCCCAGCCTCTTGCCGAGCATCCGCAGGGGTCCTCCGATCAATCTCCGATGACGCCCGAGAGGTCGCGGGCCGACGACTCGCCGGGTCCCGGGCGGACTCGTTCGAGGGTCACTCCCAGCGACCGTAACTTGGTCTCCAGGCTGTCGTAACCGCGGTCGAGGTGGAAGACATTCTCCAGCTCCGTCGTGCCCTCGGCGCAGAGTGCGGCGATCACCAGCGCCGCCCCGCTCCGGATGTCGGGGATCGAGACGGCGGTGCCGTGCAGCGCGGTCGGACCGGTGATGATCGCGCTCCGCCCCTCGACGGCGATCCGGGCGCCCATCTTGGCCAGCTCGGCGACGTGCCGGAAGCGGTTCTCGTAGAGGGCCTCACTGATGATGCTGATGCCCTCGGCCTGGGTCATCAGGGCCCCGAACTGCGGCTGAAGGTCGGTGGCGAAGCCGGGGTGGGGCCAGGTGGTGACATCGACGGCGCGCAGCCTGCCGCCGGTCACCCGCACGTGGTTGCCTCCCTCCACGACGGTGCAGCCCGCGGCCTGCAGCTTGTTGCTCAGCGAACGGAGGTCGCTGGGGCGCATCCCGTGGACGGACACATCGCCACCGGTCGCGGCCGCCGCGGTCATGTAGGTGCCGGCCTCTATGTAGTCGGTGATCACCCGGTGGTGGGTGCCGTGCAGCAGGGTGCTCTGGCCCTCGACGACGATCAGCTCGCTGCCGGCGCCGCTGATCCGGGCTCCCATCCCGACCAGGCAGCGGGCCAGGTCGTAGACGTGCGGCTCGCGGGCGGCGTTGCTGATAACGGTGATCCCGTCGGCGAGGACCGCGGCCATCATCAGGTTCTCGGTGCCGGTGACCGTCGGCATGTCGAGGTAGATGTGGGCGCCCCGGAGTCGCTTTGCCCGGGCCACGAAGCTGGTGGCGGTCTCGGCCACCTCCGCCCCCATCAGCCGCAGCCCCTCCAGGTGCTGCTCGACCCGTCGCATCCCGATGTCGTCCCCGCCCGGCTTGGCGATCTCCGCCTGGCCGGTCCGGCCGACCAGCGCCCCCAGGAGCAGGAAGGAGCCCCGCAGCCGCCGGGTCAGGTCGGCGCCCACCGAGGCCGCCTCGACGCGCCCGGCGTCGAGCTGCCAGCGACCGTCGGCGATCTTCTCCACGGCGACCCCGAGGTGGCCGAGCATGGCCGCCATGGTCCCGATGTCCTCGATGTCCGGGACGTTGGTCAGCTCCAGCGGCTCGTCGGTGAGGAGCGCCGCGGCCATGACCGGAAGGGCCGCGTTCTTGCTGCCGGAGATCGCGACCTCCCCGGAGAGCCGGCCACCGCCGGTGATGCGGAGCAGGTCCATTCCATCTACGGTACATGACGGCGGGGCGGGAGAATCGGGCCTTCCACAGGCCGCTCTGAACGCGTCATTCTGTTCGGAAGTCACGGAACGGGCCGGATGGGAGAGAATTCGCCCGCAGCCCTTTCCCGGAGGACAACATGGCAACGGCGACGGCAACCCCCCTGAGCAACGTAGAAGAGATCCTCGGCGAGGACGCGCAGGACCTGCTGCAGCACCGCTGCCAGACTGTGAGCAGCGACCAGCTCCACCTGCCCGGCCCCGACTTCGTCGACCGGGTCTGGTCGGTGAGCGACCGCAACCCGCGCGTGCTGCGCAGCCTCCAAACGCTCTTCGACCACGGCCGCCTGGGCGGCACGGGCTACGTCTCGATCCTCCCCGTGGACCAGGGCATCGAGCACTCCGCGGGCGCGTCGTTCGCGCCCAATCCCATCTACTTCGACGGTGGGAAGATCGTCGAGCTGGCGGTCGAGGGCGGCTGCAACGCGGTGGCCTCCACCTTCGGCGTGCTCGGTTCAGTGTCGAGGAAGTGGGCGCACAAGATCCCCTTCATCGTCAAGCTCAACCACAACGAACTGCTGACCTACCCCAACAAGTTCGACCAGGTGATGTACGGCACCGTCCAGCAGGCCTGGGACATGGG
>PMYJ01000192.1:624-2322 GCA_003170875.1 Candidatus Dormiibacterota bacterium | reverse complement strand
GTCACCATCCAGGCCGACATCATCAAGCAGAAGCTGCCGGAGAACAACGGCGGCTACACCGCCCTCAAGTACGGCAAGACCAGCAAGCTCGTCTACGAGAAGCTGACCACCCCTCACCCCATCGACCTCACCCGCTATCAGGTCGTGAACTGCTACATGGGCAGGTCCGGGCTGATCAACTCGGGCGGCGCCTCGTCGGGAGCAGGCGACCTCAAGGAGGCGGTCCGCACCGCCGTGATCAACAAGCGGGCCGGTGGCACCGGGCTGATCAGCGGTCGCAAGGCTTTCCAGCGCCCGATGACCGAGGGAGTCGGCCTGCTCAACGCCATCCAGGACGTCTATCTGAACAAGGCGGTCACGGTCGCCTGATCGCCGTCTGCGGGCCCACCCCGTGGCCGTCTGCCACAGGGTGGGCCGAGCAGCACGTGTAACCCGGTGGACAGGCGAGGTACCGTAACCTAGAGACGACCGATCTCCCCATCTGGAGCCAGAGATCCGCGATGTTCAACATGAATGGCGGCGTGGGTGGCGGTTCCAACCGCAGCCTCTACAACCCCTTCTCCTCCCGTCAGGGCTACGGCGAGACCCACGGCTGGGCCAATCCGACCATGCAGGGGGCGATCAGCCTCCCCGAGAAGGTGATGGGGCTGACCTGCCTGCTGGTGCTCTGCGCCCTCGGCGGGATCCTGCTCGGCGGCGCCGGGCTCAACACCATCTACTCGGGCGGCAGCTTCCTCTGGTTCATCGCCATGATCGTCCTGGTGATGGCCACTCAGGCACTGGCCGCACGCCCCGGCATCGGCATGGTCCTCTTCCTCGCCTTCGGGGTCGTCACCGGGATCGCCGTCTCACCGTTGCTCAACCTCATTGCGCTGAACGGCGAGCAGTACATCGTCTACGAGGCCGTGGCGGCCACCGCGGTCACCACCGGCGGGATCACCCTCTACGCGCGGACCACGAGCCGCGACTTCAGCCGGATCGGGGGATGGCTCTTCGCCGCCCTGATCGGGGTGGTGGTGGCGATGGTGATCGGCATCTTCGTCCAGTCGACGGCCTTCCAGATCTTCATCTCGGCCGCCGCGTGCGTGGTCTTCTCGCTCTTCCTGCTCTACGACATCCAGCGGGTGACAACCACCGGCAACGCCCCAGGGAACGCGATCCGAATGGCGCTCAAGATCTACCTGGACGTCTTCAACCTCTTCCTCAACCTGCTGATGATCCTGATGATGACCCAGGGCGGCGGCGGCAATTCTCGACGCTGACGGGACCTTGTGCCTTATCAGTTGATGGCCGCCGCCTATAGGTTCCGGCCCCCGGAGTCGGTCAGGATGGAGGGATGAAAGCATCCACGCTGGGCCGCGCCCTCCCAGCCGCGGCGCGCCCCATCGGCGACGTCGCCGCAGAGATGGGGATCGGGCCGGAGCTACTCGAACCCTACGGACAGGGCGTCGCCAAGATCCGCCTGGAGGCGCTCGATGCCCTTCGTGAAGGACGGAGTGCGCGCTACGTGGTGGTCTCCGCGCTCACCCCCACTCCCCTCGGCGAGGGCAAGACGGTGACCGCCACCGGCCTCGGCGACGGCCTGCGCCGGATCGGCAGGCGGGCGGTGGTCTCGCTCCGGCAGGGGTCGATGGGCCCGACCTTCGGTGTCAAGGGCGGCGCGGCGGGCGGCGGCCGGAGCACGCTGATCCCCTTCGA
>PMYJ01000192.1:0-593 GCA_003170875.1 Candidatus Dormiibacterota bacterium | reverse complement strand
GACGTCAACGACCGGGCGCTGCGCAACGTGGTCATCGGCTTGGGCGCCGCCCAGGACGGTGTGCCGCGGCAGAGCGGCTTCGACATCACCGCCGCCTCCGAGGTGATGGCAGTGCTCGCGCTCTCGACATCGGTGCGCGACCTGCGGAGCCGGCTCGGCCGCATCGTCGTCGGTCACGCGCGGGATGGGAAGCCGGTCACCGCCGATGACCTGCATGCCGCCGGTGCGATGACGGTGCTGCTGCTCGAGGCGATCAAACCCAACCTGGTCCAGACACTGGAGGGCACCCCGACCATCGTTCACGCCGGGCCCTTCGGCAACATCGCGCACGGCAACTCGTCGGTGATCGGCGACCTCATCGGCTACCGGGCCGGCGACTACCTGGTCACCGAGGCCGGCTTCGGCGCCGACATGGGTGCCGAGCGCTTCTTCGACATCAAGTGCCGGGTGAGCGGGCTGCGCCCCGACGCCGCCGTCGTGGTCGCCACCGTGCGCGCCCTCAAGGCGCATTCCGGGAAGCACCGCATCGTGGCCGGCCGCGCCCTCCCATCCCAGATCTTCGAGGAGCATCCCGACGAGGTGGAGGTCGGCGG
>PMYJ01000011.1 GCA_003170875.1 Candidatus Dormiibacterota bacterium | reverse complement strand
TTCCTGTCCTCCTTCTGCGCCCGGTCATGTTCGCGAGCGGCTGGGCACCGGGCGAAGTCCCACAACACCTGGTCGGTGGGACACGAAGTGGTCTATGTCCGTGGCCACGAAACAGTCCGCACTTTTGGCCATGAGAAGTCCGCACCTGTGGCCACGAGAAGTCCGCAGTTATGGCCATCAGATGTCCTCACCCCTCGCTGAAGCATCCACTTGAGGGCCCCTTCGGCCGGTCACGGTGGCGGTGCTAGCCAACCGCCGTTCCGACCGAAGGGACTCCTCCATGAAATCAGCGAGGGAACGAATGGACATGCATGCTGCCTACCAAGAGGTGGGCTCCTACCGAGCAGCAGCCGAGATCTGCGGCACCACTGACAAAACAATCAAGCGAGCCGTGGACAAGGCGAGAGCGGCCGAGACGACACCGGCAGTGGAGGTGGCCGTCGCCCACAACTACGACCCGGTGACAGCGATCATCGCCGAGCGGGTGGCGAAGACCGACGGTCGGATCTCGGCTAAGCGTCTGCTGCCCGTTGTCCGGGCCGCCGGCTATTCCGGATCGCCGCGCAATCTGCGCCGGGCGGTGGCCGAGGCCAAGGCGACGTGGCGCATCGACCACCACCGGGGACGCCGGCCGGGCGTGTGGGCACCGGGCGACATGTTGGTGTTCGACTGGGGGGAGATCGGTCCCCTGTTCGTCTTCTGCGCAGTGCTCGCTTGGAGTCGGTTCCGCTTCGTGTACTTCGCCGACAACCTGCGAGCCGAGACGACCATGGCCGCACTGGCTGCGTGCATGGAGACGATCGGCGGCGTGCCGAAGACGCTCCTCACCGACCGCATGGGATGTCTGAAGGGTGGCACGGTGGCGGGCCTCGTTATCCCGACGCCGGACTACGTGCGTTTCGTCACCCACTACGGGACGCGGCCCGACTTCTGCCAGGGTGCCGACCCGGCCTCGAAGGGCATCGTCGAGAACCTGGTTGGCTACGTGAAGTCCGACCTGATGATCCCGGCAGAGTTGGATGTCTCGGACCTGGCCGGTGCCAACGCCAAAGGTGCGGCCTGGTGCGCCGAGGTGAACGCCCAGGTGCACTCCGAGATCGCTGCGGTGCCAGCCGAACGGCTGTTGGTCGAACGTGAACTGCTCGGGGATCTGCCGTCGCTCCGGGCCCGGATCGGCAAGGTCGTGCTCCGCAAAGTCGACCGGCTGAGCTGTGTCCGGTTCGGCTCGGCCCGCTACTCGGTGCCGATGTCCCACATCGGCCGCCAAGTCGAGCTGGTGGTGGCCAACAGCACGGTGACCGTCGTCTTCCTGGGCGAGATCATCGCCCGCCATGACCTCGTTGCCCCTGGTGAGACGGCTATCTGTGACGACCACTACGGCGGTGCGCGTCCTTACCCCGCCCGGGCGGTCCGGCCCAAGACAAAAGCAGAGCAGGCCTTCTGTGCCCTCGGACCGGTGGCCGAGGCGTTCATCAAGGGGGCGGCCGCCCGGGGCGTGACCACGTTGGCCGCCGACCTCACCGAGCTGTGTGCCATGGAGGCGGCCCACGACCGAGCGGCCTTCCTGGCAGCCATCGGGCGCGCTGTCGAGTTCGGACGGTTCCGGGCCACAGACGTGCGCTCCATCCTGGCTGCAGGCACCGGTGTTCCCCGGCCGCGCGCACCGGGCGACGCCCTCATCGTCGACCTGCCTGTCGTCGAGACGCGCTCCCANNCGCTCGGCGACTACGCCATCGGGAGCGAGTCATGAGCACCACGCCGCCGCCCCTGCCGGTCGACTTGGAGGCCGGACTGCGTCGCCTGCGTCTCGGTGCCATGCGGCAACTGTCCCCGGAGCTGCTGGTGGTGGCCAAGACCCAGCGCTGGCAGCCCGAGGAGTTCTTGCGCACATTGGTCGAAGCCGAGATCGCGTCGCGTGACGCGTCGAACGCCCGGGGTCGCATGAAGACCGCCGCCTTCCCGGTGAGCAAGACACTCGACGAGTTCGACGTGGAGGCCTCGTCGGTGCCCCGGGCGACGTTCGACTATCTGGCCAGTCTCGAGTGGATCACCGCCAAGGAGAACCTTTGCATGGTGGGACCGGCGGGCACGGGCAAGAGCCACCTGCTCGTCGCCCTCGGGCACCATGCCGTCGAGCAAGGACAACGGGTCCGCTACTTCACCGCCACCGAACTGGTCGAGACCCTCTACCGGGGTCTGGCCGACAACTCCGTCGGCCGGGTGATCGAGCAGATCTTGAAGGCAGACCTGATCCTGATCGACGAGATCGGCTTCGCCCCGATGGACGACACGGGGGCCCAGCTCTTCTTCCGCATCGTGGCCGCCGCCTACGAACAGCGATCCCTCGGCATCGGCTCACACTGGCCGTTCGAGGACTGGGGACGGTTCCTACCCGAGCACACCACGGCGGTCAGCCTGCTCGACCGTCTCCTCCATCACAGCGTCGTCGTGGCCACCTCCGGGGAGTCGTTCCGGCTCAAGGAGGCCCGCCAGCGGGGAGGTGCCCAGAAGCTCACCTAGAGTTGAAAATCACCGCGAGGGGTGCGGACATCTGGTGGCCAAAACCGCGGACTGGAAACTGGCCACGGACAACCGACGCCGTTCTGATCCAAGGCCATTCGCCGGCCACAGACTCCACACAGGACTTTTCCAGACAGGACGTCCCGGCTTCGCCTTCGGCCTGGTACATGGCCCCTGTTCGCCGCCTGCCACTCGGCCTCACTAACCAATGGCTCATGGATCCCTGGATACCAGGCGCCGTTGTGGGGGACCTCGCCCACGTATACCCGTCAGACGGCCTGAGGACGCCCGGGACTGGGCCGACCGTGGCGGAGTACGTGGATACCGTGACCGCCAGCTTCTCGAAGGGCACGGCGGCCACCTACAAGTCGTACTGGCGACTGTTGATCGATCGG